>CAZZBE010000093.1:13172-16563 GCA_964652715.1 uncultured Desulfobacteraceae bacterium
ATGGTGCCGGACCGCCCATTCATTGGAAAATTCGCCGCCAAATTCAACGCCCGCTTCCAGTTTCGGCAGCATTCGGAAAACCTCGCGCCGCTTTCCACGTTGGCGGAAAATTCATTTCCTTCAATGGTCGCCGAGGACGGGTAGTTTCCTGAATAGGATATGTCCGCGCCGTCTTTTCCATTCGATGAAAACAGATTGTTTTGCAAAATCAGATCGCCGTACGTCCCTGCACTTGCTGTTTTACATGCATGCCACAGCGCAAAATTTTTCCAACTCAGTACCGCTTCAATCCCCATCCCCCCACACCCTGGGAACAAAGCGCTCGTCATTTTGGATTTCCACCATGTCGCCGGTGGTGAAGGACAGAACGAACAAACCTTTTTTGTGAGCGTATCGGTCGGCGTTTTCCTCCACATGGATGTAGGCCACCGCGCCGTACACCTTCCGGTCCCGGTATTCCGGGAAAAACCGCTTGAAGGGCTTTAACCGCTTTTCAATATGCTCATCCACGTTTTCGACCCTCAACGTGGTTTTGACCTCCACGACGACAAGGGCGTCGGTGTTTTTCAGCAAGATGTCGATTTCCATGGTGTCGCCGTTTTTGTGAACCTCCTCCCGCTGGCCCGACCCGGAAACCGGGATGCCCCATTTGCGAAACTGCCAGCCCACCGAGGGTTTGATCAAGGCTTCCACCAGTTTGCCCCAATTCCGGTCCATTTCTTTGAGCTTCCCGAAATATTTGTCGAATTTGGCGTCGGTGTCCCTGAATCGGCGGTCGGTTTCCTCAAACATTCGCCACACTTTGTTAAACCCTTGTTCAATTGTCTGGGAGTCCATTGGCGCCTCCTTGGATAATGGTCAGTATGAGAAGCCGAAAAAAAATTATTTATCTCACAACCCGGTTTGAGTGTCAAATGCAACTCGGGTCCATTCGTTGTCGCTTCTTCAAATGCGCAACATCTTTACCTGGTTTCCATCGCATGTTTTGACGGATAGACACGATGGAATCGCTTGTTATAAGGGCAGCGCAATCTCGATGGCGCATCCCGGCCCGTCCGCATTGTTCCGTGCCCGGACCGTGCCGCCGGCAAGCGCGATCACCTTTTTCACGAAGGCCAAACCGATGCCGGCGCCCCGGGTGTTCCGGGTCCGCTCATTATCCACGCGGTAGAAATCGTCGAAGACCCGTTTGAGGGCGTGGCGGGATTTCATTCGGCATCGCCATCCTCATCACGGGGAACCCGTCCTTCGGGTGGAACCTGAGCGGACCGCTCTTCGGGGACCTGATGGTGGTGGGGGCGGTGATCTCGGCGGCCTTCTACATGATCATCGCCCGCAACCTGGGGGCGCGCCACACGGCCCTGGGAATCACGACCTTGTAGATAGCCGGCGGCGCGCTGGTGATCTTCGCGGTCTGCATGGCCAACCTGCCGGTTTTTCAGCGGCTCTCTGTTCGGTTGGAGGAGGCGTTGGCATGAAAGCGGGGCTGATCGTCCTTATCCCACCACCTGTCTTTTTCGTCCAAAACGACATCCGCGGGACCATAAACACGCCAAGTCCACGCTTCTTCCACAGTGAGCTTTCTTATGCCCGACAGGCCGATATCTTCGCATCTCGGATATGACCCATCTATCAAAGAAACGCCCCACGCCTCATATCCCTCCACTCCCATGCACAAACATGGGTGATAAGACGAATCCTCATAAATATCGCCTATTTTAAGTTCTGACGTTGTTTGGATATCTATTGGCATAACGGTAGAATCCCCCATTATTTTTTTGGCAGCGGATATCCCGCCTTCCTTGCCGTGCTTACAATATCTTGCCTGTTTTTAAGCTGTTCCAGGCAATCTATAACGTAGCCATGAAAATACTTAACGCATTGAATTTCATCTATGTGATGTAACATCAGCACCACCAACTCATTGTTTTTAGAGTCGCAACCCAACAGTCGCCTCTCGCTGATCTCCACGGCGCTTTTCAAAGCCGCGGCGCCATCTGTGGGTCGTCTCGCTATGTTTCCTTTTCGTTTCAGCTTGTGTTTAGGGTTATCCTCGTAAATTTCAGAATAGGTTTTACAGGCCATTTTTGATCCAATCGGGATTCCAAGAGGTGTAAGCTTTTTTGTATTCTTTAAAGTATAGATGTCATAACCCGATTGTTGCGTCAAACCGAATCATGTTGAAAATTCCGCTTACAGCGGCAGAGAGATCTCGATGGCGCACCCCGCCTCATCCCCATTGTTCCTCGCCCTCACCGCCCCCCCGGCCAGAAGGATCACTTTCTTCACAAACGCCAGTCCGATGCCGGTGCCCCGGGTGTTCCGGGTCCGCTCATTATCCACGCGGTAGAAATCGTCGAAGACCCGTTTCAAGGCGTGGCGGGGGATCCCCGGCCCCCGGTCCGAGACCCGGAGCGTCATCCGGCCCCCTTCAGTCCGCACCCGGAGCGCGATGCGCCGTTCGCCGCCGTCCTTTCCGAACTTCATGCTGTTTTCCATGAGGTTGATAAGCACCTGGATCATCACCTCCCGGTCGTAGCGGAAGCGGACGGGCGGGTCGGATTCGGGATAATCGACCACCAGTTCGAAGCCTTCCTTCTTCAGCTTGGCGTCCATGATCCGGCGGACCTCGTCGATGACCTCGCGGAAATCACCTTCCACCGGTTCCAGCCGGAACTGCTTTTTCTCCAGCTTGGAAAATTCCAGGACGTTGTTGATGAGCCGGGAGAGGCGGGCCGTCTCGGACCCCAGAACCCGGTAGTATTCGGCCTCCCGCTCCGGGGTTCGGGCCATGCCTTGTTCCAGCATCTCGATGTACATGCGGATGGAGGTCAGGGGCGTTTTGAGTTCGTGGGTCACCGATGAGACGAACCGGGACCGCCGTTCCGACAGATCCACCACCACCCGGGCGCTCTGGTAGATGGCCAGGAGCCCTAGCAGGACGATGGCGGACAGCACGCCGATCATGATCCGCAGGGTGGACCGCCCCTCGGAGGGCGGAATGGTCTCGCAGGTGAGCGTGGCCCGGAGAAACGAAAAGGGGCGGGGAAAGGCGCGGTCCACCACGAAGCGGGGCGCGTCGATGTCCGCGCCGAACCGGGCCGAAACCGGCGCGCCCCGGGTTTCGGCCACCGCCAGCCGCAGTTCGGTGAACCGCGACATGGGCTGCTCCGCGAAATGGACGTCGGCCAGGTGCTCTAAAAACAGCCTGGGCCGCAGCACGAACCCCTGCCGGTAGATGCGGTTGCCGATCGCGATCCGCCGGAAAATGAAGATCTCGTCGCCGTCCAGAAAGACCGACTGCATCGGATCCACTTCGGCCTGGAGTTTGCCGCGTCCCTTGAAACCGGACGCTTCGAAACCGGACTCTTCGGCCTCGGCGAGGACGCCT
>CAZZBE010000094.1:0-4115 GCA_964652715.1 uncultured Desulfobacteraceae bacterium
CGTGCTGTCGTTTCCCAGCCGGGGGATGAACAAGACGGTCTTTGCGGTGACGGCGCTGGATGGGTTGCGGCGGGCGTTGGCGTGAATAAGTTTTGAGAAAGAAGCCGTGGCCACAATGGTGGGATCGGGAACTTGAACTGACGCCCCATTTGATTAAACGAATGGACGACCGGAACTTCAATGAACTTGACCTAAGAACTATGCTTAAAAAAGCCACATCATATCGAGAAGATATTGAAGATGGCCGATGGGCGATAGAAACCCGACACCAAAAGCGTCCATGGGAAGTAATCATTGAGCCGGACAACGCCAATAAATTGCTTGTAGTGATAACCGCTTATCCTGTTTGGGAGTGATAAAATGAACGCACCCTATCTGGAAGTAACATTCCGGCATGGCCGCCCCATCGCCGCATATCTTTACCTGCAAAGGAAAGCGGGGGACAAAAGCCATCGCACGGTGAAGGCGGAGTTGGGAATGATGATCGACTATGAGCCAAGTGGACGGGCGATAGGAATCGAAATTACAGCCCCTGGAAAGATTACGCAGACAGCTTTGAATCGTGTGCTGTTGGGCATAGGGGCGCCGCCTGTCACGGACAACGACATCGCCCCTTTGCAGGCTGCGTAGAGATATACGGATACAAGATAAGCGCTAAACTCATCGCCGGCCGAAGACGCTAAGGCAAACGGTTCGCACTGTCGTTTCCGAACCGGTGGATGAACAAGACGGTGTTCGCGGTGACGGCGCTGGATGGGTTCAGGCGGGCGTTGGGATAGTTGAGAGGCGATATACCTTTCGTTAGCGTGCGGGGGAATAATTATGACCATCGAATTGTATTTCGGCTTGGATGTTCAAATTAGACGAAACTGTTCTTATTTTATCCTGAATCCCCAATTGGAATGTGTTGATAGTGGCTGGTTAAGTGGCGAAGCACATAATGATATTTGCAAAGACCTATTTGCTGTTCTTAAACGGTTAGAGAAATCAGGTTTTAATGAGATAGCATTTGGAATCGATGCGCCTCGTATTGCGCTTGCTGAACCGAGGGAATTCTACTGGAAATCTGACTGTTGGCGAAAACGTAATGCCAAAGACAGGGGGTACGGAAGACATTGCGAAGTTATTCTTAAAGCACTTAGCATTGCCAATCCTCAGTGGACGCCATTAGCCAATGAGGCCCCTCCATGGATGAAGCTTGGCTTCAAACTTTTCGAATCTCTCAAAAAGTTTAAATTCGTGTTTGAAGTCTTCCCATCAGCATCCTACTTGATGTTAAAAGGCAGAAAACATCCCAAGGTATCAATCAACTTTGCCAATTTTGCCGATGGCCCAAAAGATATGCTGGACGCATGTATATCCGCCCTCACAGTTTACGAATACATTCATGGACTGGGGAGCGAGGTTGGCGGCGGCGACGG
This sequence comes from uncultured Desulfobacteraceae bacterium, assembly GCA_964652715.1. Classification (GTDB taxonomy): domain Bacteria; phylum Desulfobacterota; class Desulfobacteria; order Desulfobacterales; family JAABSP01; genus JAABTD01. The sequence continues at coordinate 1,422 of CAZZBE010000094.1, forward strand.
ATTAGGTTCGATCGTTTTGCCAACAGAACTGCCTGTTTTCTCTTCGCATCCCGTTTTAATTTGGCCTGGAAAAAGATCATGATCGGCCTAAAGCGCCATACAGTCCAGATCGTACAGAGCCATCCTCACTGGATGACGCTGGCCAAACAAATCTGCGCTACCATCCGCCAAACCTGCACCGCATTGATCGCCGACGTTCAGCATGTGGGCAGCACCTCCGTTCCAGACCTGCCGGCCAAGCCGATACTGGACATCGTCGTCGCTATCCAGACCACCGATGCGATGCCGGACCTCATCGACAAGCTATCCGAAATTGGCTGCATTTACCGGCGCTACTCTGAAGAAAACGGCGGTCATCTGTTTGTGATGGAATCCGCCCCGGATGTTCGCACCGCCCACATCCATGTGGTTCTCGCGGACAGCTCCCGGTGGTTCAGCTATTTGCGATTCAGGGACATCCTGCGCAACGATCCAACCATTCGCCGGCGGTACGCGGCCCTGAAACGCCAACTCCGCGATCAATATCCCGACGACAGAAAAACCTACACCGCATCCAAAAACCGTTTTATCAGAAGCGTTCTGGATGAGCCCCCCGGCCATAACCCTATCCACCCAAAGGAGGTCCCCCATGACCACCCGCCTCACCATCCTCTGTGAAAATTCCGTCGCCATCCCCTTCGGCGTCGTCGGCGAGCACGGATTCGCCTGTTTCATCGAAACCCCGGACGGCAACTATCTCTTCGACACCGGCCAGGGCTTCGGCATCCTCCAGAACGCCGCGGCCCTCAAAAAAGACCTGGCGTCCATCCAAAGCATCATGATCAGCCACGGCCATTACGACCACACCGGCGGGTTGCCGCTGGTGCTGGGGGTCCGAGGCGCCGTGGACGTGTTCGGCCACCCGGACATGTTCTCGGAACGCTATTGGACAAACGGCGACGAGCGCCGGTTCATCGGCATCCCCTTCCGGCGGGAATTTCTGGAGGCCCGGGGCGCCCGGTTCCGCTTCAGCCAGGAATTCGTGGAGGTCGGCCCCGGCGTCTGGCTCACCGGCGAGATCCCCCGCCGCACCGACTTTGAAAAGGGGGACGCCAACATGATCGCCCTCACGACCCAGGGCGAGACCCAGCACCCCGACCCCCTCAAAGACGACCTCTCCCTGGCCGTGGACACCCCCAAGGGCCTGGTTCTGGTTTTGGGCTGCGCCCACGCCGGCATGGTCAACATCATCGACCACATCATGGAGACCCTGAACCGGGACCGGATTTACGCCGTCATCGGCGGCACCCACCTGGGGTTTTCGGGGGACGAGCAGTTCGAGGAAACACTCAAAACCCTGGACCGGTTCCGGATCGAAAAAATCGGCGTCTCCCACTGCACCGGGCTGATCAAAGCGGCCCAGCTCCACGCCCGGCTCGGCGACCGGTTCTTTTTCGGCAGCGTGGGGACAACGCTGGAGACCTGATCCCAAAAACGGCGATCAGGTGCTTTCCAATTTGACTTCGTAAGGTTGCCCCGCCGAGTTTTGCGTCCCTCGTTCGTGCGCGGAAGATGTACACGCTATCGACCCGACAAAGAAAGCTGCGAGGTGAAACATGGGTTTGCGCCTATCTGCTTCAGTCAGGCGCCCCCAAAATTCGAAGGAACAGATCGTTGAGTTTTCCGGGCACATCTTCAGGGCGCTGTGTCCCCTTTTACCGCGGCCTGGGTTTGCACGGGGGACCGGGATGTGATATCGACCTCATTCGGCGTTAATGTGTTATATTGAAAAAGAACATGACAGACCCTAAACCGAAGTTCTTAGGATTATAAAATGGAATCTCCTTACAACCGCATTTTTCCGCGCTTGTTACCCCCATCGCCAATGGCTGACGGATGATTATGAACCTTTGTCGAACCGTTTTATTGCTTTTTTCGTGTATCGCCATTCTTTGCGCCTGCGACGGCCAGGACCCGAAGACCGAAACCGGCGGCGGGCCGGGGTCCAAAGCCGGCAGACCCGCCCCCGAAGCCGGGTACATCACGGCGCGCCCGCAACGGATCGCCCTGACCAACGAGCTTCCCGGCCGGGTCAAAGCGTACCGGACCGCCGAGATCCGGCCCCAGGTAAGCGGCATCATCCAATCCCGGTTGTTCAAAGAGGGCAGCTTCGTCGAAAAAGATCAGCAGCTGTACCAGATCGATCCCGCCCGGTACGACGCCGACCACCAGCGGGCCAGGGCCAACCTGCAAAACGCCATGGCGGAGCTTCAGACCGCCTCCTCCCTGGCCAGGCGGTACCGGCGACTGATCGGCGCCAAAGCGGTGAGCGCCCAGGAATACGATGAGGCCGTCGCCGATGTGGAAAAGGCCAAAGCCGCGGTCGCGCTGGCCGAAGCCGAAGTGAAAACCGCAAAGATCAATCTCGATTATACCAAAGTCCATGCCCCCATCAGCGGCTATATCGGGCCGTCGGGCGTGACGGAGGGCGCCCTGGTCACCGCCCAGCAGCAGACGGCCCTTGCCACCATCCGCCAGCTCGACCCGGTCTATATCGATTTGTCGCAGTCGGCCGCCGAAGCCCGGCAGTTACAGGAACGGATCATGGCGGACCGCCTGGACGGAAAAACCGAAACCGAATACAATGTGGTGCTGCTCCTGGGCAATACCGGGGAGACGTACCCCCATGTCGGCGCCCTCGACGCCACCGATCTC
>CAZZBE010000094.1:4215-16496 GCA_964652715.1 uncultured Desulfobacteraceae bacterium
GGGCAATACCGGGGAGACGTACCCCCATGTCGGCGCCCTCGACGCCACCGATCTCTCCGTCGACCAGCAAACCGGGACCATCCGCCTGCGAACGATCTTTCCCAATCCCGCCACTATCCTGTTGCCGGGGATGTTCGTCCGGGCCTCCCTGAAGCTGGCGGAGGCCGCGGAATCGATCATCGTCCCCCAAAAAAGCGTCGCCATCGGGCCCGGCGGCGCGAAATCCGTCTGGGTGATCGGCGAAAACAACACGGTTGAAAAGCGCCGAATCAGGACCGGCGCCCCTTACGAGAACAACTGGGTCGTCCTGGAAGGCCTCCAGACCGGCGACCGGGTAATCGTGGAGGGAACCATGATGCTGCGGGAAGGCGCGTCGGTCAAGCCGGTGGAACTTGACGCATCGGATGTCGCCGGCGTCCGGGAGATCCCCTCCGACACCCCCGACGACCGGGCCCCGCCGCCGGATAGCGCATGGCGGGAACCTGAAGCAGCCGGGCCGATCGGGGAAATTTCGGAACCGGAGCCGGAGCCGAATCCGGAGCCGGCGAAGACAGCGGCCCCCCGGGAAAAGAGCGGCGCCGAATAATGCTCTCCCGATTTTTCATCAACCGTCCGATTTTCGCCTGGGTCATCGCGCTCTTCATCATGGGTGCGGGGGCGCTCTCCTTGTTTCTGCTGCCGGTCGAGCAGTATCCGACCATCGCGGCCCCCACGGTCGTCGTTTCCGCCACCTACCCCGGCGCATCGGCCCAGACCCTGGAAAACACCGTCACCCAGGTGATCGAACAGAACCTGACCGGGATCGACAACCTCCGGTATATCCAGTCGTCCAGTTCTTCCTCCGGGCGGGCCAGCGTCACCCTCACCTTCGAGCCGGGCACGGACCCGGATATCGCCCAGGTCCAGACCCAGAACAAGGTCTCCCAGGCGGAAGCCGCGCTGCCCTCGGCCGTTCAGCAGCGGGGGGTCTCGGTTCGCAAATCCGGCGGCAGTTACGCCCTGATCATCGGTTTTTACGCCGAAGACGACGCCATCGATCGAAACGATATCTCCGATTTTCTCGCCTCCAATCTGGTGGAACCCCTGAGCCGGGTCGACGGCGTGGGGGAGATCCGGGCCTTCGGCCCGGAACACGCCATGCGGATCTGGCTCGATCCCGCCGACATGAACAACTACAACATCACGGCCCTGGATGTGATCGGCGCCATCCGGGAGCAGAACGTGCAACTGGCCACGGGCGAAATCGGCGGGGCGCCCAGCGTCGAAGGGCAGCAGCTCAACGCCGCCATAACGGTCCAGTCCCTTCTCGAGACGCCGGAAGAATTCGAACGGATACTGCTTCGGGTCGACGCCGACGGATCCAAAGTGACCCTGGGCGATGTGGCCCGGATCGAAATCGGCGCCGAGAACTATCAGGTGGTCGGCCGGTACACCCGGAAGCCGGCGGCCGGCATCGCCATCCAGCTGGCCCCCGGCGCCAATGCGCTGGAGACCCTTCAGGCGATCAAGGCGCGGGTGGAGGAATTTCGCCCCATCTTTCCACAGGGGGTGGAAACGGCTTACCCGGTGGACGTTGCGCCTTTCATCCGGACCTCCATCTTCGAAGTGGTCAAAACCCTGGGCATGGCCATCGGCCTGGTGGTCCTGGTGATCTTCGTCTTCCTCCAGACCGTCCGGGCCACCTTCATTCCGGCCATCGCCATCCCGGTGGTGCTGATGGGGACCTTCGCCGCCTTATGGGCCCTCGGCTATTCCGTCAACATCCTCACCCTCTTCGCCCTCGTCCTGGTGATCGGCATGCTGGTCGACGACGCCATCGTGGTCACCGAGAACGTGGAACGGAAGCTGGAGGGGGACGAGTCCCTGTCGCCCCGACCGGCCGCCTTCCGCGCCATGAAAGAGATCTCGGGGGCGCTGATCGGCACCACGGTGGTGATCTGGGCGGTCTTTCTGCCCATGAGCTTCTTCCAGGGGGCCACCGGCGCCATCTACCGGCAGTTCGCCATCACCATCTCCGCGGCCATGGGGATCTCTTTGTGGATCGCCCTCAGCCTCTCCCCCGCCCTCTGCGCCATCGTCCTGATCCCCGGGAAGCGCCGGAAACGGAAAGGACCCTTCGGGCTCTTCAACCGAGGATACGAAAAACTCGAATCGGGCCACGGACGGCTCCTGAACACCCTGCTGAAGAGCCGGATCGTCCTGCCGGTCCTCTTCATTCTTCTGTTGGTCCTCGGCGGGGTGTTGTTCCTCCGCATCCCCACCTCTTTCCTGCCCCAGGAGGATCAGGGCCGCATGTTCGTTTTGATCAACGGCCCCCCGAGTTCCACCCTCCAGCTCACCCTGGAAAAGATCAAACAGGTCGAGGATTTCTTCCTCGACGAGATCGGCGACGACGTCGCGGGGCTGTTCACGGCCGCGGGGTTCAGCTTCGCCGGCAGCGGGCAGAACGTGGGCATCGGGTTCGTCGCCCTGAAAGACTGGGAAAAGCGGGGCGAAGAGAGCAGCGTCTTCAAGCTTCAGCGGAAAGCGCGGCGGCGGCTTTCCGGCATACGGGACGCCATGGTCATTCCCATTGTCCCGCCCCCCGTCTCCGCCCTGGGAAACGCCGGCGGGTTCCAATTGCAGCTGGTCGACCGGGCGGGTCTCGGAAACGAGGCCCTGGGAAACGCCATGGATCAGTTGCTGGGGCAGGCCAACGCCAGTCCCCTTTTGGCCCAGGTCCGCTATAACGGGCTGACCGACAGCCCCCAGTATCATCTCAATATCGATACCGTGAAAGCCCGGGCCCTGGGGGTGTCCATCTCCACCATCAACCAGACCCTCAGCACGGCCCTGGGGGGGACCTATGTGAACGACTTTCTGGAGGAGGGCCGCGTCAAACGGGTCTACGTGCAGGCGGACGCCCCCTACCGGATGCTGCCCACCGACATCGGCCGCTGGTACGTCCGCAACGATTCCGGCGGCATGGCGCCCCTGGCGGAGTTCGGCGCCGGCGAGTGGACCTACGGCTCGCCCCAGTTGACCCGGTTCAACGGCAATTCCGCTTTAGAGATTCAGGGATCCGCGGCCGAGGGCGTCAGCTCCGGGGAAGCGATGCAGACGATCGCGCGCCTGGCGCAAGATCTGCCGGAGGGGATCGCCATTTCATGGACGGGTCTCTCCTATGAAGAGCGGCAGGCGGGCAACCAGGCCGCCTACCTTTACGCCATCGCCGTGGCGGCGGTCTTTCTGGCGCTGGCGGCGCTCTATGAAAGCTGGGCCATCCCCATGGCGATTCTGCTGGTCGTGCCCTTTGGCATTTTCGGGGCCCTGCTCACCACATGGTGGAGTTCCCAGGCCAACGACGTTTATTTTCAGGTGGGGGTGCTGATGGCCATCGGGCTGGCGGCCAAAAACGCGATTCTGATCGTCGAATTCGCGAAAACCAATTTCGAAGCGGGCATGAGCCCCTACGATGCCTCGGTGCATGCGGCAAGACAGCGGTTGCGCCCCATCCTGATGACCTCGCTGACCTTCATCCTGGGGGTCATGCCCCTGGCCTTCGCCTCCGGTCCGGGATCGGGCGCGCAAAACGCCATCGGCATCGGCGTTCTCGGCGGCATCACCGCCACCACCCTGTTTGTCGTCTTTTACGCGCCCTTCTTTTTCATCTGGGTTTACCGGCTGTTCAACGTGAAAGTCAAAAACCAGGACCCCCAGGGGGAAAGAGAAGATGAACCGAAAAATGGAGAGGCCGATGCTGCTTAATATCCGCCGAATGATCCTGTTCGGGGCTGCGCTGACGCTGTTGAGCGGATGCACCCTCATTCCCGGCCTGGAGGATCCCCCCTCCCCCGCGCCGCCGCTTTACCCGACCGGAGACGGCTATGATCCGGCGCTGATGAACAAGACCACGGCCCCGAAATTGAGCGACATCGCCTGGCCCAATTTTTTCCGGAACGCGACGGTCCAAACCCTCATCCGCGTCGGGCTCCAATACAACCGGGATCTGAAAACCGCCGCCCTGACCATCGCCGAAGCGCGCGCCCAATACGGCATCCAACGGAGCGACCTCGCGCCGGACATCGATGGCGGCGGGTCGTTCACCCGGGAGCGACGGCCGCGGACCCAGGGCGGCGTCTCCGCCGGCGACCCGATCACCGAAGCCTACACGGCCACCCTGGGCATCACGGCTTATGAGATCGATTTGTTCGGGCGGTTGCGCAGCCTGAGCCGGGCCGCGCTGAACCAATATTTCGCCACCGAAGCCGCCCGGGAAAGCGTGCGGATCAGTTTGATCGCCGACATTGCTTCGACGTACATCGATTTCAGGGCGGACCAGGCCCTTCTGGCCCTTGCCACCGAAACCGTCAAGGCCCAACAGGACGCCTACGATCTGATCCGCCTCCGGACAAAGGAAGGGGTCGCCTCGAATCTCGCCCCGCGCCAGGCGGAGACCTTGCTGCACAGAGCCCGGGTCGACCGGTTTCAGTACATCAACGCGGTCTCCCGGGACCTGAACGCCTTGCGCCTGCTGCTGGGGTCGCCCCGGGAGATGCCTTATCTGGACGAACCGGTCGCTTCGGACCGGTTTTTCAACAGGTTTGTCATCGACATCCCCGCCGGGCTGCCCGCCACGCTCCTGACCAGCCGGCCCGACATTATCCAGGCCGAATACGAACTCCGGTCCGCCAACGCCAACATCGGCGCCGCCCGGGCCGCCTTTTTCCCGAGCGTTTCCTTGACCACGGTCGGGGGGTATATGGCCGGCGAGTTTTCCAACCTGTTCGAGGCGGGTACGAAGTTCTGGCGATTCGCGCCCCAGGTGAATATTCCCATCTTTACCGGCGGCAGATTGAAAAACTCCCTGGACCTGGCGGAAATCCGGAAAAACATGGCGGTCCTCGACTATGAGCGGACCATTGAAACGGCATTCCGGGAAGTCGCCGACGCCCTGTCGGCGGTCAGCACCTATGACGACCGGGTCCGGGCCCAGGCCGATCTGGTGGACGCGACAAAAGCGGCCGCCCGGCTGAGCCAGATGCGCTACGACGCCGGCGTCGAAAGTTATTTAAGCGTTCTGGACGCCAGGCGGGCGCTGTACGCGGCGCGACAGGGCGTCATCCGCCAAAAGGCGTCTGAAATTAAAGCGAAAATTTCGCTTTACAAGGCGGTGGGCGGGGGATAAACGTCGGTGAGTCGCGGCGCCGCCTTCGACATCGCGGGCCGGGGCGTCGTCCATCCCCAGTCCATGGTGAAAGTCGTCAAACTGGCCGCCCGAATGGCGCAACGGAGGGAATTCGGGCGAGGCGTCAACAAAACCGCATTTTCCTACCGTTCCCCGCCTTGACAAACCCCTCCCAGGACTTACTTATTCAATAATAGTGCCGACCGCCCATCGACGCCCCGTCGACGGGACGACCTGCCCGAGGCGGAAGCGGAACAAAACCTCCGCCGCCGCCCCACAACTCTGACTGGACAATTTATTTTGCAACCATCATCGGGAGAAGCACGCCATCCGTGCATCCAAAGGAGGCTTGGGAAATGAACATCAAACCATTGAACGACAGGGTCCTGGTGTTGCGAGTGGAAGAGGAAAAGAAAACCGTCGGGGGCATCATCATCCCCGATACGGCCAAGGAGAAGCCCCAGGAGGGCAAGGTGGCGGCCGTCGGTCCCGGCAAAATGGGGGACGACGGCAAGCGCGCCCCGCTGGACGTGAAGGAGGGCGACCGGATCCTGTTCTCCAAATGGGCCGGCACCGAGATCAAGATCGACGGCGTGGAGCATCTGTTCATGAAAGAAGACGATATTCTGGCGGTTTACAAATAAGATAAGGAGAAGACGACCATGGCTGCAAAAATGATTGCCTACAACCGGGAAGCCCGGGAAAAGATGCTCAAGGGCGTCAACACCCTGGCCGACGCCGTCAAGGTTACCCTCGGCCCCCGGGGCCGGAACGTGGTGCTGGAAAAAAGCTGGGGCTCGCCCACGGTGACCAAGGACGGCGTCACCGTGGCCAAGGAAATCGAACTGGCCGACAAATTCGAAAACATGGGCGCCCAGATGGTCAAGGAGGTCGCCAGCAAAACCTCCGACGCCGCCGGCGACGGCACCACCACCGCCACGGTGCTGGCCCAGGCCATCTACCGGGAAGGCCAGAAGATGGTGGCCGCCGGCCACAACCCCATGGCCCTGAAACGGGGTCTGGAGAAGGGGGTGGCCGCGGTGGTCGGGGCCCTGAAGGGGCTGTCTCATCCGACCAAAGACAAAAAGGAAATCGCCCAGGTGGGCGCGGTCTCCGCCAACGGCGACCCCAAAGTGGGCGAACTGATCTCCGAGGCCATGGAAAAAGTGGGCAAGGAAGGGGTCATCACCGTGGAGGAAGCCAAATCCATGGAGACCACCCTGGACGTGGTGGAAGGCATGCAGTTCGACCGCGGCTATCTCTCTCCCTACTTCGTCACCAATGCCGAAAAAATGGCGGTCTCCCTGGACGAGCCCTACATCCTCCTCCACGAGAAGAAGATCTCCTCCATGCAGGATCTGCTGCCCCTGCTGGAAAGCGTGGCCCGCAGCGGCAAACCCCTCCTGATCGTCGCCGAGGACGTGGACGGCGAGGCCCTGGCGACCCTGGTGGTCAACAAGCTCCGGGGAACCCTCCAGGCGGCCGCCGTCAAGGCGCCCGGGTTCGGCGACCGGCGCAAGGCCATGCTCCAGGACATCGCGGTCCTCACCGGCGGACAGGTCATTTCCGAGGACCTGGGCATCAAGCTCGAAAACATCGGCCTCAATGAACTGGGCCGCTGCAAAAGCGTCCGGGTGGACAAGGACAACACCACCATCGTGGACGGCGCCGGCGACCGGAAAGAGATGGAAGGCCGGATGAAACAGATCCGGACCCAGATCGAGGAAACCACCTCGGACTACGACCGGGAAAAGCTCCAGGAGCGGCTCGCCAAGCTGGTGGGCGGCGTGGCGGTGATCAACATCGGGGCCGCCACCGAGACCGAGATGAAGGAGAAAAAAGCCCGGGTCGAAGACGCCCTCAACGCCACCCGGGCCGCCGTGGAAGAAGGCGTGGCGCCCGGCGGCGGCGTGGCCCTCATCCGGTGCCTGTCGGCCCTGGACAAGGTGGACGCCTCCGAATCCGAGAAAAACGGCATCGCCCTGCTCAGGCGGGCCATGCAGGAGCCCCTGCGCCAGATCGTCTTCAACGCCGGCCTGGAGCCGTCGGTGGTGTTGAACAAGGTCCTGGAAGGCAAGGACGACTACGGATTTAACGCCGCCACCCTCGACTACGGGAACATGGTGGAAGCCGGCGTCATCGATCCCGCCAAAGTGGTCCGCTTCGCCCTCCAGAACGCCGCGTCCGTGGCGGGCCTCATGCTGACCACCCAGGCCATGATCACCGATAAGCCCGAGAAGAAAAAAGCCGCCATGCCCGACATGGACATGGACGACGACATGTATTAATAGGTCCCAACACAGATCCGGTCCGCTTTGGGCGGGCCGGATTTTCCGCAATGGCCGGGAGAGCGTTTTCCCCGGCCGTTTGCGTTTCGGGCGCGGCGAAAGAGGGCGGCCGCGCCCCGAGAATCCAGGTCGTCAGGTGATGTACCGCTTGCAATTCCGGTCAAATACGTTTAAGATGGCCCGGTTAAAAACAGACGGGTTGAACAGAATTTCGATTCAGAACACTGGGAAAGGATGGAAGATGACCCTGACGAAAAAGGATATGGTGGACGCTGTTCAGGATGAACTCGGGCTCCCCGGCAAGCGGTGCTTCGATATTGTGGAGACGCTGCTGGAGATCCTCAAGCGGACCATGGAGGAGGGGGAATCCGTGCTGATCCGCGGCTTCGGGAAGTTCTACGTCAACGAGAAGAAAGAGCGTCGCGGACGGAACCCGGCCACCGGAGAGGTCATGATGCTGGAACCGCGCCGCGTGGTCCGGTTCAAATGTTCCCAGAAGCTGCGAAACCGGATCAACGGCCTCCAGGAGACCGGAGACAAGAATTAAGGGCGGCCGAAACCTGCCATCATGTACTTAATCGGGCTCAACCGGGACGCCGAAACCGGCGCCGCCCACATAGCGATCCTGGAAAAAAGGCTGAAAGGGCTCAAACGCCATTACCGGCTGGCGGAGACGATCCACTGGCCGCCGGACACGCCGGAGGCGACCGTCGAAGCGGCCCTCGTCGGTCAGTACGCCGATCCAAGATGGACGGTTCGCCGGAAGGTCTTCAGCCAGGACCGCCGTCCGGCCAAAAACGTCCGGACCCCGCCCCTGATCGCGGCCCGTTTCGGTTTATCCGAAGCGGGCCGCTCCGGCGGACCCGAAACACCCCGACCCGATACCCGCTTCATTGATGCCCTCCGGGCCCGCAAACTGCCCCTGGAGGGCGTGGCGGTCACCCGGGAAGCGGCCTGGCGCCGGGAGGATTTCGGCGCGCTCCGCCGCGGCAACAACTATTTCGTCCCCGGTCCGGACCTCGAAACCGTCCTCCGAAGGGTCTTCTCCCAGGGCCGGCTGACCCTCGACCCCGCCTGCTCCATGGCCGAGCGTCTCGCGCCCGGTCCCCCCGCGACCTTTCACCATTCCATCCCGAACCCCACCGGCGACCCTTCCCAAGGCGACCTGTGGCTCGCCGTCTCCCTGCCGGTCTGGTTCAGCGAAACCGTCCGGAAGATCGCCCGATACGGAGACGCCTGATGCGAAAAAAGGCCGAAAGGGACATCCGCCAGGCCGCGGCCCGGCTGGACGAGGGCCCGCCCCATCGGATCGACCGGGTCCGGAAACGGACCGGGCTGCTCCGGAAGGTGTTCGACAAAACCCTCCTCCACATGGCCCGGGTGGGAACCATCCAACTCCACGGCGGCCCCACCGACAGCCTGACCCGGGAAGAGGTCCGGGGCCTCATCCCCGAGGGAGACCGGCTCCACGTCGGTTTCACCTTCCTGGACAACCCCGATGAGCCGCCCGCGCCGGCCACCGATCCGCCGCCGCCGCGGGCCATCGTAAAAGTGGACGTGACCCTTGAAGGCCTCGACCGGGACGAGTGGGAACGCTTCGAACACAACTGCCGCCAACGGGAAAACCTCTCCCCCGACCAGAAAATCCGGGAAATGATCGTCGCCTATAACCGGCGCGATCCCGAACCGGATCGATAGCCCCGTCCCGCCGCCCTCCCCCCTTTTCCCATTTTTTTTTCGATTTTTTCCGACTCTCCTTGTTTTATACAAAAAACATGCCATAATTTTATTTGACTCCCCTTGACGGATCCGGAAACCTGGTTATTGTTTATATCAGACGCGGACAGAGCGGCAATAAATCAAAGAGTTAATTCAACAATTCTCCCTTTGTCCGTTATCCCCGCGAGCTTTTAAAACAGGTTGATATACAGACAATAAAACAACTTTAAGGAGGTAGTCATATGAGCAAAGTTATCGGCATTGATCTGGGAACCACCAATTCGTGCGTATCGATCATGGAAGGCGGAGACGCCAAGGTCATCACCAACCCCGAAGGCGGCCGGACGACCCCGTCGGTGGTGGCGATTTCCGAAAGCGGCGAGCGGCTGGTGGGTCAGGTCGCCAAGCGACAGGCCATCACCAACCCCGAAAACACGGTCTTCGGCGTCAAGCGCCTCATCGGCCGGAAATTCGAGTCCCCTGAAGTCCAGAAGGACGTGAAGATCCTGCCCTATAAAATCGAGAAGGCCGGCAACGGCGACGTGCGCATCAATCTGCGCGGCAAAACCTACAGCCCGGCGGAGATCTCCTCCCACATCCTGGCCGCCATCAAAAAGTCGGTCGAGGAGTACCTGGGCGAGACCGTGACCGACGCGGTTATTACGGTACCGGCCTATTTCGACGACAGCCAGCGCCAGGCCACCAAGGACGCCGGCAAGATCGCGGGTCTCAACGTCCTGCGGATCATCAACGAACCGACGGCGGCGTCTTTGGCCTATGGTTTGGACAAGAAGAACGAAGAGAAGATCGCGGTCTTCGACCTGGGCGGCGGCACCTTCGACATCTCCATCCTGGAGATCGGCGACGGGGTCTTCGAGGTAAAATCCACCCACGGCGACACCCACCTGGGCGGCGAGGACTTCGACCTGCGGATCATCGATTTTCTGGCCGACGAATTCCGCAAGGACCAGGGCATCGACCTGAGAAACGACAAAATGGCCCTCCAGCGCCTGAAAGAGGCGGCGGAAAAGGCCAAGATGGAGCTGTCCAGCTCCCTGGAGACCGACGTCAACCTGCCCTTTATCACGGCCGACGCGTCCGGTCCCAAGCACCTGAACATCAAGCTGACCCGGTCCAAACTGGAAGCCCTGGCGGGCGACCTGCTGGACAAACTGGACGGCCCCTGCAAGACCGCCATGGAGGACGCCGGCCTCTCGGCGGACGACATCAAGGAGGTGATCCTGGTGGGCGGCATGACCCGCATGCCGGCGGTCCAGGGCCGGGTGAAGAAGATCTTCGGCAAGGCCCCCAACAAGGGCGTCAACCCCGACGAAGTGGTGGCGCTGGGCGCGGCCATCCAGGGCGGCGTGCTGCAGGGCGACGTGAAGGACGTGCTCCTGCTGGACGTGACCCCGCTTTCCCTGGGCATCGAAACCCTGGGCGGCGTGATGACCCAGCTCATCGAGAAAAACACCACCATCCCGACCCGAAAGAGCCAGGTCTTCTCCACGGCCGAGGACAACCAGCCAGCCGTGACCGTCCACGTGCTCCAGGGCGAGCGCGAGATGGCGGCGGACAACAAGACCCTGGGACGGTTCGAGCTGACAGGCATCCCGCCGGCGCCCCGGGGCACGCCCCAGATCGAGGTGGCCTTCGACATCGACGCCAACGGCATCGTCAACGTGTCGGCCAGGGACCAGGCCACCGGCAAGGAGCAGTCGATCCGGATCACCGCCTCCAGCGGCCTCAGCCAGGAAGAAATCGACCGGCTGGTCAGGGACGCGGAATCCCACGCCGAGGAGGACAAGCGCAAACGGGAGCGGATCGAAGCCCGCAACCAGGCGGACTCCCTGGTCTACCAGACGGAAAAGACCCTCCAGGACCACGGCGACAACGTGGACCCCGCCGTCCGCTCCGAAATCGAAGGCGCGGTGGCGGACCTGAAAAAGGCCATGGAAGGCGACGACGTCGAGGAGATCAAGGCGAAGACCGAGGCCCTGACCCAGGCCTCGCACAAGCTGGCCCAGGCCATGTACGGCCAGTCCGCCGGCGAACAGGAAGGCTACGCCCAGGGCGGCCCGCGGGATTACGGCCAGACCGGCGGCCAGGGCGCATCCCAGGGCAAAGCCGACGAGGATGTGGTGGACGCCGAGTACGAAAACGTGGCCTAATCCTAAATGGGTTTCCGGTTTCCGCTGGCGGGAACTGATGAACCACAGATAGGGCGGCAAACGCGATGTTGGGCGTTTGCCGCCCTTTTTTATATCACTCCCGCGCTTTTACGCGCTCTTGCGGATTGTACGTCCAGTCTGAGTATGATATCATAGTGGAAGGATCCGTCTGGCGGAATTACATTTGGTATGAAGCTCACGGCATCGGCGGAAAAGAATTAAAACGAAAGAAATATCTGGATTAGAAAGATGGAAGAGTTAAAAAAAGACGCATCGGAATTCGTTGTATGCATCGCCAACAACGGGTATCCCGCCTCTCTTGAACGCCACAAAATCTACCGCGTGGTGGCGGATGAAGACGCCGCCGTCGATGGCGACATTCGGGTCATCGATGAAAGCGGGGAAGATTACCTGTATCCCGCCGATTTTTTTGTCCCCATCGAAGTGCCGGCGGCCGTCGAAACGTCCCTGCTCAAAGCCGGCTGACGATTTCCATGCCCATGACGCCGCGGAGGGCCCGGTCCAGGTCGGTCAGGCCGCAGGGTTTGGAGAGGACCGCCGAGAAACCTTCGTCCCGGTATCTGGTCACGGCCGGATCGTCGGGATGGCCGCTGGCGGACAGGATAGCCTTGACGCCGGGATCGATCTCATTCAGGGCTCTGATCGTCTTGATGCCGCCCCATCCGCCGCGGACCGTCAGATCCAGGATCACGGCGTCGAAGCGGTTCCCGGTCTCGACGGCTGCGGCGTAACGGGCCAGGGCCGCCTCCCCTTCATCCGCCAGAACGGCATCGTACCCCAACAGCTTCAGGGCGTGGGCCATCATGTTCCGGACCATGGCGTCATCGTCCATCACCAGCACGCGGCCCTTTCCGCGCCCCGATGTCGGCGTCTCCGGGTTCCCGCCCCGCAGGGTTTTCCCGCTGACGGGAAAGT
>CAZZBE010000095.1:0-16491 GCA_964652715.1 uncultured Desulfobacteraceae bacterium
TGTCAGCATCTTTTCCCATCGATCCGCCTGGGCCCGGATGCGGTTCAGTCCGCCCGTTTTGACAGACGACCCGGCGGCCCGAAACGCCCTGCCTTCGCGCACCGCCTCGACCCGCAGCCGGATATCCGAATCCTTGCTCCCTGGCTGAAAATGGAGGATATCCCGCTCCTCCAGGATGGCGGCCAGTTCGCAGGCCAGCCGGGACCGCCCCCGCTCCCGGCCCGCCAGCAGCATGTGGGCCAGACGCGGATGAAGCCCCAGCCGGGCCATCTCCCTGCCATGGGCGGTAATGATCCCCGAATCGTCCAGGGCGCCCAGCCGATGGAGGAGGCCCCGGGCCGACCGGAAAGCGGCCCCGGGCGGAGGATCGAGCCAGCTCAGGTCGTCTGGTTTCAAGACGCCCCAGGCCGCCGTCTCCAGCGCCAGCGGGGCCAGATCGGCGGACAGGATCTCCGGAACCGAGTGCTCCATAAACCCCTGGTGCGCCGCCTCGCTCCACAGGCGATAGCAGACCCCGGGGGACAGCCGGCCGGCCCGGCCCCGGCGCTGATCCGCCGACGCTTTGGACACCCGAACCGTTTCGAGGCGGTTCATCCCCGTGCCGGGGGAAAAGCGGGGGACCCGCATCCAGCCGCTGTCCACCACCACCCGGATGCCCTCGATGGTCAGCGATGTTTCGGCGATGGACGTCGCCAGGACGATCTTGCGATGTCCCGGTTCCGCCGGCCGGATGGCCCGGTCCTGATCCCCCGGGGGCAGATTGCCGTAGAGGGGGGCGATCGCGATGTCCGAGCCCGAGAGTCGGTCTTCGAGCAAGGCCGCCGTCCGGCGGATCTCGCCGGCGCCGGGCAGAAAAACCAGGACGGAACCCTCCTCATCCCTTACCGCCCGCATCACGGCATCGGCCGCCTGGCCTTCCATCCGCTTGCCCCGTTGCGGCGCCGGGGCGTCCGGCGGCAGATAGCGGGTTTCGACCGGATAGCTTTTGCCATGGCTCTCGATCACCGGCGCATCCCCCATCAACCGGGCCACCGGTTCCCCCGCCAGGGTGGCGGACATGACCAGGATTCGGAGGTCTTCCCGGAAAACGGACCGGCTCTCCAGGCAGAAGGCCAATCCCAAATCCGCCTGAAGGCCCCGTTCATGGAACTCGTCGAAGATCACCAGCCCCACGCCGGACAGTTCGGGGTCCCGCTGAATCCATCGGGTCAGAATCCCCTCGGTCACCACCTCGATCCGGGTGCGGCCGCCCACGCGGCTTTCCAGCCGCACCCGGTACCCGACGGTTTCGCCCACCGGCTCGCCCAGGAGGTGCGCCATCCGCCGGGCCGCGGCCCGGGCCGCCAATCGGCGCGGTTCGAGCACGACGATCTTCCGGCCGGCGAGCCAGGGTTCATCCAGCAGGGACAGGGGCGCGCGGGTGGTCTTCCCGGCGCCCGGCGGCGCGATCAACACCGCGCCCCTCCCCTCGGAGAGGGCCTGTCGCACCTCCGGGAGCGCCGGCAGGACCGGGAGATCCGCGGGCAGAGTCTGCTTCAGGAGAACCTCCGCGCCAGGTTGTTGTCCATCACATACATGCAGACCTCCTGGGCGCCCTGTTCGGTGTAGTCGTATTTGTTGCACAGGTTGTTGATCAGAAAGGCGACGTCGTCCCGGATCCGCTTGTCGTAGGTCTTGAAATCCTCTTCGTTGTAGTCCTTGATGGCCTGGCGGAAGTTCTCGTTTTCCAGGAAGGGATCGAGGACTTTCTCCTTGAGGTTGTAGACGTACCGTTCGTAGAGTTCCTTGAACAACCCGGTTTCCTCCACCTTTTTCCCGTCCACCAGGATCTCCTGGGTCAGGGTCCGGGAGGTGTACTCCTTCTGGGTCTCCCGGCGAAAGGCCATCCGCCGGTCGGCGAAGATGACCGCGCCCAGCAGCCGGTTTTCGATGCTCTCCAGGAACGCCTCGGTGATGTCGAGCTTTTCGCCGGTGAACTTGCAGGTCTCCACCGACCCGAGTTCGAAGTTGACGGCGAACATGTAGTTCTGGATGTCCCGGGCGATCTGCTCCTCGTTGTAATAATAGAGGGACTCCTTCACCTCCTGGAGGATGGTGTAGTCGTACATCCGCTGAAGGGCCTCCAGGACCCCTTCGGGGATCGACTGGCCCAGATCCTTCCGGTTTTTGGTGAAAAAACTGAACAGGTGCGACATGGTGATGAGCCGTTTGTCCCGTCCGTAGGTGGAGAAAAAGTCGTTGAAGATCTTGATGGCGTCCCGGCCGGAAAACCCGGCTTCGCCTTCGGTTTCGGATTCGGCGATGATCTTCCGGCGGCGCTTGGCCGTGAACCGTTTCCGGTCCTCCTCGTTGAGCCAGGTGGGGATGAATCCGGTGTAGATCTCCATTTTGAGCAGCACGAGGTTTTCATCGCAGTAGAGCCGGTATTTCCGGGGGTCGCCGATCCACTCCAGCAGGGCCTCGGAGCGGGTGTTGAGCCGGGTGGCGATGATGACCCGGGCGAAATTGTGGAGCACCCGGGGCAGGAAGTGGGCGTCGATGTGGCGGCCGAAGATGTTCCGGTAGATCTCCACCTCGGTCTTGATGTCCAGGACGTAGGGGATCCGGATGTATTCGATGCGGTCGGAAAAGGACTGGATGTCCTGGATGTTTTTTTTGTCCTCGGGGTTCATGAGGGCCATGAACAGGGAGTTGACGGTCTCTTCGATGTCCTCGACCTTGTGGACCCCCTCGGAGATGATGTTGTGGAGTTCGATGAGCCGCTCGATGTTGTGGGACTTGATGTCCATGAGGGCGTAGATGCCGTTGTTGGTCTTGGCGTACCGGGAGAAGATGTATTTGACCTGGTTGCTGTCCCGCAGCAGCATGTTGATCCGGCGCTGGAGCATGGGGTTGCCCAGGAACCCCCGTCGCATGGGCTTGTCGCCGGGGTTGAAGACGCTGATCCCCTCCCCCAGGCGCCGGTTGAACCGGTAGGGCCGGGCATAGAGCATCTTGAACGCGTCCTGGGAACTTTTCAACCGGTTGAGAAGGGCCTGATAGAGGGAGGAACAGATGGTGCAGGGCTTGTCCTTGAAGATCCATTCGTATTCTTTGTCCGTGAAGAGCTTCCATTTGAACTCGTCGTTGTCGAACAGATCGTCGAACAGGGACCGCCGGAACCGCTTGGGGATCATCAGAATAGGGTGGTCGTGGCTCGGGCACGGCACCTCCACGTAATCTTCGGTGAAATGGCCGATCTCGAAGTCCTGGGGAATATCGTTCTCCAGGCCGTTTTCCGAAAACCCCTCTTCCGGATGCCCGTATTCGTTCTGGCCGTTGGGCCCCCTGTTGCCCAGGAGCTGGGAGATCTGCTTCATGAGCGGGACATCGGTTTCCTTCCCGCCGCCCAGGGTCCGCCGGTCGAGGCGCCAGACCGCCTCGTAGCGCCGCCCTTCTTCCAGGTTGGCGTAGGTCTCGAATTTTTTCAGCAGGTTGTTGAGGAAGGTGCTCTTGCCGCACCCCGGAGGGCCGTCGAAGATATAGATTTTGTTCTGTTGAGCCCCCCGCTTCAGGGCTTCGATATGGCCGATGAAACGGTTGGCGAACAGCCGGTCCGCGAAAAAGGGATGGTCCGAGTCCTCGGCGAACAGCCGGGTGCAGTCGTAGAACACATAATTGATGCTCTCCGGATCATCCGGGTATTCATCGATCCCGTCGCCCACATAATGCCGGATCATGTCGTGGAACACCTGAAACACGTTCCGGAGCGCGTCGGACGGCTTCCGGCTGAGAATTTCGAGAAACGCATCGAAGGGGATCGGGTCGGACTGTTCCCGCTCCTTCATGTTGAGGTTGAGGTTCTCCATTGCCTTGTTGATGCTTTCCATCCTGTCGGTCGCCTCTTTAGGTAAGGATTGTCTTGGAGAGATTCCGGTCTTCCATGGTGTAGAGGACCCGCTGCCATTTGACCTCGTAGTCCTCCCGTTCCGGCTGGGGCTGAAGCGGCATGCCCGGGATCATCACCACCGGCGGCCGCACCGGTTCGGTCACCGCCGCCGCCTCGCTGGTTTCCAGCTTGACCGGCCCGCCCCACAGGAATTCGATGCCCAGCATGGTGTTGGGTATGAAATCCTTGACCAGGGGATACCCCTCGAAAACGTGATTCAGGTAGAGATCGCCGTCGGTCGACTTTTCCGTGTCGATGCGGATGGCGGGCGGATGGTAAAGCCCGTCGATGATCATTTGCCGGTAGTCTTCAGCCTTCCGGCTTTTGACGAAATATTCCCAGACCTGCTTCTGGCGGTTAAGCCGCCGGCCCGCCACGAAAAGCTTGTTCTTGTTGACGAAGTCCTGATCCACGAAGGTGTTGATAAAGCTGAAATCGGACAGGGTTTCCCGGATCTTGAAGATAAAATCCCGTCCGCGCCATTCCCGGTCGCCCTTGTCGTATTTGTCCCGTTCGCTGGCGTCCAGCAGTTTCCGGAATTGGAAGGAATACTTGCCCTTGTCGGCCATCTCTTCCAGAAAATAGAACAGCCGCATCCCCAGCGCATAGGGGTTGAGGCCCACCCGGGGCATGGCGGTCACCCCGGCGTTGACCCGGGCGAATTCCACCTCGTGGCCGTCGATGCGGTCGTCGTCCAGGAACAGGGTTTCGTGCCAGTAGCTGGCCCACCCCTCGTTCATGATCTTGGTCCGGATCTGGGGCTGAAAGACCAGGGAGGTCTTGCGCACCACCTGGATCACCGATTTCATCCACTTGTTCTCCTCCTTATTGAGGAAATCGGAGTGCTCCAGGAGAAACTGGGGCAGATCCAGCTTCCGTTTCGATTTCCCTTCCAGGCGCTTCTGGAAGAGCGATTCGAATTCCGGATATTTTTGGGTCGCCTCGGAGAAAAAAGTCTCCTCCCCCAAGTCGCCGAACTCCCGGATGCTTTCATTGTACCGCTCGATCTCTTTGATGTAGTCGCCGATCCGCACGTTTTTCTCCGACTGGAGAAAGACGTCGAAATAGAAATCGAGCCGCTTTCCCGACCGGGTCGCCGGGGGCTGGTCCATCAGGGACAGTTCGGCGTGATACCCCACCAGGTTGTCGATGGACCGGGCGAATTCGATCACGTAATCGACCCATCGCCCGTGTTCGGATCGGAGTCTTGCGATGAGCCGCTTGTCCGCCAGGGCCTGGCCGGCGAAATCCATGTCCCAGGTGTGGCTGAAATAGACGTTGTTCTGAAAAAAATCGATATGGCCCAGGACGTGGTAGAAGATCATCACGTTGAGCCAGTCCGGGTTGTTGTCGTTGTAAAAGGAGATGGCCGGCCGGGTGTTGATGACGGTTTCGTAGGGGTTGCTGGGATAGAGTTCGTATTTTCCCCGCTCCTTGAGCACCTCCACGTCGTGGACCCAGTAATCGTAGAGGGTGGGGATCATCATCTTGGGCGACAGTTCCAGCAGGTCGCGGTTGGTGACGATGTATTCGAGGGTCTCGTCCCCGAAGCGGAGCCCCGCGTCACGGGCCCGCTCCTTGCACCCTTCCATGATGGATTTGGTATGTTGATCGATCAGTTCCATAAGCGTTTGCGCTGCCTTTGCGAGTGTTCGGCCGTCAGGCGGCGGCGACCTGTTCCGTGGAGATGAGCCGTTTGATCCCTTCGATGAGCCGGGATTCGTCGGCGTCCTGCCCCATGACGTCGAGGCGGAGCAAGGCGGCGTACTTTTTCAGCAATCCGGAGTTTTTGATATACCGCGCCACTTCGGCGCCGCCGCGGCCGTGTTCCACGATGGAAATGCCCACCCGGTTGGCCGCGGCGAGCATCCGCTCCAGTTCCGGGATGGCCTGCCGGCCGTCGGTGTCCCAGTCGTCGCCGTCGGTGCCGTGAAAAATATAGATGTTGTAATCCTGGTACAGACTCTCCTCCTGGATGATCTCGTTGACCAGGCGGTAGGCCGAGGCGACCTGGGTGCCGCCCGCCACCTTGGAGTTGTAGTAGGTATAGAAATCCGGCACTTCCCTGGCCTCGGTGTCGTGGAGGATGAACCGGGTCTCCACCTGTTTTTCGTACTGATACAGGAGCCAGCTGTAGATGAGCACGTGCTGGCCCACCACCAGTTCCGTGGGTTTTCCCCACATGGACCCCGAATAGTCCCGCAGGAAAAAGACCATGGCCTGGGATTCGTAATCCTTTTCCCTTGATAGAATCCGGTAGATTTTATCTCTGGGCGAAATGATAAAATGGGACGGATCGATGGTCTCGGGCGCCTCGAATCCGGGGCCCCGGCCCAGGGCGATGTTGGTCTCCAGGATCTTTCGCAGGGTGGCCTTCTTGTCCAGCAGCTGGCCGAACCCCCGGTGCCGGTCGGTCATGTCGTAGGTGTACCGGGTCAACGACCGCTTTTTCCCCTTGTCCTGGAGGTTGGGCAGCTCGAATTTTTCGGTCAGGATCTTGCCCAGGTCGTAGGCGTTGGACTCCATCTCGTGTGGGCCGCCCTCGCCCTGGCCGGGCCCCGCGCCGGACTCCCCCTCCTCGCGTATCGGCTGTTCGCCGATGACCTCCCCTTCCTCGCCGTCGCCGGTCCCGCCCGCCTCGCCATCCTCTTCCGGGGATTTGACGGCGTCGTGGATGAACTTCTCCTCCACCGTGCTGGGCACGACCACGACCTTGTCCTTGCCCCCCTTGCCGGGCTTGATGAGCCGCCCCACCCGGATCTTCCGGGGAAAGCCGTCCTTCTCCCGCAGCTTGTCCCGCTCCAGCAGCTCGTCGAGGGATCGCAGGCAGGTGGTATAGGACCCCAGCGGCGGCGGCATCTCCTGGAGAAACGGCAGGTCGGCGTAATCGTAAATCCGCTTGCCGGTGTTCGGTTCGACGGCCGGATCGATATCTTCAGGATAAGGAATCCCGTGGTCGCCGTCGTCGTGAAGTTCCGTCAGGATGACGTCTTCCTGGTCGGGGGTCAGGCCCCGGGCTTTCAGGCGTTTGTAAAGGTTATGTCGGTTGTCTTTCATATCGGTCACCCGATCCCTCCCCCGCCTCGGAATCAATTCCGAGGCTCAATCCGAAAAACCGGCTGAAAGCCGGTTAAAGCAGTTGGCGAATGCAATCCCGGTCCCATCCGGCCGCGCGGGGATGAATCCCCACGCTATTATGTGCCGTCCCTACAGGACTGGAATTGCTTAAATATGTCCTGTAGGGACATTGTAAAATAGCGTGGGGATTCATCCCCGCGCGGCAAATGGCGAGCGGCTTCGTTACAAAGCAACCCTTCTGCCTTCCAAAATATCTGTTTTAGAAAAAGCATGTTAAGCGTTCTCATTATCCAGAATCTGCTGTTCGATATCGGCTTGATGCAATCGGTAATACGCCCAAGCGTAGGATAGATCTTCCGCCCTCAATGCCGGGTAGCAACGAAATAACCCGTGATCGCTCGCTCCCAATTGCCTGGCTCTGACAAGCAGCCAGACCGGTATTCTTGTTTGATTGATGCACGGGTCTCCGCCACAGATGTTCGGTACGGCCTCTATGCCGATATTACCATTACTCACTCCGGACATGGTCAGATCCTCTATCTCTCATCCTCCTGCGTGCAGAAATACTCGATGGTTTTCTGGGCGCAGGTGCGGCAGTAGTTGAGCTTGTTGAGCATGGTCTCGATCATCCGGTCGTAGAGCTTCTGGTTCTCCTCGTTGGTCCGGTTGGCCAGGGCGCCGATGAGGGAGCCGGCGCCGGCGATGTCGGACTTGAGCCGCACGTCGGTGACCGCCTTGACCAGTTCCAGGTTGTCCATGAAGTCGTAGTTGGGGTCCACCGAGATCTTCTGGCCGTAGATCTTGCGGATGGAGGTCCGGAAGGTCTCCCGCTGTTCTTCGGTCTTGAGGCCCAGGCGCTCCTCCACGCTCTTGATGTAGCGCTCGTCCACCTTGAGGGCCTTGAGTTCGCCGGTCTGGGGGTCCTTGTACTTCCACATCTTGTCCGGGCCCAGGTTTTCGGCGTCGATGCCGATGATCATGTTGACGTAGTTCATGACGTCCTTGCGGATGGCCAGGGGCTCGTCCATGTAGGCGTTGAACATCTCCGTCATGATCCGTTCCCGGTAGAGCCCCTTGGCGATCTTGAGATCCTCCAGGTACTTGGCCCGGTTGTTGGCGTCGGGGACGTAGTCGAGAATGATCCGCTCCAGGGCGCCGTAGATGTCGTAGGCGAACATGCACCGCCCCTCGTTGGTTTCGGAGCTTTCGACGAGGAGCTGGAGGGACCGGCCCAGGTTCCGCTGCCCGAGCCCCTTTTGCCCGAAGCGCTTGGTGATGTCGGGTTCCTGGTTGAGGGTGTCGATCACCTCGGCCAGGGTCTTGATGGACTTCTCGCCGGCCACTTCGCCCGCCGCCAGTTTGAGGGTCTCCACCGGCGTGAGCTTCTCCGAACGGGGCAGCCGGGACAGGACCGCCGCGGCGGAAGCCGCGTAGTTTAAGTTGGGGTCCTGGTGGAGATCCTCCCGGGTCAGGGTGGTCCGCGCTTCGCTGCCGATGGCGTAGCCGGTCAGATCCCGCTGGAGCTTGTAGTTGGTGTTATGGGAAACATAGGAGATCCGGCACCGGTCGACGATGGGGGCTTCTTCTTTTTCCGCCAGAAACCGATTGAATTCCGAGTTGTTGGAGGTGGCGATGATCAGGGTGTCGATGGGCCATTTATAACCGTCCATCTCGATGTTCCGGTTCTGGATGACCCCCAGGTAGACCTGGACCAGATCCTTTTTGTTCTTGTAGATCTCGTCGCTGAAGTGGATGCCGCCCCCGGCCACCCGGGCCAGGGCGCCCCGCCGCAGATCGAACCGGTAGGGGTTGTTGACGTCGGTGATGTGGAGCAGCCGCTGGATGGACTCTTCCCCCAGCAGGTCCACGGCCGAGGAGGTGATCTTGTCCTTGGCCGAATACTTTCCGGTGATGGTCCCCAGGCTCTCGGTCAGGGGCACCGGCAGGATGTCCACCCTATCGAGCATCTCGTCCAGATTGTCCCCCGCGTGGTTCCGGATGTCGTTCCAGATAAAGCCGGAACAGGCGCCCAGGGGCCGGTAGTCCTCCCAGACGGTCTCGATCTCGTCGTCGGTGAAGCCGAAGGTTTCGGCCAGATACCGTTTGTTGTCGTCGGGGTCGTCCATGAGGTTCATGGCCAGGATCATGGGATCCTCGTAGGTCTGGGATTCGATGACGGCGATCCGCCCGTACCCGCCGATCCGGTCCATGCCGTTGAACCGGAAGGTGTACTTGCGGCCCTCGGGCGAGGAGAGAAACGACCGGTATTTGGCGCACAGAAAATCGACGAAAAAGGTCTTGCCGTTGCCCGGCTCTCCCACCAGGACATAGGCCATCTCCTTGGACGACCCCCCTTCGGCGGCGTCCTTGACATAGGAGACGAAGCTGTTGATCTCGTCGTACATGCCGATGACATGCTTTTTGCCCGTTCTGAATATGGAAAAATCATAGGTGGTTTTCCCGTTGACCACGACTTTTTCGATATCGCTTTCCAGGATCATCCGGGCCACGCCCTTGAATGCGTTCTCGAACCGGCGCTGGCCGGATTTAACGGAAGCGATGTGATCGTGCAGGGTTCCGAAGCGGTTGGCGGCCATGTTTCCTCCCGTTGATATGACTTGAAGGGCTGTTTGGGCCTTCAGCAGGGATAAATGTTATAAGGTGTCGGAATGAAGAGATAGATAGGTTTACAATTTGGATTGATTATACCATTTTCCGGCGAAAATGCAAATTGTAAGCGCGGCTTTTTGCGGAAGGGTCGCCGCGGCGGGGGATGGGGGTTGCGGGAAGGAGGGGCGGTCGCGGGACGGAAGGATCCGGAACGCCCGAAGCGGGCGTTCCGGTCCTGGGGGTCCATCGATTCTGGACCGGGGACGGGATTCAGGGATCGATGTCAGGTTCCTGTCTCGGTCGGTTCGATCTTGATCTCCACCCGGCGGTTCCGCTGACGGCCGGCGGCGGTGTCGTTGGGGGCGATGGGCATGGTCTCGCCCAGCGCGGCGGTTCGGATTCGAGAGGGCGCCACCCCTTTCTGGACCAGCAGATTTTTCACGGCGTCCGCCCGTCGGCGGGACAAGTCCATGTTGGCGGCGTCGCTTCCTACACTGTCCGTATGGCCTTCCACCAAAATCCGGGTCTGGGGATATTGTTGCAGAACATTGGCGATGCGATTGAGTTCGTCGTGGAGTCCGGGCTGAACGGTGGCCGACCCGGTGGAAAAGGTCACATCCCCCCGAAGGGTCACGGCAAGGAGGTTCCCCTCCCGCCGCACCGTTGCCGCATGTTGTTCGGCATTTGCAGCGTTGGACGCCGCCAGTTCCCTGCGCATGGCCTCTTCCTGCTTGTCCATCATATGGCCGACGCCCGCGCCGGCGGCCGCCCCGACGGCCGCGCCGATGCCCGCGCCCAGGAGGGTCGATTCGGTGTCGCCGCCGATGGCCTGCCCGATGCCGGCGCCGGCGGCCGCGCCCCCGGCGCCCCCATAGGCCGCGCCTTTTCCTGTTTTGGTCTGAGGGCCCGCGCACGCGGTTGCCAGAAACGCCACTGCCGACAGCAGGACCAGATATTTCTTCATTCAAAGTCTCCTTTCCGTTAATCGTTGCTCTGGTTGGAAATCCGTTTAAAACGGATGCGCCGACGCCAAAGGGATCACGCATCCACCCTCCTTATGATATGAATCGCGGGAACGGTATGTCAAATTAAATTTTTTTCGGAGAGTCTTGCCAATTCATGCTCTTTTATGAGATAATCGACGCGATGCAACAGCAACCGGATCGACCCTTGGAAACGACAGGATATGAAACGTATGAGCGACAATGAGACGAACACCCAACTGACGAACCTGCTGCCCCTGGATGAATGGGCGGCCTTTGAAAACGAGATTTACGACAAAACGGGACTGGAATCCTCTGTCTTCAACGTCAAAGGCATCCGGATCACCGACAACAAGAAATGGGCCAACCGCCTCTGCCCCGAGATCAAGGCCACCGACAAGGGCCAGGCCTTCATCTGCGCCGTGGCCCATATGAACCTGGCCGAGATCGGGCGGCAGACCGGCGAGCCGGTCATCGAGGAGTGCGACGCCGGCCTGGTCAAGCTGGTGGTTCCCATTATCGTGGACGGCGAGTTCATCGGCGCCTTCGGGGCCTGCGGCCTGATGCTGGAAGACGGCGAAGTGGACAGCTTTCTCGTCAACAAGATCACCGGCATCGACGAGGAAAGGGTGGAGGAGCTGGCGCCGGATGTGAAAACCATCTCCCGGGCGGACCTTGAAACCCTCCGCGACCGGATCAAAGATCGCATCGACGGGCTTATCGCCGATTACGTCGAATCAAACGCCAAGGAGACCCCATGACGCGCCTTTCAGACAACCTGACCGGCAAACGGGTCGCCGTAATCGGCGGCGGCGTCGCCGGACTCGCCGCGGCAAGGGATCTGGCCCGTCTCGGCGCCGGGGTGGCGCTGGTGGAAAAATCGGATGTTCTGGGCGGCCACGCCGCCGGATATGGATGCAAGGCCGCCGGCCGCTGTGTGAAATGCGGCGCCTGCGTGGTGGAAGACGCCATCCGCGAGGTCGAAGCAACCGACCGCGTTGAAGTCCATCTCCTCAGCACCCTGGACAACGTCCGCCGGGACGGCCGCTTTACGCTGACCCTGGCGCCGGCCGCCGATTCGGACGCGGTTCCGGCCGCCATCGAAGCCGACGCCGTGGTGCTTTCCACCGGTTTCGCGCCCTACGATCCCCGGGAACAGCCCTACGGCTACAAGCAGTTTCCCAACGTGATCACCAACCTGGAGCTGGAAGCCATGATCCGGGGAACGGACCGGGTCGTCCGGCCGTCGGACGGCAGCCCGCCGGATGCCGCGGCCTTTATCCAGTGCGTCGGGAGCCGGGACGCCAAGCTCGGCCATCTCTGGTGCTCCCAGGTCTGCTGCGCATCGGCCCTTCGCATGGCCCGATGGATGCGGGCCCGGCGGCCGGAAACCGCGATCACCTTTTTTTACATCGACGTCCAGACCTTCGGCAAAGACTTTGAAGCCTTTTACCGGGCCGCCAGAGACGAAGTCCGGATGATCCGGAACCTGCCCGCCGATCTCTACCCGGCGCCCGAAGACCGGCTCAAGGCGATCTATTTCGATCCGGACGCCCGAAAGCCGGGGGAAGCGGTGTTCGACATGGTGGTCCTTTCCATCGGCCTGATGCCCGCCGCCGACAACCCGGCCCTCTCGACGCTGCTCGACGCCCCGTTGACGGAAGACGGGTTCCTGGAGAAAGCCGCCGACGGCGGCGTTTTCCCCGCCGGAGCGGCCCTGGGGCCCATGAGCATCCCCGACGCCGTTCAAAGCGCGGAAAAAACCGTCCTGGACGTGGTCCGATATCTGGAGGCAACCTAATGGCGACAGACACCAACATCTCACTGGCCGCGGACAGCGGCCCGGCGGATGCCGTCCTGATCCTCGGCGACACCGCCTGCGCCCGGCGCATCGAAGCGAATTTGTCATCATGGGGGGTTTCCGTTATCCGTGAAACCGCGGAAGCGACGAAATGCCGCGGCGGGATGGGGGATTTCACCGTCTCCTTCCGTCAAAACGGCAAGCCCCGGCGACGCCGGGCCGGCGCCGTGATCATCGCCGAGGAGGGCGAGCGGCGGCCCACCCACGAAGATCTCGGCCTGACCCTCTCTTCCGGGGTCCGCCCGCTTTCCGAAATCCAAACGGACGGGCTTCCCGAGCCCCTCCGGGGCGGCGCCGGTTCCGCGGTCTTTCTCCACGGGCTGACCTGGGAGCCGCCCCCTTCGGCGGCCGAAGCGGTGATGGATGCGGCCATGGCCCTGTCCCGGGACCACGGGCTCAAGACCTACATTCTCACCGGCAACCTCAAGGTGGCGCGAAACGGCCTGGAAAAGCGGTACCGGAAGGCCCGGGAAGCCGGGGTCGTCTTCGCCAAGTTCACCGGAACGTTGCCGGAGATCCGGCAAACCTCGTCCGACGTCCGGATCACCTTCACCGACGAGGCGACCCGCGAACCCTTTTCCCTGACCCCCGATCTGGTGGTGGTGGACGAGCGGTTCCGCCCCTCCCGGGTCCTGACGGACCTGATGGCGGCGTTCCAGCTCCACGGCGACCCGGCCGGCTTTCCCCAGGCCGACAACGTCCACCGGCTCAGCGTCGAAACCAACCGGAAAGGCGTCTTCGTCGCCGGACCGGCCCGGGGCCTCCAGGCCGGGGACGCCCGGCAGGCGGATGCCGACGCCGCCGCGGCCGCCGCCGCGGCAGTGCTGGAAGGGCGGACCCCCGACGCGGCGCACCGGGCGGAGATCAACCGGAACCTGTGCGTCCGCTGTTTCACCTGCTACCGCCTCTGCCCCCACCGGGCCGTCGATGTCTTCCCCACCCGGCTCGACGTAATGCCGTCGGCCTGCGCCGGGTGCGGCATCTGCGCCACCGAATGCCCCCGGGGCGCCATCCGGTTCGACCCCTTCGCCCCCGCCGACATCGCCCGGGAGATCGCCGCCGCCCGGAAGGCCGGCGCCGGATCGCCCTTCACCGCGGTCTTTATGTGCGGCCGCTCCGCCGTTCCCGCCCGTGAACTGGCCGCGGGCAACGGCTGGACCGCCCCCGACGGCGTGTTGTTCATCGAAGTCCCCTGCGCCGGAACCGTCTCGGCCGAGCATTTGTTCGCCGCGTTCCGGGCCCGGGCCGACGGGGTACTGGTCCTGAGCTGCCATCCCGACAATTGCAGCTCCCAGGAGGGAACCCTCCACGCCCGGAGAAAGGTCGAAGAACTCCGATCCTTTTTAACCGCCGCCGGCGGCGCCGAAGACCGGATCGCATCGGCCGCGCTGGCGGCCAATATGGGGGCCGGGTTCGTCCGGATCATGGACGATTTCCAGAACCGGATCGCCGGCCTGGGCGGCGCTCAACCCTCTTAAATCAAGCAACGCGGCTTAAATCAAGCAACGAGGTTCCCATGACCGACGCGACAAACGCTATCCATATGGAAAACCCCACCGAACTGGACCGACTCGATCACGCCCGGTTCCGGGACTGGCCCTGCGACCAGGATTTCTGCGTGACCTGCGGCCTCTGCTCCAGCGCCTGCCCGGTCTCCGGCATCGACGATTTCGACCCCCGGAAACTGGTGCGCATGGCGGCGCTGGGCATGGAAGACGAGATCGTCGAGGCCCGCTGGCCCTGGATCTGCACCATGTGCGGCAAGTGCGAAAACCTCTGCCCCATGGACATCCACATCCCGGCCCTGGTCCGCAACATCCGGGGCCTGCGGGACCGGGACGCGGTGCCGGGGATCCTCCACAAAGGGCTCGACGCCGCCATGCAGTCGGGCAACAACCTGGGCCTGCCCCAGGAGGACTTCATTTTCATCCTGGAGGACGTGGCCGAAGAGGTGGCCGGGGAGCCCGGCTTCGGCGGGTTCACGGTCCCCATCGACAAACAGGGGGCCAATCTGCTGACCACCATCCACAACAAGCTGGTCAACACCCACACCGAGGATCTGAAGCACTGGTGGAAGATCTTCCACGCCGCCGGCGAGGACTGGACCGTCAGTTCGGTCAACTGGGAGGGGACCAACTGGGGCTACTTCACCGGCGACGACGAGCGGATGAAGGTCATGGTGGACCGGATCGTCGAACAGATGGAGCGGCTGGAGGTGAAAAACCTCATGTGGCCCGAATGAGGGCACGCCTATCTCTCGACCAGGTCTGGTCTTGAAAAATGGCATCCCGAGGTCTTCGACCGGTTCGGCTTCGTCACCGTCTTTGATCTCCTCATCGACTACATCCAATCGGGGCGGATTAAACTCGACAAATCCCGCTACGCCGACGTGCCGACCACCTATCACGACCCGTGCAACTACGGCCGCCGGGCCGAGCAAATGTTCGGCCGCGGGTTTTTCGACGAGCCCCGGTGGATTCTGAGCCAGTGCGTGGACAACTGGGTGGACCTCCACCCGACGCAACAGCGGCAGATCTGCTGCGGCGGCGGAGGCGGCGCCCTGACCACCGGCTACAACGACGAACGGGTTCTCTACGGGGGCCGGAAGATGGACCAGATCAAGGCCGCCGGCGCCCGGATGATCGTGGTCCCCTGCCACAGCTGCCACGGTCAACTCAACAATCTCAAATCGCAATACGATTTCGAGGATCTGACGGTCAAATACCTGTGGGAACTGGTGGCCGACTGCCTGGTGGCGTGATTCGGTGACGATCCATCTCGATCCGCCGGCCCCGCCCCGCGCCGACGTGAGCCTGGAAAACAGCCCCGGCCCGTCGGACGCCCCGGTGACGGTGGTGGAATTCTCCGATTTCTTCCGTGGGGGCCAATGCGCTAAGAGCCTAACCCAAGGATTCCTGAATGCATCCCAAACTGTTCAAACTCCTGCTCAACCTCTACCCGCCCTATCTCGGCGCCGGCATCCGCGTGACCCGGCTCGCGCCGGACTACCGCGAACTCGACGTCGAGATGAAGCTGCGATTTTACAACCGGAATTACGTCAACACCCATTTCGGCGGCAGCCTCTACGCCATGGTCGATCCGTTCTACATGCTGATGCTGATCCAGATCCTTGGAAACAAGCATATCGTCTGGGACAAGGCCGCGTCCATCGAATTCGAGACCCCCGGCCGGGGAACCGTCCGGGCGCAGTTTCGGGTGGACGACGCCATGATCCGCGACATCGAAACCCACACGGCGGACGGGCGAAAATACCTGCCGTCCTACCCGGTCGACATCGCCGATGACCGGGACCAGGTGGTGGCCCGGGTTCGCAAGACATTGTACATCCGGAAAAAAGTTCGATAGGCGGGATTGTATCGGATCCCGGCAAGTTCATTGCGTCAACGCCCGCCGTCCAGAGGCCGGCGGCTTCCGGCAGGTCGGCTTTGTCTTCAAGGGTCGGCGGTTTCAGGACGACCAGGCGCGTGGCGTTGTCCCGGATGTTTTTCAGGCAGCGGTACTCCACCGTCGAACAGTCGCCATTGATCAGCCGCAAACGGGCGCGGAAATAGCCCCGATCCAACAAGGCCCGTTCAGAGACGATCGTCATTGATTGAACAACGCCTGACATGATGATCTTTGTCTTGATGCTTTCCAGTAGCGCGATTCAAAGGATTCCAGCGAGGCTTTCAGTTCCGCCACATCACGTCGGGCGTTGTCTCGCTCCAGTTGAATCAGCTTGTCCAATACGCGATTGGCCATATCCGACTCGTAGCCCTTCTGGTAAATGGCTTCGAGCGTTTGAAGTTTGTTTAATATATTGGTTTGTAATGTCATTGGAAATGTATTCCTTTCCATAATCGCTCATTTGGCAGTATTTGTTTACCGCTTCGGCGGCTCCGCCTCCCGAATCACCGCCCCATGCTCCTCATTCAGCACCAGAATGGCGAATTTATCCACGCTGTCGAGTTCATCGGTGCTCAGTGAAACGAAATCGAACCGTCCCCGCAGGTCGGTGTAGCCGTCCTTGT
>CAZZBE010000096.1:0-16078 GCA_964652715.1 uncultured Desulfobacteraceae bacterium
GCCCTGGGCGGCAATGTCCGCGGCCTCGGCCGCCACGGCGATCAAAGCCGGCTCCGCGACCGTTGTGGAAAACCCGAGCAAAAAGGCGAACGCCAGCAACCAGAACAGACTCCCCTTGCGGGCCAGCGCATGGGCCATGGTCTCGCCGATGGGGAACAACCCCATCTCCAGGCCTTGCACAAACAGCATCAGGCCGAAAACCACCAATATGCTCCCGAATAAGACGTCCAGCAGATTCGGCAACGGTTGCCGAAGCACCGCGATCTGGAAAAAGGCGATCACCAGAATGATCGGCAGCAGAGCCTTGAACGAGATCCAGAGTTTGTTCGAGACGGCATAAAATGCGACGGAAAACCGGTTTGCCTTTCGTTCGTTTTTCTTCATTTCTCTAAATCCACCCACCACGGCCGGCTAAAGTCCGGTTGAAAATGTCTATCGACGGCAAAGCTCCGCTTTTTAACACACGGCCGGATTTCTAAAAATTAGAAACCGCCGATCAGCCGTCGGAACCCCGACAGCGGGGCATCGGCCGGCCCGGATTTGGCCCGCGCCCGGACCGCCGGTCCTTCGGGCGGACACGATCCGTTGGCGAGATAATAAAGCGCGGCGCTCAACGAGGCCTCGTCCGGGTCGCCCAGGGCATGATCCAGGTCGTCATCAGCCGGACAATCCGGCGGGATGCCGTCGAAAAACGCGCCTTCCCCGAGGGCGTTGATCATCCGGAACGCGGCCGGCATGAATAGCTTGTCGCACAGGTCGTAGACGTACATCCCCACCGGTTTGCCGTAGGTTGTCTCCCCCACCAGGATCACCTCCATGAAGGGGGCCAGGCCGTTGATGAGCATTTCGCCGGCCGATGCCGTCCGGGGACCGGTGACGATCGCCACCCGGTCCAGGGCCGGCGCGTTGTCGTTGGGCTCGAAGAAGATCGTCCGGTCGGCGTCGGCGTAGCCTTCGTTGTGGATCATCTCCGAAAAGACGTCGGCGCCGTCGACCTTGTCCCCGGCGATCCAGCCGGCCAGCCGGACGGCCACGTCGGGCGCGCCGCCGGGGTTGTACCGGAGATCCAGAACCAGTTCGTCGATGCCGCCGGCTTTAAAATAGGCGAATGCGGCGTCTATTTCGTTCATGGACTTCCGGAGAAAGTCGTTGAAGACCAGATATCCCACCCGTCGGCCGTCCACTTCCAGGATGTCGTAGTGGAACACCGGGTCCGTCACGACCCAGTCGGCGGCGAGGGACAATTCCACCACGTCGCCTTCAAGGGTTTCAACCGTCAGTCGCGCGGTCTGCCCCGGCTGGGTGAAATCGAGTTCCTCGCCGATGACGCCGGGCTCTGACACATCCCGGCCGTTGACCGCCATGAGCCGGTCGCCGCGTTGCAGACCGGCCAAATAGGCCGGCGAGTCCGGATAGACCAGCCCGAAGCGGAGACCCTCCAGGTCCGACCGGATCTTGACGCCGAGGCCGAGATAGACCCCTTCCTCCAGGAACAACCCCACCTCGTCGGCCGGTCCGATAAAGCTGAAATGATCCTTTTCCGGCACGATCATGTCCCGGAGCAGGGCGGCCGGGCTGTCGTAATCGTCCGGATTCACATCCGGCATTTCGTCCTTCCAGAGGTAGATCTCCTCCATCAGGGTGTGGACGTACCAGTTCTGGAAATCGACGGAACAGTCCGCTTCCAGGATGATCCGCCGCCGCACCTCCGGTTCCCATCCGGTGACGGCGCCGGTGAGAAGATCGTAGGAAAAAAACGGAACCCCGGCAACGGTGTTGCGCAAACGCAGCCAGGGATCGGAGATGGAGACCGTAATCAGTTCCAGCAGCCGGTCGAAGCCTGTATCGTCGGAGGGGAAGGGGTCGTGGAGAACATCGAAGCCTGAAGGGATGTTCAGTTCCTCGAACGCCGGCGACAACACCCCGGCAAGCCGTTTCCCGGCGTCGCTTACTGCGTCTCGGGGCGGCGGCTCTGCATTCGGCAGGGATTCGTAGTAGAGAACCGGGTCGATGCCCAGGGCCATGGCCACCGCCGCGTGACTAACCGGCGTCAGATTGGCGCGGCCCTGGAAATCGGCCATGCCGTAAAAAAGCCGCCCGGCGGTCAACGATTCGGCCCAGAGAAGACAGGGTTGGACCAAACCGTCGGTATGGATGGAAAACGCCCCGTCGGCATCGATGGTAGCCGTCCGGATTGCGCCCTCCGCATCGCGGACATGGATCTCGCCCCGGATGGGCGCGCCGTCGGAAACGGTCCCGCTGATCTGATTGACGTCGCCGTCGCTCCCGCCGTCTCCGCAGCCGTAAAAGAGGCCGGACAGCAGCAGGATCAGGAAAATCGAGATGAAAAGCGTGGCGCGGCTAGGCGACGGCTGTTTCGATCTCTTTGAGAATGTCCAAAAATGTGGGTATGGTTGAAACCGCAATGGGTGTCTCCTATAGTTTTTTCTACATTTAAAAGCGTGGAAATGATCAATGATTGGCCGCCAGCCCTCCCGGATTATCCTAAAACCTGCCTGATTTTTCAAGGATTTTCATAAGTATTGAGAAGAGGAGACTTTTTCCCGGCGCCCCAGGCGGCGGCGAGCATCCCCTCGCGCCGCCGCCTCATCAAGGAAGGGCTGCGACGGTTGTCTGAATCCGGTTGGCCCGCCCTCATATCAGTCGGGTCAACCGGCCCACCGCGTCCCGCATTCGCTTGACCTGTTCTTCCATCTCCTGGGCGACGGCGGCGGATTCATCGGCGTTGCCGGCGTTTTGCCGGGCAACCGTTTCGATGTCCTCGACGATCTGCCGGACCCGTTCGATCGCCTGGGCCTGTTGGGCGGAATTGGCCGTGGTGTTCGCCACCAATTCGCCGACCGTTTCGGAATTTTTCAACGCGTTGATCAGGATTTCCTTGAATCGCCCCACGATGTCGGATCCGCTTTTCACTTTGCCGATCGTGTCTTCTATGAGGCCGGCGGATGTTCTGACGGATTCGGACGCCTGCCCGGCCAGATTTTTTACTTCCCCGGCCACGACCCCGAACCCGGCGCCGGATTCGCCGGCCCTGGCGGCCTCCACGGCCGCGTTCAGGGCCAGCAGATTGGTCTGGAAGGCGATGTCGTCCATGGTTCGGATGATGCGCTGGGTTTCTCCACTGGACGTCTCGATTTCGTTCATGGAACCGACCAGTTCGGTCATGGCCTGCCGGGCTTCGGTCATTTCTCCGCTCAGAGCCGTCATCAGCGCGTGGGTCTGGTCGGCGTTTTCTACGTTGCCTTCCGTTCCCGCGGACACGGATTTCAGGGAAGCGGCGGCGTCCTGAACCAGGCTTGTTTGTTTCCCGGCCCCCTGGGCCGCGGCGCCGCTGGCTTCCCGGATGTTTTCCACTACAGCCATTAAACGCCGGAAGCCTTCGTTCAATATGACCGTCGCGTCGGATACGGGCCGGCTCACGGACCGGGCGATGAAAAGGGCAAGGGGCAGGATAAAAAGCAGGGAAAGCGCGGCTACGAGACCTTGGATTTTAATGAGATTCAGGGCGTTGCTCAAGGTTTCGTTTTCAGAATAGGATCTGAGGGCCGCGATGGTTCCGACGGGGGTTCCATTGTCGCGCAGGGTCAGGGTCCCCTGGGCATAGGATTGCTCCCCGATGGCGACCTCGGCCAGGGAAATCTCATGGCCGGCGACGACCATATCGCCTTGTTTTTGGCCGGTCATCAAATGATCGTTCTCCGCCAGCGTGCCGATTCCGGTCCCCTTTTCCGAAAAAATCTGGATGTCCGCGTCGGTGAGTTGGGACATCCGGCGGACAAACGTCTCCTGAAGGCGAATGGTCGCCGTCACAGCGCCCTTTTTCACGGATTCGGACTTTCCGGTCTCCGGGTTGAAAACATCGGCCATGGCGGGAACCGCCGCGACCATAACGACGCCGTCTCCCCGGGGTGCGAGGCGGACCGCCTCGCGGCCGGGAATTTCGCCGCGCAACGGGAAATCCGGCGCCGGAACGGCGTCCACGACGTCCCAGGTCAGGTTTTCAAATTTATCCCGCGGGCCCGCCATTGCGATTTTGTAGGCCGTCTTGTCGGCGGTTCTGTAGGGAAAGCCCACCAATGTTTTGTCGTTTTGGACCTGAACGAACGCCACGATGTCTTCATCCATGTCATGGACGCGCGCCCGCCATATGCCGGATGTGGCGGCCATGTCGTACAGATGCCGAAGGGTTTCCCGGTAGGCGCTTTCCGTAAAGTGAATGTTGGGTTTGGTCTTGTAGTCGTCGAGAAACCCGATGGCCCCGCCGATGTCCGCGGTCAGGACGACCTGGCGGGTCTCCTTCAGGAGGTTTTCCCGCTGTTCCGCCATCTCGTGGAGGATCACCGCGAAGACCTTTTGCATGGACTGGTAGGTCTCATCGATGTTCCGGCGGATGACGATATAAGCGGAAATGCCCGTTGAGGCGAGCATGATGATCAGGGCCGCGATCAGGGCCAATGCCATGAGCTTGTGTTTGAATTTCATATGTCGGCGTCAGGGGGAAGGGGTTTCAAAGCGGCATTGCTTCGGCGGGTCGATGGGACCGATGTCTTCCTTCAGCGTCAACTTCCCGTCGACGACTTCCGAAACGAGCATGTTCAGGGTCACATGGTGGTCGTCGCGCATGACCACGGTCCCGTTTCCCGACACCGCGCTGACGCCCGGCATGGCGTCGATAACGGCTTCCTTGTCGTCGGTCCCCGCCTTTTCGATGGCCCTGGCGAACATCTTGACAAGTCCGTAGTGGGTGTCCGCGTAAAAGCTGACGATCGCGTCCTCGCCGAACATGCTTTTCTGCCGGGCCACAAAATCTTTGGCGTCGGGCCGTTGCAGGGATTCAATGAAATGGTTGCAGCAAATCAAGCCCTCTGCATCCTTGCCGGAAAGGCTTTCCATGTAGTTGTCGTTAAAATCCATGGGAGCTATTTTAACCGTTTTCTTCAATCCCGCGTCGGCGCACTGCTTCAAAAAAATCTGGCCGTCAAGCCCCGGCAACGTGGTGATCAGCACCTTTGCGCCCGACTGCCGGATATCGTGGATGACGGCTGAAAAATCCCGTTTTCCGAACCGGGCGTACGCCTCCCCGGCCACCGTTCCGCCGTTTTCGGCGACCATTTCCCTGATCAAGGCGTTGGTTTTGCGGGGCCAGACGTAATCCGCGCCAAAAAGGTAAAAAGACGTTCCGTAGTGTTCCATCAGGTAGGGAATAAAGGGGGTGATCTGATGATCCGGGACCATGCCGTAGCAGAAAAGATACCGGTCGCATGCGCCGCCTTCGTAATTGATCCCGTACAGCAGGGGCGTTTTCAGGTCCGCCGCGTGGGGCGTCATGGCGTCCCGGTTGGCGGAAGTGACGGGCCCGAGAACGGCGTGGACTTTGTCCTGAAGCGCCAGTTTTTGAAATTTTTCCACCGACCGGCGGGTGTCGGATCGATTGTCTTCCACAATCATTTCCAATTTCCGGCCGTCCAGGACGCCGCCGGCCGCGTTGATTTCGGCAACCGCCATGGCGGCCCCCTGGAGCCCTTGTTTCCCATATATCTCCAGCCCTCCGGACATAGGGAGCACCACGCCGATTTTGATGGGGGCGTTTTGAGCAAGGCCGCTTGCCGGCGAAAGGAGGGGGATAATGATCGATAGCAACCACAGGGCGACGGCGACGCGAGGCGGTTTTTTCATGATGGATCTCCCGTTTGCTTGTTTGAACCTTAAATACCGGGCGCCGGTGACGGCACGCATTTGGGTTCAGGCTTTTATCATTATCTCCCAGTTGATTCAAGCGAAAAGCAGCCGCCGTGAGAGTGAAGACTCGTTCGATAGAGCATCCAAACGTTTTGCTGAACATTATAAAATCGGCGAAGTCGGTCCGACCCATGTTCATCGGCGGCGGCTTCCATTATTTCAACTCATTTCGCGCCCGGTCCGGCGAGTCCTCTAATACTTTGAAATGATAATCAAAATTACAAAAGAAAAACATCGTTTTGGTTTGACATCGCCGCCGTTCGGTGTTATTTTCTTTAGACACTTGAATCCGGTGCGGCACACACCCGCCGCCGCCCCCTGAATATTCCAGTTGACATAGGCCGCTGAAGCAGATTCGAACCGGAAATGGCAACTTTTTTTGAGGAGATTTCGCTCTGATATGAAGTGGGCAACGACCCTATTCGCCTTATTGACGGCCATCGCCGTCGGGATGCCGGCCTTCGCGGCCGGAGAGGCGGCGTTGCGGTCCCATGTCCGGGAGAACGTGTATCCGGGCGCCGGCCCCGGCGCGCATCTCGACGCGGCCCGTGCTGAACGGGAGGCGGGCCTGCCCCCGGAACTGGCGGCCATCCACGGCGGCGATGCCGTCCCCCCGCGGTCGAGTCGATCGATGATGCTCGGCGGGTTCGCGTTCAATCTCGGGCCCCGGTCCCTCCCCTGGCCGAGCGGCTTCGACCGTCATGCCGGCGATCTGTTCAGCCACCGGAACATTTTTAGACGGGTCTACGGAGACGGCGGAATGGACGGGGCCGACATCTCCTACCGGTTCGGAGAGAGTACCGAACTGAGCGTTTTCGGCGCCTTCGACGCCCGTTACGCCGACCCCGTCACGGACGATCGGCTCAGCGATCAACGCCGTCCGGACCGCGCCTACGGCGTCGAAATGGCCACCCGGGCCTCGGTTCTCGATCTGTCGATCCGATACGCCGAAGCCCGGGAGGACGGCGCCGACGCCGGGGTCTCTCCGGAAGGGGTCCTGATTCCCGTCCGATGGCGGCTGGTCTCCGCCGGCATTGATGCCGGCGTGGGCGATCTGGGACTCCACGCCGAGGGCGGTCACGCCTGGCTGAAACCGGAGGACGGTCCGGAAAGGGAAGATCTCGCGGCGGCCTATTCCCATTTTCTGGTGGGCGTCGATTACACGTTCGAAAACGACCTTTATCTGGTATTGGAATATTTCCAGGAGAGTCGGACCGCCGGCGGGGACGGCGTCCAGACCGATCGGCCGTTGTTGCTGACGGGCGACGGACAAACTCCGGGCCGGGACAATTATCTTGTCGGCGCCCGATATCCCCTCACGGATTTGACCTCCATCGAGTTTTACAACATCGTCAATGACGGCGATGCGTCCATCCTGGTCAACCCCTGGCTGATCCTGAGCGCGGGGGACATGTTCAGCCTAAAGCTGTCGGCCCGCATTCCCTTCGCCAAAGACCACAAGCCCCTGGAAGACGCCGCGTCCGCCGCTTTCGGCGGCATCCAGATCAATTTTTAGCCGTTCTGATCCATCCCTCCTTTTCTTTCCCCGTTTTTTCCTGTACATTGTCTCCAAATCAGAACGTCCCGCAAGCGTTCACAATCCATTTCGGAATCGGCTCTGACGCAGCGAATTGTTGACGCCATCCCATCGAGAGAAGGACAATTCGGATGACCCTTATCGACTTTATTCTGCCCAAATGGCGGCACAGCAACCCGGAGGTCCGCATCGCGGCGGTCCGGGAGATGACAGCGGAAAAACTGGACACCCTGGAACGGATCGCCCTCACCGACCCGGAGGCGGCGGTCCGGACCGAGGCGATCCACCGGATCGACGACGCCGGTCGTCTGGAGGAGATCGTCGACCGGACGTCGGACGACGATATGAAACAGGCCGCCGAAGACCGGCTCAACCGCCTCTATCACGACCGGATGATGGCGGCCCCCGACCGGTCGGAACGGATCGGCCTCCTCCAAAAACTGACGGACGAAGAACGACTGGCCGCCATCGCGGCTGAAATGGAGGACCCCGACATCCGGATGGCGGCCCTGACCCGGATCCACCGGCCCGCCGTCCTGTGCCGGGTGGCGGAGCGCCATTGCGGGCCGGCGGTGGGCGGAGAGGTGGTGACCCGCCTGGACGATCCGGATCTCCTCAAACGACTGGCCCGGACCGCATCCAACAAAAAAGTCCGAAAGCAGGCGGAGGACAAACTTAAGATCCTGGAACAACGCGGAAAAGAAGAACCGGCGGAGGACGCCCTGGCGGCCTGCTGCGCCCGGCTGGAGACCCTGCTGACCGAGGGCGCCTGGACCGAATACCCGGCGGCCCTGGCCGACGCCGCGGTGATCTGGGAAACCCACGACCCCGACGGGCGTCACCCCCTCCGGGCGCGGTTCCAGAAAGCCGCCGACGCCATCGAAACCCAGTTGAAGGCCTTTCAGAGAAAGGGGGAGGTTCAGTCCGCCATGGAAAGCCTCTGCGTCGAGGCGGAGGCGCTGGCCGATGGATCGGCGGCCGGCGACCCGTCGCCGGAAACCCTCGGAGAGCGGATCGCATCGCTGCGGGGAAGATGGGCCGGAATCGACCTGACCGTGGCGCCCCCGACGCTGCGGGAGACCCTGTCGGCCCGCTTTGAAGGGGCCCGCCGCCGGGCCGAATCGGAGGGGGAACGCCTGCGGGCGGAAAGGGCGGATGCCGCGGCCCACCAGCAGGAACGGCTCGACGCCCTGGCCCGGTTGTGCGCAACGGCCGAGGCATTGGCGGACCGGGCCGCGGATGCGGAGATCGGCGACGACGCGGCCGCCGAATGGGACGCCTTGCGAGCGACATGGGAGGGGACGGTCGCGGGCGACCCGTCGGAAGGTTCCCTGCGGGACCGGTTCGAGGCGGCCCGGGAACGGGCCCAAAAAGAGATGGCCGAGGCGGAGCGTCGCGCCGCCGAAGCGGTTCAAGAGCAGGAAGCCCGATTGCACACCCTGTGCGAGGCGGTGGAGGCGGCCGTTGAAGCCGAGGACCGGGCCGGGCTGGAAAAAACCGTTCGGGCCGCCCGGGCCGAGTGGAAAGCGGCCGGGGACCGGGTTCCGGAGGTCAAAACCGCCCTTTCGGACCGGTTCGGGACGGCCTGCGACCGGTTTTTCCAGGTCCAGCGGGAGTTCCGGGAAAAGACGGAGTGGGAGCGGTGGGCCAACCTGACCCAAAAAGAGGAACTCTGCGTCATTGTCGAGGCCCTGGCGGATGCCGAAACCACCGAGGGGCTGCCGGAGATGGTCCGGGAGGTCAGGAACCGGTGGAAATCCATCGGCCCGGTGGCCCGGGAAAAGGCGGCGCCGGTCCGGGAGCGCTTCCGGACCGCCTGCGACGCGGTCTACGGGCGGTGTCTGTCGGAAAAAGAGGCCCTGGCCGCCGAGGCAAGGGATTTGGTCCAGGGGGTGCCGGAGACGGAGGGGTTCGAGTCCGCCGCCCATTGGGAACAGGTGTCCGACGCCCTCAAGACGATCCAGGCGCGGTGGAAGGCCATCGGCCCCTTGCCCCGTTCCCTGGAAAAACCGCTGTTCGACGCCTTTCAATCCCAGTGCAATGCGTTTTTCGAACGTCGGCGCGGCTTTTATCAGGCCCTGGATGCCGAGCGGAAGGAGAACCTGGCCCGGAAGACGGCCCTTTGCGAGGAGGCGGCGTCCCTGTCCGAATCCACCGACTGGGGGGCCGCGGCGGTTCGCCTCAAGGAACTCCAGCGGCGGTGGAAAGCGGTCGGCCCCGTGCCCCGGGAGGATGCGGATCGCCTCTGGCATCGGTTCCAGTCGGCCTGCAACCGGTTTTTCGAGCGCCTGGAAGCGGCGAAGCCCGACCATCTGGTTCAGAAACAGGCCCTTTGCGGGCAGGTCGAATCCCTGACGGCCTCGGTCGCCGACGACGATCTGAAAGAAACGGCCCAGAAGATCATGGCCCTCCAGGAAGAATGGAAGGCCGTCGGCCCCGTTCCCGAGGCGGCGGCCGATGCCTTGTGGGAGCGGTTCCAGGCGCCCTGCGACCGGTTTTTCGAGCGATACCGGGACCATGTCCGGGAGATCCGGTCCCGGCGGGAGGAAAACGGGGAACAGAAGGAAGCCATCGCGGCGGAGGCGGAGTCCCTGGCCGGATCGGACAACTGGAAGGAGACCGGCGACCGGCTCAAGACGCTCCAGAAACAATGGCGGGAGATCGGGCCGGCGCCCCGCCGGGTCGAGAGGGTCCTGTGGGAACGATTCCGGTCCGCCTGCGATGCTTTCTTCACCCGAAGAAATGCACGCTTCGCGTCCCTGGACCGGGAACGCGCCCAAAATCTCGAGAAGAAAGAGGAGATCTGCCTCCGGCTGGAGGTCCTGGCCCAGTTGGCGTCCCCGGAGGGGGCCCCGGACGTCGATGCGTCGGACCGGGCCGCGGAGCGGGTGCGGGTCGGACTGGAGTACAAAGACGGGGTGATCGTGCCCGACGACCGGAAAACCTCCTGGGAGAATGCCCTCAAAACGGTCCGCCGCCTGCAGGCGGAATGGAAAGCGGCCGGTCCGGTGCGGAGCGAGGACCACCGCCGGTTGCGGCGGCGCTACCGCAGGGCCGTCGAGGCGTTTTTCCCCCCAAGACCGGCGGCGGGAAATGAAGCATCCGCATCGTCCCGCCCTATCTGATGAGCGTGAAGCCCAACGAATTCAGTTTTTCTTCGATTCTTCTTGCAATGGATAGGGGCGACGGTTAATATGCCGCACATAGGCGCCGACAGCGGAAAACCTGGTGGCGGGTCAGGGGCCGCTGGCGGAGATCGGGGACGGCGCCGCCGAAGGAACGGAACCGTTTCCAATATGTCAACTTAAACTAAGGAGAGAGGAAAGATGGTGAAGAAGATGAAGAAGATGAAATGGATGGCCTGGGTCCTCGGGCTGCTGCTGGTCGTACCGGCCTCGGCGGTCGCCATCGAGCTGACCGATTACATCGATCCCGACATCTACTGGCAGGACGCCGAAGTGAGCGCCATGCTCACGGTGCGGGACGGCAACCGGGATCAGACGAGCTACGACGCTTACAGCGAGGTGGACTGGGAGCTGGAGTACAGCACGCTCCCCATGAAATGGCGGGCCGCCGCCATCGGCACGCTGGACTTAAACCGGGGTCCGGACGACGACGACGACTCCCAGGAGAACATCACCTTCGACGCCTGGTCCGACGCCAAACTCTACCAGACCGAGGCGGGCAACGGGCTCTTTTATTTCGGCCGGGCCGAGTACGGCTACCGGAACATCGAAGCCCAGGACCTGCCGGAGAACAACCGCGCCGAAGCCATAGTGGGCGCCGGATACGGCCGGATCATCACCGCCACGCCGCTGATGGAGGCGATCCGGGCCGTGGAGGATCTCCAGAGATACGGCATTATCCAGGGCGCGGTTTCCGACGCCACCTACCTGAAACTGGCCGCCGTCATCGCCAAGGAGCAGGAATACCAGAGCCGCTACAGCCTGCGGGAGTACGAGAAGTTCTGGTACGAGGCCATGGAAGAGATCCTGAGAAACGAGGGCGTGCTGGCCGACGAGACCCTGGGGGCCATGGGGGTCATCCGGATCCAGGACATCCTGACCGTGGAGAACGTCCAGACGCGGAAACACGGATGGGAAGCCCGGGCCGGCCTGGGGTTTCAGATCATCGATTATTCCGGGAACGAGGCCGATCCGCTCTTCCGGGCCGCCCTGGAGTATGCGAAACCCTTCGGCCTCCAGTGGCAGTTCATGGACA
The DNA here is from genome assembly GCA_964652715.1 of uncultured Desulfobacteraceae bacterium. Lineage (GTDB taxonomy): Bacteria > Desulfobacterota > Desulfobacteria > Desulfobacterales > JAABSP01 > JAABTD01. The sequence continues at coordinate 11,519 of CAZZBE010000096.1, forward strand.
CCGTCACCTACGCCACCATCCTGGAGGACTTTGATTTCGGCGACACCGACCACAACTTCGCCAACATCGCCTCCCTCACCTACGAGATCAACGAGACCATCGACTGGATCAACATCTGGCGGTTCGACGTGATCGTGCCGTCCGACGGCGATGATGACGAAACCTACATCAACCACCTGGAGACCGGTCTGGAATTCTACATCACCAACACGGTGGACCTGGTCACCCGCCTGGAGTTCGATCACTACGACCATGGCGACAACCCGGACGACGATGTGGAGACCACCTTCTTCGTGGGCGTGACCTACACCATTTTCTAGCCTATGGGGCCATCGTAGGGGCGAAAAATTTTTCGCCCCTACAACGGAACCGGCTCGCCCCTGCGACAGATCATGCGGAACCGGCGGAGCGCGAACGATCCGTTATCCCTGCCCGCGCTTCGCCAGTTCCTCCGTCCTCAGATCCTTCCTGAGAATTTTTCCCACGTTGGTTTTGGGCAGTTCGTCCCTGAATTCGATTTCCACCGGCCATTTGTATTTGGCCATGTTGTCCCGGCAGTAGCTCATCAGCTCCGCCGGGTCGGACGATTCGCCTTCTTTCAGCACCACGAAGGTCTTGACGGCCTCGCCCCGCTTCTCGTGGGGAACGCCCACGGAGCAGGCCTCCTGGACCTTGGGGTGCTGGTAGAAAACCTCGTCGATGTCCCGGGGATAGACATTGTATCCGCCGGAGATGATCATGTCCTTTTTCCGGTCCACAATGTAAAAATACCCATCCTCGTCCATCGTGGCGATGTCCCCGGTATGGAGCCAGCCGTCGTCGGTCAGGACGCCGGCGGTCTCTTCGGGCATGTTGAGGTATCCCTTCATCACCTGGGGGCCCCGGATCAGCAGTTCGCCGGCCTCGCCCAGGGGCATGTCGGTCTCGCCGTCGTCGATGTCCACGATCCGGCATTCCGTGTCCGGGATGGGGAGGCCGATGCTGCCGACCTTCCGCTGCCCCTTGAAGGGGTTGACGTGGGTCACCGGCGTGGTTTCAGTGAGGCCGTACCCCTCCACGATGACGGCGCCGGTCTTCTTCTCGAAATCCCGGATCACCTCCACCGGCAGGGGCGCGCTGCCGGAAAAGCAGCCTTTGATGGAGGTCAGATCGGCCTTTTCCACGTCGGGATGGTTGAGGATGCCGATGTACATGGTCGGCACCAGGGGCGCGAAAGTGGGTTTGAATTTTTTGATGGCGTCCAGCAGCGGATCGGGCTGGGGCTTGGGGATCAGGAAATTGGTCCATCCGGCGTACACGGCCAGGTTCATGGAGGTGGACATGCCGAAGACGTGGAAAAAGGGGAGGGCGCCCAGCATGGTTTCCCCGCCGTTCTGGAAATCGGGAAACCAGGCCATGACCTGCTGCACCTGCCGGCTCAGGTTGCCGTGGGTCAGGATCACCCCCTTGGAGATGCCGGTGGTGCCGCCGGTGTACTGGTACATGGCGGTGTCGTCGAAGGCGAGGTCCACCGCCGGCGGCGCCGGGTCGTATTTGGAGAGGAGATCTTTCCAGCGGTAGACGTTCCCGGCCGGCTTGACGTCGGCGGCCAGTTTTTTGCGCTTGGCGACAAGGGGAAAAAGCCAGTTCTTGGGAAAGGGCAGGTAATCGCCCAGGGATGTGACGACAATTTGGCGGATCTTTGTTTTCTCCCTCAGATCGATCATCCGGTCGCCCAAAAGATCGAGGGTGATCAGCACTTTGGATTCCGAATCGTTGAACTGGTGGTCCAGCTCCCGGTCGGCATAGAGGGGATTGTTCATGACCACGATCCCGCCGATTTTCAATACGGCGAAATAGGTGATGACGCAGGGGATGGTGTTGGGCAGCAGGATGGCCACGCTGTCGCCCTTTTTTACGCCGAAATCGGCCAGGCAGGCGGCGAACCGGTCCACCATCTCCCTGAACTCGCGGAAAGTGATCCGGTATCCCTGGAACACCAGGGCCGGCCGGTCGGGAAACCGTTCGGCCGTGCGCTCCATGAACTCGGGGATGCACTTTTCTTCATAAGTCACGGCGGCCGGCGTCCCCGGCTCGTAATGGTTCAGCCAGGGCTTTTCCAGGCAGGGGGCTTGTTTTTCCAATCGAACCTCCTTTGGGGTTGTTAAAATGGGCTTTTTATGGTAGCTGCGCAAGGTGGTCGTCTCTTTGGGTCTGTTTGACTTCGGAGAACAATCCCGGCGCTCTTTTTCGCTTGACGGGGCGAAGTCCCTCTGTTAACAAAATGAATGAGGGTTCATTCATTTTGTTTTCAATTCAACTATACAATCTATGAAAGGAGAAGGAAAGTAAAAAATGGAACCTGCTCTGATACCCCCTGCCGCGGCGTCTTTCCTGGGACTGCCCGGCGCTTTCTACGCCGTCCTGATTCCCGTGGTGGGCGTGGCCGTTTTCACCTACATCATGGCCAAGCGGTTGGCCCCCCTGGTGTTGTCGGCGCCGGATTACCGGTTCGACCGCGTCAAAGACCGGATCATCGCGGTGCTCAAACTGTGGCTGGCTCAGTGGAAACACCCCCGTTACCGGCTGGCCGGCGTGCTCCACATCCTGATCTTCGCCGGCTTCATCATCCTGTCCGTCCGGTCCATCTCCCTGGTGATGATCGGGATCTCCGCCGATTTCACCCTGCCGGGATTCGGGGGCGGGCTGGGACACGTCTATAACATCCTGAAAGATTATGCCGCGACCCTGGTCTTCATCGCCTGCGTCATCGCGGGGGTCCGGCGGGGATTTTTCAAACCGGCCCGGTACGCCGTGCCGCCCGAATACGGCCGCGATCACACCGGAGAGGCCATTTTCGTCCTGGGGCTCATCTGCACCCTTCTGATCTCCGAAAGCCTGTTCGAGGCCAGCGCCGTGGCCGCCAGCCTCCAGGCGGGAATTGAGGCCGAGTCGCTCGCCCCTCTTTCCCTGGCCTGGTTTTTGGAGCTGATCCTCGCCGACAGCGCCGCGGGAACCTTGCAGAGCCTCCACGCGGGGTCCTATTTCGTCCACGACCTCACCTTCTTCTTTTTCCTCTGCTTCCTGCCCCTGGGCAAGCACTTCCACGTGATCACCTCCATCTTCAACGTCTACTTCATGAAGCTGGACCGGGGCGCGGTTAAACCGGTGCGTCACGGGGTGAGCGAAGAAGGGCTCGACGATCTGGAATCCTTCGGCGTCAAGCAGTTCGAGGATTTCACCTGGAAGCATATCCTGGATTTCTACACCTGCGCCGACTGCGGCCGGTGCTCCGACAACTGCCCGGCCAACCACGTGGGCCGGCCCCTGTCGCCCCGGTTCATCACCATCAAGGCCCGGGATTATTCCTTCGATCACTATCCGCTGCGGGGGCCCTTTAAAAAGGGAGAGCCGCTCATCGGTTCCATCTATTCCGAGGACGAAATCTGGTCCTGCACCACCTGCGGCGCCTGCGAAGAGGAATGCCCCGTCGCCATTGAATACATCAACAAGATGGTCGACCTGAGACGCGGCATGGTGGACGAGGGGAATGTGCCCCAGTCCCTCCAGAAGCCGCTCCAGGCCCTGGAGAAACGCGGCAATCCCTACGGGAAGATGGAGAAAAAGCGGGCCGACTGGATCAAGGACCTGGCCAGGGAAGAGGGGATCGAGGTCAAGGTGGCGGGCAAGAAGGAGACCGCCGACACCCTGTATTTCGTGGACAGCGTCACCTCCTATGACGACCGGATCCAGGCCATCGGAAAGGCCGCGGCCCGGATTTTCACCGCCGCCGGAACCGATTTCGGCATCCTGGGACCCCAGGAGAAGGACAGCGGCAACGAGGTGCGCCGGTTCGGCGAAGAGATGCTCTTCATGGAATTGAAGGACCAGAACACCGAGGCCATCGCCGCCTCGGGCGCGGAGCGGATCATCACCGCCGACCCCCATGCCTTCAATACCTTTAAAAAGGATTACAACGGCCTGCCGCCGGTGGAGCACATCAGCCAGTACCTGATTCGGTCCATCGAGGAAGGCCGCATCAAGCTGGGCCCGGGCGAGGGCAACGGCAAGGTGTACACCTACCACGATCCCTGCTACCTGGGCCGGCACAACCTGCTCTACGACGATCCCCGCAAGGTGCTCGACGCCATCCCCGGCATGAACCGGGTGGAGATGGACCGATGCCGCGACCGCTCCTTCTGCTGCGGCGGCGGGGGCCTCTACCTGTTCTACGAACCCATCGAAGACCGCCGCATGGGGCAGGTCCGGGTGGAGATGGCCAAGGAGGCCGGCGCCAACGTCATCGTAACGGCCTGCCCTTTTTGCCTGGTCAACATCGAGGACGGCATCAAGACCTCCAACCTGGAAGGCGAGATCGAAGCCATCGACCTGGTGGAGCTGATCGACCGGCATATGGTGAGAAGTTAAGGAAAAATCCCCCCCGGCCCCCCTTTAAAAAAGGGGGGAGAAGGGTAAGTCCCCCTTTTTTAAAGGGGGATTCAGGGGGATTTTAAATGAAAGAACAATGAAAGGAGCGATTTCATGAACATACTGGTCTGCGTAAAGCGGGTTCCCGACACC
>CAZZBE010000097.1:0-15961 GCA_964652715.1 uncultured Desulfobacteraceae bacterium
AACCGCTTCATCGTCTTTTTCCTCCTTTTCTACTTCTTCCACTTCGGTTCCGCGGCGCCGCTTCAGGATCAGCCCAGCGCCGGTCCATGCTCCGTAATCACTCCATTGGCCGTCCATCGGGACCCGAAAAGACATCCGGGCCTTCCCGTAAAAAAACAAAAAGGCGCGACCGCCGCATCCACGATGCGGGGGTCGCGCCTTCACTTCTGTTCGCGCCGCCGGGGGCCGAAAGCCGTAAGGCAGTCCAAATAAAGATTTGAACTCCTAATTTCCGGCCTACCCTAATCTTATCATGGCCAGTTTGTCAACTGTTTTCTCCAAAAAAAGCCAAAGATTCACCCTTCGACAGGTCGCCGAATTCGGCGTTCCGCCTTCAGGCGGCGTTTGGGGGCCGGGCGCCTGACAGCGTAAAGGCGGAACGCCGATCTGAAAAACCGCCGAAAACGGGGACGTTGTTTTCTGGAAATCCCCTAATTGCCCTGAACCTCGATGTGGGGCATCATCATGGCGAGGGTCTTCAAGGCTTTAAACCGAAATTCTTATAATTGAAAATCAGTATATTACTATACAATGGTTCGGTAATTTTTCGATCGGTTCCATCATCCGTCCAATTGGCATCGCCTTTTTTCAGGTTTCGCATGACGCTTCCGTCCGGCGGCGTTTTTTGTACCGCAGGCAGAAGAGCGCGACCAAAGCCAAAAAAATGCCCGCACCGCTTGCCGGGAAAATATAGTGCTCGTAGTAGTGTCTCCATTTCGGTACGTAGGTGTAAACCTCCAGGGAAGCTGCGCCCTGTTGGGGCCGATACCGCCACACGCCGTCTTCGTCGCGGCTGATCCGCATCGAATCGGTAAAGGTGGTGTTTCCTTTGGCGTCCAAAACGATGAAACGGATCTCCGCGATGTCGTTTTGCTGGTCCACCCCTGTGAATTCCCTGACATAAAACCGCGTTTTGCTTTTTTCGTATTTTTCCTTGTATAGTTCGCGATGGACATAGGATTCGACGAAGTAGGCGACATCGTCCACGCCGACGATTCCCTTGGCCAGGGGTACTTTCAGCCGGCCCTTGGTGCTGTGGGCCGTCGCGGCCGCGGGAACGAGCAGAACGGGCGCTGCCGCCAGAAGAAAAATCACGGAAAGAATCCGCAAGGAAACGGCTTTCATCTCTATTTGGCCCCCTCGATAAAAGCCCTCAGTTTTTCATCGTTTATTGCAAGCGAGAATTCCTGTTTCAGCCGGTCGTAGGTTTCCTCCCATGCCTCCCGGTAGCGGGCGTAGAGCAAATCGTTGCGCACGTAGGCTTTTTTTTCCTCGAAATCATAGGGCTCCGGATCAGTTTTTTCCTCGAGTTTCAGCAGATACCAGTCGTCGCCTATGGCCTGGGGCGCGGAGACGGCGCCCGGTTGAAGGGCTGCGACGATATCGCGCCAATCGGGGCGGAAACGATTCAGGGGACGCATGCCGACGGCGCCGCCCTTTTCCCTGGCGCGCTCATCGGCGGAATACTGTCGCGCGGCCTCTTCGAAAGTGATTTCGCCCTCTTCGATCTGTTCGAGGGCCCTCTCGATCGTCGCGCCGTCGTCTGCCTTGATCACCTTCACGTCGTAGCGGGCGGGCGTCTGATAGGTTTCGGGGTGGGCGTCGAAATAGGCACGGACTTCCTCTTCCGAAAAATCCGACTTGTCGATCTTGGGGACGAGGTGGTCCTGCATCACCTTGAGGAACAGGTCGGACATGAAATCGTGGATATCCGCCCGGATGCGCGGATCCAAGTGAAGCTTCTCGCTGAGCCCCTTGGCGATGATCATCTCCATGTTGACTGCGTGCTCGAAAACGAATTCCGGCGTGAGCGTTTCGGGTTTTTCGCGGAAACGGGAGTCCTTTTTCATTTTGGCGAAATGGGCTTCCAGGTCCTCCACGGTAAGGCTGCCGCCGTCGAACGCGGCTACGACATTCTGCCCCTGTTCGGATTTCTGACAGGACGACGCGCCAAGGCCCAGGGCTATTATGGCGATCATTAATGCGGCAATTGTTTTCGGGTTCATTTGCTTCTCCTTGTATCTTTCTCGTGTAAACCCTATAATATCATTGATTTTTCAATGTTAAGTGGTTCAGCGGCTCGGTGTTCCCTCGGTCTCCCCGTCTTTTCCGCCCGGGTCACGAGGCGACGGAGTACATGGCCAGCATGCCGGCCACCAGTCCCCAGGCCACGTATCCCACGATGACGCCCAGCACGATGACCAGCACCGGCCCGATCATGGCGCTCATCCGGGCGATCTTGTCCTTCAGGATTTTCTCGTGAAGTTCGCCCGCGGTGACCATCGCCTGGTCCATTAACCCGGAATGCTCGCCGATCTTCACCATGGCCTTCACGATGGGCGTAAAGAACCGGTCGTTATCGAAAGCCATGGAAAGCGGCTCCCCGGCGACGACCCGTTCGTTCATGCGGTCGATCTGCAGGCGAACGGCCGTGTTTGTCACGGTGTTGCCCGTGGCGCGCAGGGCGTCCACCAGTGTAATTCCGCTTTCCAGGAGCGAGGCCTGTGTCTTGGCGAACTGGACGATCACCCCGTAGCGGAAGATCGGCCCGATCACAGGAATGCGGATCTTGTAGCGGTCGATGATCAGGCGGCTGGCCGGAACGGCGAACAAGACCGCGACACCGCCGATCAGCGCCGCGATCCCCAATATGATGGATCGCGCGTTCTGGGTCAGGAACGCCGCCGTGTCCAGCAGAAACTGCGTGTTGGCAGGCAACTGTCTCCCTCCCATCAGCGTGGCGAACCTGGGGATAACGAAGGTCACCAGAAAAACCACCACCACAACAGCCGCTACAACCACCACGGAAGGATAGATCATGCTGATGATCAGCTGGGTCCGCAAGGCGGCCTTGCTTTCCAGGTAATCGGAAATTCTTTCGAGCACCACATCCAGTATGCCGCCCAGTTCGCCGGCCCGAATCATGCCGGCGACAACCCGGGGAAACACCCGCGGGTAGTCGTCCATGGCGGCGCTCAAAGGCTCTCCGCCTTCGATTTTCACCCGGATCCCATCCAAAATCTTCTTGAGTTTTCGGTTCTCCGCCTGCTCGTACAGGATGTCGATGGCCTCGGAGATGGTGACATTGGAAGCGATCAAAGCGGAAAACATCCGGAAAAAGAGTATGATATCCTTGGTGCGGACCCATCCGAACATTCCCGCCAGGTTCCCGCCCGCACCCAGATGCCCGCCCCCCTCGGTTTCCTCGATTTCGGTCAGCATCAGTCCCTGCGATCGCAGACGGTCGGCGGCCGCGTTCACATCGGTCGCTGTTACGGCCCCCCGAACCTTCTCCCCGTTGTCGTCGATCGCCTTGTAGAAATATTTGGGCATGGCAAAAAATACATCTTAATCCAGGGTGACCCGCATGATCTCTTCGGGCGTGGTCAGCCCCTGCCGGACTTTGTCGATGCCGTCCTGCCGCAGGGTTCGAAAATCGTTTTGTCCGACCGCGTCCCGGCGAACGACCTCGGGGGTCGCCGATTGCACGACCAGTTCCTTGATCCGTTCGTCCACCTGGAGCAGTTCGAAAAGGCCCAGCCGCCCCCGGTAGCCCATATGGCATTTCCCGCAGCCTCGACCCTGGCGAACGAAAAACGCCTCTCCGTCGATGCCCAGCATTTGCCGCTCGGCGTCGCTGACGGCGCGTTCCGCTCCGCAGGCCGGGCAGACGGTTCGCACCAGGCGTTGGGCCAGCACCGCGCGAACCGATGCGCCTACGAGGAACGGTTCGGCCCCCATGTCGATCATGCGGCCGAAGGCGCTGGGGGCGTCGTTGGTGTGCAGGGTGGAAAGGACCAGGTGTCCTGTTATGGCGGCCCGCAGGGCGATCCGCAGGGTTTCCGGGTCGCGGATCTCCCCCACCATGATGATGTCCGGGTCCTGACGCAGGATGGCCCGCAGGGCGTCGGCAAAGGAGAGTTTCTCGCCCCGGTCCACCTGGGTCTGGTTCACCCCCCGCACGGTCAGTTCCACAGGGTCCTCGATGGTGGTGATATTGGTGGTTTCGCCGCGCAGCATCTGCAGGGCTCCGTACAGGGTCGTGGACTTGCCCGAACCGGTCGGACCGGTGACCAGCACGATGCCGTAGGGCGTCTTGAGCAGACGCTTGAATCGCTCCAGCATGGTTTCGCACATGCCGAGTTCCTCCAGGCGGATCACCTCGTCATGGGGCGGCAAAATACGCAGCACGGCCTTTTCGCCGCTCATCACCGGAAGAGTGCTGACGCGCACGTTGACGCCGTCGATGGCCACGTCCAGGGTCTGGGGCATGAAGTAGAAGGCGCCGTCCTGGGGTTTGCGGCGCTCGGCGATGTCCATGCCGGCCACCACTTTGATTCGCGAAACCAGCCGGGCGGCCAGATCAACGGGCAGAGCCTCGGTTTTGATCAGCATCCCGTCCACCCGGAAGCGCACCACCAGGGCATCCTTTTCCGGCTCCAGGTGCAGGTCCGACGCCCCCTCGTTGATGGCCCGCAGCATGAGCTTTTCGAACAGTTCGATGATGAAGCCGCTGTCTTCAATGTCCACCCGGCCGGTCAAATTGATGGAGGTGTCGTAGTCGCGGCTGAAAAACAGGTTCTGCATCTTCTTCAACCGTCGGGGGGAGGTCAGCACCAGCCGCACCTGTCGTTTGGTCAGGCGGGAAATGGTTTGCAGCATGGTTTTGGACAACGGTCCGCTGCATGCCAGCAGCAGTTCCCCGTTGCCGCCGTATCCCACCGGCAGCACGTCGGCCTTCAGCGCCATTCTCATGGGAACGACCCGTGCGACCCCTTTTTCGATGTTTTCCACCGTGGCCTTGAACAGGGGCATGCCCAGGAATTCGGCCAGGTATTCAGTCAGCTGATCCTCGTCGATCAAACCCTCGCGCACGGCGACGGCGCCGATCTTTTCTCGAACCAGGCGCTGGCTTGTCAGCAGGCGGCTCAGCTCTTCGCGGCGTATCGCGCCTTTTTTCACCAGAAATTCGCCGAAACGTTCCACCCGGATCATATCCACCGATCCGTTCCGCGGGCCCCCCGCCCTCCGGTCGTTTGTCCGCAACCGCCGCGCTGGGCGGAAAGCCGCTGGCGCAGAAGATTTTCGTTTCGAGCGGCTTTCAACCCAGTTTCCATACTGATCCGCCCGTCGGAGATCAGCCGTATCAAACTCTGTTCCATGGTCTGCATTCCCTGCTGAAGCCCGGTTTCGATAGCCGAATAAATCATGTCGTCCTTGGCCTGGCGGATCAGATTCGCAATGCCCGGCGTGGAGATCATGATCTCCACCGCCGGCGCCCGGCCGGCGCCGGCGGCGTTTGGCAAAAGGCGCTGAGAGACCACCGCCTTGAGCGTGGAAGAAAGCTGCTGCCGAATCTGAGTTTGCTCGCCGGCGGGAAAGGCGCCCACAAGCCGGTTGACGGTGGAAACGCAGTCCCGGGAGTGCAGGGTGGAAAACACCAGGTGCCCGGTTTCCGCGGCCATAATGGCCGTGCGCATGGTTTCCAGGTCGCGCATCTCGCCCACCAGGATCACGTCGGGGTCGGCCCGCAGCGAGTCGCGCAGGGCTTCGGCGAAGGATCTGACGTCGGTATGAAGCTCCCGCTGGTGTATGACGCTGCAGTGGTTCTGGTGGATATATTCGATGGGGTCCTCGATGGTGATAATGTTCCGCCGGTCCCGGGTATTGATGTGATCCAGCACGGTTGCCAGGGTGGTGGATTTTCCGGACCCGGTGACGCCGGTGACCAGAACGAGGCCGTCGCGAAGATCGGCCATTCCCGCGATGGTTTCGGGCAGGCCCAGGACCGCGAAAGTGGGAATTCCGGCGTGCAGCAGGCGGATTGCCACGCTGAGCGACCCGCGCTGGTAAAAGGCGGCGATCCGGAAACGACCCGCGTCGTTGGCGCTGATGGCGAAATCCACCGATTTTTTCTCCCGCAGCACTTCCCGATGGCGCGCGCTTAAGATCGCGCCGAGCAGCGTCTCGATTTCTTCGGGCGAGTACGCGTCGCAGGCCATGGGCGCCAGATCGCCCTTGACGCGAAACATCGGCGGCATGTCGGCTGTGAGGTGAAGGTCCGAGGCGCCGCGCCGCACCGTTTCGCGAAACAGCTCGTTCATGTCGCAGGGCCTGGTTTCGGGCATCGGGGCGACGGCGCACAGACTCATGGCGCAGTCTCCTCTTCAGGTTCCAATATGTTCTCCCGCCCCTGGGTGATCTGCTCGTGGGAACTCTTGCGTCTGAGGAAATCTTGCGAAGTTTCCCCCGCCAGGGCGGGATGCATGATCACATGGGGCGTGAGAACAATCACCGTCTCGGTCTTCCTCTTGATATTATCGATATCGCGGAAGAAAAATCCCAGGATGGGGATGTCGCCCAGCACCGGCACCTTGGTTTCCTGCAAATCTATCGTCTCTCTGATGATGCCGCCGATGGCGATGGACTGGCCGGATTTGGCCGACAGGATCGACTTGAGTTCGCTCTTGCTCGTGGCGTCCAGGGGAAAGTCGATGACCTCGCCGGTTTCCGGGTTGACCACCGGGATAGCGCTGAAGTTGAGGAGCGGAGTAGTGATGTCGGCCTCAAACTCCAGGGTCACGGTGGCGTCATCGTTGATGAAGGTGGTCATCTCCACGTCGGTGCCGATTTCCTCGCGGATAATGTTATACTCGTAGACGGTCAGGGTGTCGCCCCTATCGCCTAAGGGTACGGTCGACGAGGCAACGTCGTCGCGCAGGGGGACTTCCTCCCCCACGAAGAACTCCACCGTGCTGTTGTTGGCGGCCATGAGAAACGGTGTGGCAATGATTTGCGCGCGCCCCTGCTGCTCGAAAAAGGCGATGCGCGCGGCGATCTTGTTGTTTCCGAACAGGTAGTCCACCGTGGTGGAGCCCACGGCTCTGCTGCCCAATACCCCCAAGAGGTTTTTCGAATCGCTCCAGTTGAACTCGAAGAAGCTTTCGAACCCGTCGTCGAGGGTCAGCTGGAGAATGCGGATTTCCAGCAGCACCTGGCTGGTGGGAGTGTCCAAAACCTCGATAATGCGGCCCATTTCGTTGAGCAGGGAATCGTCCAGGCTGCGGGCCACGATGCAGTTGTTGCGCTTGAAAACGGTTAGAATGGCCAGCAGCGGGCGTTTGTTTTTGGAATCCCTGGCGCCTCTGCCGCCTCCGGCCGCAACAGCCGCCAAGTCCCCTGCGATTCCGGCGGCGGGATCGGCCATGTCGGACGGCGCCGGTTTCAATTCCGGGGCATCATATTCGCCTCGCCCGACTTCGGCCTTTGACTCGGGATCGATGTGTCCGTAGATCTTCTCGTCCTCGATCACCGCCAGGTGAACCTCTTCGCCCATGGCCGCCTGGATCACCTTGGCCATGTCGGCGGCATTGGTATAGCGGACATAAAACGCCCGGGTCTGATCCCGCTGGCGCACCTCGATATCTTCCACGTATTCATCCCGGGTCATCAGGGTGATGATCCCGTCGCCTTCCCGGTACCACAGGTTGTTGAGCCGGCAGACGGCTTCGAGCGCGCCGCGCAGGTCGATATGCTGCAGGAAGATGTCGATGGGGCGGTCCGCAACCGTGTTGGTTGCCACCACGTTGTATTCGCAGATTTCGCTGAGCAGTTCGGCGATCGTCCGAACATCGACGTCGCGCAGCACCAGGGACTCGACCCTGGTATTCAACCCCTTGGTCCGATGCGCGTATTCCCGGGCGAGCGTCTCCTGGGCCCCGGCGACGCCTTCTACCTCGACCCCGTTGATGATCCGCACAATAGGCTGTTCTTCGATCGGGGGAGGGGTGCGGACGAGGACCGGGGACTCCCCGCCGGTTTTCCCGGCCAGGGTTTCGTAGTCGGGTCCCTGCATGGGCCGGATTTTCTCGCGGACCCCGCCGCACCCGCCGCACAAAATGATCAGCAGTGCAATCATAGCGTATTTGAAAAACCGGATCATCGGACAAACACTTCGTAATCGGCGGCGTCATCCGGCGCCTCTTTTGAAGAAGCAGGCGGCGCGGCCCGGAACTGGACCCTCTTGACGCCGATATTCCCCACTGTGAAAACATGAGGGCGCCCGTTGTAATCCAGAGCCACTTTTTCACCGGGCTTCAGGACGGTCAGGCCGTCGAGGCCGGCGATGCCGACGATGATTCGCTTTCCCGTTTCCGCGCGCACGATTCCCTTGACGGAAACCTGCTGAATGGCTTTTTCGTAGTTGGTCGGAATCTCGCCGGCGGCCTTCGTCTCGAACGGATCCCTGGCCGTTTCCGCATAGGCCGCGCCACCGGCGGCACATAGGCAAAGCAGCCACACAAACATCAAATTCGCGTGTCGCATGAATCTCCTCCTCGATCAAATCATCAGGTCGAAAGAAATCCTGAGTTGACGTTCATTGTTTTTTTCCATCCGCAGACGCTCGACCTTGACCGCGTCGGGCATCTCTTTCAATTCGCGCATGAAATCCAGGAAACTGTTAAAGGAGCCCGTCATATCGATTTTGAACATATTCCACTTCAACAGCTCGTCCTCCACCTGCCCGGCCGGCGTCAGCGAGTCGACCCGCAGCCTGCTATCGACCATCTTTTCATTGATTTCGCTTAACAGACGGGTCACCTCCCGCTCTGAACCGGTGAGCATTCGAATGTCCTTCATCTCGCGTTCCAAGTCTTCAAGTTTCTCGCGATTGGCTTTCAGTCGCCGTTTGACCATGGCTTGCGGGGGGACGTCCTTGAGGCTGTTGATCTGCCCGATGACTTTGTTCAGGACCTGCACGGTTTTTTTCAGCCGGGCCTCCTGGGGTTCGTAGGCCCGTTTGACATAAAAGTAGGTGCAGGCGATCAGGATCGCCGCCACGATGCCGAACTTTTCGAACCGGGAGAGTTTTCTCATGCCCTTTCACCGCCGGCTTGTATGGTCAGCTCGAACGACAGACCTCCGCCGTCGGCGTTTTTTTCCACCTTCTCTATAACGGCCGCCTCGCACCAGGGCTTTTCCTGAAGCCTGGTGGCAAAATCGCCGATTACCTCCAGGGCCAAGGCGCTGCCGGCAACCTTGTAGATGTTTAAGCCGCCCTGGCTGACTCGGTGCAGCACGATGCGTTCGGGCAGGGCCGCCGCCATTTCCTCAAGGCAGGTGATCATGCGGTTCAGACTCGCTTTTGCCTCGCCCTGGATGTATTTCAGCCGCTTATTCGCCTGGTCGATCTCCTTTTCCAGGGCGTTGCTTTCGGCAAGCAGGCTCTCGTATTTGTCGATCTCGGCCTTGCGGCTCTTGACCTCTTTGTTCAGTTCCGTGATTCGGGCTTTGTAGCGGCGCTCCTGGTACCGCATGAACTGGTAATGGCCGGCCAGGAGAATCACAATAATCACCGCCGCGGCCACGGGAACCAGGTAGACGCTGCGCTTGAGCCGCGGAACGAGCGGGAGCCGGTCATTGATCCCGCCCTTCCGCTCCCGGCTGCCTTTCAGCTCCCGGACGGCCGCGCCCACTGCGGTACTGAACACGGCGTGGGCGCCCTCCTCCCGAGCGTCGGCTACTCCGGCAATGCGGGACAAAACCAGCGGCCGGGCGCCGTGCGGGCAGAATCCGCCGATATAGTCCACCAGTTCGGGATGGTTTGCCCCGGCGCCGGTAATCACCAAGGGTTCGGGAGGCGGGGTCTGGCGCACGGTGAACTTCAGGCTGTCTTCCAGCACCCCGGATGCGGCCCCCCCGCTCAGTTGGGACATCAGGCCATCCAGGCTCAGGCTAAGGGTGTTGATCTGTTCGGGGATGCCGCCACGAAGGATGGCAAAGTTGGAGTAGTCATGCCCCACCTCAAGCAATGCCCGGGGCGAGGCGATTTCGTCCAGAAACAGGGCGTAGTAGAAGACTTCTTCCGGCGGATAGATGCGCAGCAGACGCAGGCCGGCCACCTTGAAGCGCTCGCGGGCGGCGCGGTAGACGTTGCGCTCGATGGCGGCGACCGTGACTGTGACCTGATCCATGTCCGCCTCGGGAAGGATCTCTCCGGGCCGGGGCTCGATTTTACGTTCCGCCTCCACGCCGACCAGGGCGCTGCCGCCGGTGATTCCGGTATAGGGCTCCACCTCCCAGCGGACCGCTTCCTGGAGCTGGTAGTGCCTCATGCCGGTCACCTTTTTACGGTCCATCAGAAGCTCAAACGCCCGCGCCATGGGCGTCACCAGCACCCCAGGGCCGCCGGAGACCCGCAGGCGGTCGGCGAGGGATTTCAGGACTTCCGCGGCCGGCAAATCGTCCTGGGGATCGGGCCGTTTAAGGCTGGCGAAGTCCACAACCTCGAAGCGGCGGCCCTTGCGGCGCACCACGGCGGCGCGAATATCGTCTCCGGCCAGCTCGACCGCCAGCAGTTGTTTGGGAATGATATTAGTCAACATGCCTGCCCCCCGCGGGCCTCATTGGCGTTTGTCGCGACATCTTCCGCGGCGCCTCCTCCCTTTTCTCATTGTATGTTCGACAAGATTGCAGTCTGAATCTTTCCCGAATTTTTGCATTTTACGGCAGCAGCGGCTGGAAGTCCGCCGCATTCACCGTTATGGCCTCGCACTGCCCGCTGCCGGCCTTGGCCGCGACGTTGTAGACGACGCGAAGGCAGTACTCGCCGCTGTCGATCTCGTCGTCGGCGTCGGCGTCGTTCCAGAACACCAGGTAGCGCGCCCCCGTGACGGCCTCCTGGGCCGTGGTGTCGTCGTATACGAAGGCCGGGCCGGTGGGCGTGCCGTCGCCCTGGGCCCAGTCGTCCCAATCCGAGTCGCCGTCCTCGTCGGTCAATGTCGTCGGGGCCAGGAGATCGACGCCGGCAACGGGAGAACCGTCGGCCCGAAAAAAGCGGGCCTTGGTGGTGGTGGCGCCGAGCTGGGCATTATACACGGTGAACTTCGGAAGCCGGAAATGCCCCGGCCGCCAGTCGGCGCCGGATATCGCGATATGCCGGTTGTCCGCGTTGAGCGCAGCCGCCGGGTCGTAGACGGTCGCGTCCACCGCCTCGGTGAAATCCTCCGGTTCGGTATTGTCCGCATTGGTCGCGCCGAAATCGAATTTTCCGTCGGGCCCCCGCGACAGGATGAGCAGCAGGTCGTTGGCGTCGTCTTTAAAAAAAAGAATTTCCCGGTCCCAGGCGTCGGTCAGCCGGTTGTCCGCGCCGGACCCCGCCGGGGCGCCCAGGCAGGCGTGCCGCCAACCGATGCCCCATGTCGAGCCGGGCGCGTCGTCGCCGCTGTCGTCCGCGTTGGGCCTGTCGGTCCACAGCTCCCGGGGCTGGCCTTTGGTGTAGGCGTCGGCGCCGTCGGCGTCGTCCCAGCTTGACCCTTCCCAGCGGAAAAGCTTCGGCCAGCGGGCGAGGTCGCCCGTGAAGCCGGTGTTGAGGCCCGCGGGGGATTTCCCCGTCAGCGCCTCGTGAATACGCTCGAGAGTCGCTTCGGTCCCGGCGGTTTTGTCCTCGTCCCCGGCGGCGAAGACCGCCTCCCAGTCCCGGGAGTAGAGCTTGAGCACGAGGTTGTCCCGATTGTAGGAATCGTTTTCGTTATACCCTTTCGGATCCGGGTCGGTTTCGTCATAGACCGCGGACATGGTATCGTCTTCATCCACGCTCCAGGAGTGGCCGACGCAGGTTCCCTTGTTGGGATAGGTCCCCTCGCCGTCCGCTCCCTCGGAGACGATCCAGAAAACGGTGCTCCCGGGGTGGTCCGGGTCCGCGGAGATGAAGAACCGGAACGCCCGGCCCCAGCCGTCGGTTAAGGCGCCGTCGGTCTGGATCTTGCGGAAGGCCTCGCGTTCGTCGAAGTGCTCGCCGAGGCCGTCCGAGGGGCTGTAGTCCCCGTCCTCCCAGCTCGGCAGCAAAGCGGGCGGCGGGCTCGGATTCGGATTTGCTGTATCCATGGGAACGGGAATCAGCTGTTCGTATTCCTCGTCGTCCGTGGCGAAATGGCCGCTGTCCGACGGGTTTTCCGAAATGGGCGCCCGGATGTACGGCCCGTTCCAGTTCCCGCCCAGGTCCTCGCCCGGCGCGGCGTGGGCGCCGATGTCGAAGGGCAGATCCTCGGGAAAGCGGGTCCAGAGGCCCCGGGGCTGGCCCTCGTTTTCCGTCTCCAGCCCGCCGATGTGGTCGTAGTTGTCCGTCGCGTCGTCGTAAAGCTTGCGGTGCGGAAGGTTCCAGCGCCATCGGCCCTTGACGAATCGGCCCGAAGGCCGGAAAAAGACATGGTCCGGGTCCATGGCGTAGACCGGCCCCTGGCCGATGCCCGGCGGCAGGGACGAAGGGTCGTCCCACGCCGTTTCATGGCCCGGTCTCAATTCCGCGCGGGCCTCCCACAGGTCGGGCCAGGCCTTCAGGTCCCCGACGTAGCCGCCGATAAACGGCCGGCCATGCTCGTCAAAGCGGTCGTCCGGCCCCAGGATCGCCCGGCGGATCCGCTCCATGCGCTCGCCGGTGATCCGCTCCCGTTCCCGGTCGCCCATGATCCCTATGGACGGCACGGCCATGGCCGCCAAAAGCCCCAGGATGAAGAGGACAATGAGCACCTCCAGGAGGGTAAAGCCGGATCGTGGGGTGGTTTGGTGAGGTGATGGGTTCATTAGGTTCATTGGGTTTATTGAGTTTGTTGGGTTCGGTTCGGTTTATGGGTTCGTTTGGTTTGGTTGGTTGCGTGTTATGGTGTTCTTGCTTCCTTGTTGCGTTTCCCCGCTCGTCGGGAGAATCGGACGCAGTCGCAGGTGCTTTGAGCGTGACGTTTTCAGCTTGAGCTTTTTTCTGCGCCGGGTTCATCGGTCCGGTGAAAGCGTTTTCACCGGACGGATCAGCCGGGCGCGGGGGGTGGTGATGGAAACCGGCGGAGCGGCCGGAGCCGCCCCGCCGGGATGGGAGGTTTGTCAGGCTGATGACTCAGCTATTTTAACATTCTTAGTTAATGCTGTCATTGTCATCGATGTCGATGGCCCAGAACTCTTCGTCATCCGCCGGGAACATGTGGCCTTCCGGGCACTGGGTGGCGTACTGCCAGCTTTCCTGTGCATCGGCGATGTTGAAGGTCCGGACTTTCAGGTTGTCGTCGTTGTTGCTGGGGACATAAGTGTCGCCCGGGTAGTCGTCGTAGGCCACGGCCACCAGCTCTTCGAGGTCTGTCAGGCCGGCTGTGCCGATGTCCGCCGCATCGGTGGAAAACCGCTCGGCGGTGGCCGCCAGGCGCGGCAGCACCAGGTTGTAGTCGTTGTAGGTCACGTTGTCGGCGTTCTGGATGCCGCCCGGGCAATGGGCCGCGTTGGCCACGATGCCGTCGGTGACCAGGCTGTTTTCCGGACCGAAGCCCATCACGATGCGGCCGAACCAGTCGGGCTCGCCCCAGCTGTCTTCGTCGGTGTGAACAACCCAATCCGACGCGTCATGACCCATACCCACCATGGCCACGGCGAAACGGTTGATCGCCGTGTCGGTGGGAACGGTGATTTCTTCCATTGCATCGCCGACGGTGGTGGGGATCTGATAATCGACCTCATTGGGCCCGGTGGCCGCGACTCCGTCGTAATCGGTCTTGATGGCATCGCGGGCATCGTTGAGACCGTCGTAGGCGTTCAGGTTGAGCACTCTGGTGACGCCCAGGCCGCGCAGCTCGGCCAGCTCTTCGTTGTCCAGGTAGTGGATGCGGAAGTGGTTGCGGATCATGAACTCGGAGGCCAGGGTCTCGGGGCCGTTTTCCGGGTCGTCGTCGGAGACCGCCGGGATCTGGTAGGTCTCGCTGGTCCCGGCATCATCGAGTTCTTCCACCAGGTTGGTCAGCTTGCTGGGGTAGCGGTTGGTCTGCTCGAAGTAGCCGGACATCATGGATACCATGCGGCTCTGGTTGGAGTCGCACACCGTGTCCACGGCCGAACTGGAGATGCCGGCCAGGCGGGGGGCCACCATGGCGATGAGAAAGCCCATGATGGTGAGCACGACAAGGATTTCGAGAAGGGTGAAGCCCTGGTTTTTTGCCGCTTTTTCCCTCAGGGGGCGGAACAGTTGTTTCACAAGATGTTTCATTTTAAAGTGTCCTCCTGTTGCGAATAAAGTTTGAATTCCGTGTCCGCAACCCACCCCCAGGGTCTGCGCCACCTTGCTTCATAAAATCAATGTAAAATCCCGCTCGATTCCGGCGGCCCGGCCGTCCCTGCTCATATTGATTCCAAAGGACCCGCGGCTTTCCGGCCCCGCCTTGCGACGGGTTTGGCTTTTTCGGAATACAAGTTCCCCTTCCGGCGCCGTGCCGTGACAGGGTGGCCGCAACGCGGCCGTTTCGTAAATAAAGTCATCACCTCCTTTCCAAGTCCATTTCCTCCATCATCATGTTTTTCCGTTTATCATCCGCCGTTGAGCACATTGTTAGAGTTGTTCAGGTCGATACCCCAGACCTCGTCGTGGCGCTGACGGGTGGTGTCGAAATCCCAGGAAGCCATGGCCTCATGCAACTTCAGGCCGGCGCGGACCTTGAAGTGGTCGTTGTTGGCCGAAATGTCGTAATCGGGGGAAGGCTTGGGGCCATCCTTGGGCCAGGAGACCGCCGAAAGCGTGTCGGCCGACAGTCTGGCGTAGTTGAGGTTGCCGCCCCACAGGCCAGCATAGGTAGCGCTAGCCAGGCGGTCGGCCGTGGCTTCAAGCCGCGGCAGGATTAAATAGTAGCCGCCCCAGGTAAAGTTGTCGGCATTCTGGATGGAGCCGGGGCAGTGCGCGGCGTTGGTTACAATCCCCGACGAGACCAGCTCGGATTCCGACCCTAAACCGAAGATTATACGGGCGAAGATGTCTTCTTCCGCCCACCCCCGTTCGGGGTTCACAAAGGTCAGGCCGGTACCTGCCAAGTCGATGCCGCAGCCGCACATGGCCACGCCCACGCCGGCTCCGACGGGGCAGGACTCCATGAAGGGGCGCTTATCATTGATAGACGCAATATCGGCGAAGTTGGACACCCGGCCGCTGTTGTGACCGGGAGAAGTCTCGCGCCCCATGGCAGCCGCTCCGTCCAGCCCATCGGCATCGGCGGCATAGTCGTTCAGGTTGTAAACCTGGGTGATGCCTAAGCTTCTCAGCTCATCGGCCTCTTCCTGGTTCAGGCGGTGGATCATGAACTTGTATGCGTTGTTGTGGCCGAAGTGGATCACCTCGGGTCCGTTTTCCGGGTCGTCGTCCGAACAGTAGGGAATCTGGTAGCCCGTATTCCCCGTGTTGGCATCGGCCAGGGTTGCGCCGTCGGTCATGACCAGGTTGGTGAGCCGGTCGGGGTAGCGGTTGAATTTTTCGTAGAAGGCCGACACGTAGGCTTTGGCCCGGCCCTTGTTGGTGTCGCAGACCGTGCCGCTGGCGCTTTGGGAAATGCCCGCCAGCCGCGGGGCCGCCATGGCGATGAGAAAGCCCATGACGGTGAGCGCGACCAGGATTTCGAGCAGGGTGAAGCCTTGGTTTTTCGCCGCTTTTTTCCTCATGGGGCGGAACAGTTTTTTTGTAAAACGTTTCATGCCAAATCACTCCTGTTGCGAAGAACTGTTGTGTTCCGTGTCCGCAACCCACCCCCAGGGTCTGCGCCACATTCCTTTGTAAAATCGCTTTCGTTTCCGATCGATTCCGGCAACCCGGCCGTCCCTCCCTATATTGATTCCAAGGGACCCGAGGCTTTCCGCCCCCCCTTGCGACGGGTTTGGCTTTTTCGGAATACAAGTTTTCCTTCCGGCGCCATGCCGGGGCATGATGGCCGCAACTCGGCTGTTTCGTATGTTATACGGGCATCACCTCCTTTGCTTCCGTGTTGTCGAACCGCTCTATCCCCCGCCCGCTTTCAACATTCGGATTCCAGCAGGTTCAAACAGTCCGTCGCCTACGCGCCCGGATCGGGAGGGGCGTCCACCACGAACCGGTATTCCTTGCCGCAAATCAGCAGAATTTCCTTCT
>CAZZBE010000098.1:0-1884 GCA_964652715.1 uncultured Desulfobacteraceae bacterium
GACCTGCGAGGTTTTGAAAACCTCGCAGGTCTTCGGAATCGTCAGTTTTCCACGCCGGCCCCCGATTCTTCCTCCGCGGCCGGCGGTTCCTCGAATAACGCTTCGACATCGGTCTTGAACTTGTTGTACCGCCATTCCGGGACGATGTAGGTCCAGGACCGGAGCCGCTCGTCCAGTTCCAGCGCCTTTTCCTTCAGCTCGGCCTGTTTCTGCCGGCGTTCTTCGGCGGCCTTTTTCTTCGCTTCCGCCGCTTTTTTCCGGGCCTCCGGATCATCCCCTTCGGCTTCCTCCGGCGTTTCTTCGGCTTCAGTGGCTTCTTCCGGCGGCGCGGCGTAGCCGGCCCGGACTTTTACATAGTACAGGTCCTCGGCGTCGGGGACGGCCCCGCCCAGCGTCACGGTGTACCCCGTGCCGTCGAACAACCGGTAGTCGAAGACCTGATCGAAGGCATCCTCCGCCGGTTTGTCGGCCGGGTCGGCTACATTTTCGATTTGAAATCCAGACAGTGCCCCGAAGAGGGCGTTGATTTCGCTTTTCTTGATCTCCCGATCGACAAATCCATCGGGCCGGTCCTGGAAGGCCGGATCTTGGCCCTTTCCGGGCCGGGTCAGGGTGTAGACCGATTCCCCGCCGTCGGCGGCCCGGTATTTGACCTCCCGGACATCGGCCGACGCCGCGTCCACCAGTTCCTTGACCAGCCACTCCCTGGGTTCGGTCTCCAGGCGGCTGAAGCTTTTGTCCACCAGGTAGATGGTGTCGCCGGGCGGGAGCATCAGGTAGTGGCCGCCCGTCCCGGCGTCCGCTTCCCGGGGATTTCCCACCAGGACGTCGGCGAGGGCCTTGCCGTCGGCGTTCTCCAGGACGACCCGGGTCCCCCTGGCCTCGTCGTCAACGCCGTCCTTGTCGGGGGGATGGAGGGCGAGCCGGGACCGGGCATCGTCGTTCGCCTTGAAGCTCCGGCCCACGGTGACGGACCGAAGCTTTTTCACCAGGTCGGTGATCCGGGAGAAATCGGCCGGATATCCGAACCGGTTTTCCACCTCCCAGACCGTCTCTTTCTTGAGGGCCGCGCTGTTTTCCGGCCCGATGACGCGGACCGCGGCGATGTCGTTGACGGAGAGATCGGCGAGGAGTTCCTCGCCCATGGCCGCGTCCCGGGCCGCGCCGCCGTTTTCCTTGTTGAACTGCCAGTAGGTGATGCCGCCCAGCACCGCGCAGACGACCAGTAGAACGATGAAGGTTTTCGATTTCATATAATCTCAGACTCCTCCTTCGAAATTGGGTGCGATTCCAAACCGGGCGCCGCCTACCGGCCCTGTTTCCGCCGGTAGAGGGCGTACCCCAGGCCGGCAAAGGAGACCAGCAGGGGGACCAGGAAAATGTTGACGAACTTGAGCTTGGTTCCCAGGGCCTCGATGTCGGCCCGCAGGTTTCGCCGGACCCTCTTCAGTTCCTGCTGAATCCGGCGCTTTTCTTCCTGGAACTTCTCGATTTCGGCCTCCTGCTTTTCACTGACGATGAACTCCTGGGACGGGTCCTTCTGGCCCTCCAGCTGGCGGAGTTTCCGGTTGGTCTCCTCCACCTTCCGCACCAGTTCCTGTTCCCGGGCCAGCCAGCGGGACCGGGCCTTTTTCTCCAGTTCCTCCACCCGGGTGAAGGGACGTTCGAACTTGCCCCGGGAGCGGATGGAGATCAGGGATTCGCTGCCGGTGAGCATCTCGGCGGCGTTGAGCAGGAAGTTGAGATTGTCGTTGAAGACCTGGGCGATCTGGAACCCGAACAGGTTCTGCTGGTTGACGTAAAAGTTGTCGAACAGGAGGTCCGCGTCGGCCACCAGGATGATGATGGCCCGTTCCGCGCCTTCCTTCAATCCTTCCCCGGCGG
>CAZZBE010000098.1:1984-8590 GCA_964652715.1 uncultured Desulfobacteraceae bacterium
GCCACCAGGATGATGATGGCCCGTTCCGCGCCTTCCTTCAATCCTTCCCCGGCGGTCTCGGCGTCGTCGTCCGACGCGCCTTCCGTCCCCGGCTCGTCTCCGGCCGGCTTCCCGTCGGGGAAGGCGGTCTTGAACGTCCCCTGAATCCGGACCGCCAGGTCATACTGGTCCACGGTGGGATTGAAATCCTGACGCAGGCCCCGGGCGTCGAACTGGGCCCGGAAGGATTCGGTCAGGGCCGAGTTCTTGCTCGACCGGATGAGGGGTTCGTAGTCGCAGGCCGCATCCTCCAGCTGGGTGATGGCCCCGGCCGCCGGCAGGAGCATCGATTCCAGCTCCGCGGTGATGATCTCGTCGCTGTTGAATCCTTCGGGTCCGACGCTTAGCCAGACCGGGTTGTTTTCCACCTGGTTCTGCTGGTTCCGGAGCCGGGTGGCGTAGTCGAAATCCACCACCACCTTGTTCTCCTCCATGGCCACGCCCCAGGCCGGGAGCAGGGTCGCGGGGATCGCCGATTGGACTTGCCCCGGCTGGCCCGGCGCGCTGTCGGAGACGCTGAAGGGATCGGCGAAAACCACGAGGTCGCCGCCGGCCAGCACGTACTGGTCCACGGCATAGAGAAGCGCCGGGGCGGCGTTCTTGGCATAATGGAGGATCACCAGGTCGTAGTCGTCCGGCGACAGCGGGTCGCCGGCGCCGCCGATCTGTTCCACATCGAAGCTTTTCCGGAGTTCCTCCACATAGAGCCACGGTTCCCGGCCCTGCTGCTGCATCATGCCCATGGGCGGGCTGCCGAAGACGGGGAGGTCGCTGATGATCCCGATCCGGGGCTTGGTGGGGCTCTGGAGCCGGGAGACGAGCCGGGTGATGTCGTATTCCAGGTGGGCTTCCCGGGTCGGGTCGAGGGAGGGAATGACCTCCTCCTGGTCGGCGGCCACGGCCACCAGGCCGAAATAGAGCCGGTCCCCCGCGGGGATGTTGATGGGCTCGATGCCGTACTTCCGGGCCCAGTCCTCGGCTTCGGAGTCGGGCTCGGGGTTGTAGGTCTCCACCCGGACCCGCCCGTCGCTGTAGTATTCGTATTCCGAAAGAAAGTCGAGCATCCGCCGGGCGTAGGTCTTGATGTGGACCGGCACGTTGACGTTGTCCTCCGAGTAGAAGACCTTGATGGTCACGTCCTGTTCCATGTCCGACAGGATCTCCCGGGTCCCCTCGGAGAGGGAATAAAGGTTGTCTTCGGTGGCGTCCCAGCGCAGGTTGGCCTGGGAGACGATGGCGTTGATGAAGATCAGAATCAGCAGCACCAGGGCCGCGCCGCCCGCGGAATAAAGGGACTTGCCGAAACCGAACCCTTGCTTTTTCTCACTCATATGCAAGCCTCCGTTGGATGGATCGTTGTCACTAGGCCGTTCTCCGGTTTTGGATGACCACGCTGTTGATGAACAGCATGAAGAAGATCACCGATGCATAATAAAAAATGTCCCGGAAGTCGAGCACCCCCCGTTGGATGGACATGAAATGGGTCAGGAAGCTCAGGTAGGAGACCAGGTCCGCCAGCCATGCCGGCGCCCAGCCGGAGAGCGCCCGGGTCACCGGCGGAAACCCCGCCAGGATGAAAAACAGGCAGATGACGATGGCGATGATGAAGCTGACCACCTGGCTGCGGGTCAGGGACGAAGTCATGATGCCGACGCTCAGGAAGGCCCCGGCCATCAGCAGGCTGCCCACATAGGAGCAAAACGTCGCCCCCAGATCGGGATTGCCCAGATAGGCCGCGGTGATCACCATGGGAAAGGTGAGGACCAGGGCGATGCCGATAAAGGCCCAGGCCGCGAGGAATTTGCCCAGGATCGCCTCCCAGACCGTGACCGGGAAGGTGAGGATCAGCTCGATGGTGCCCATGCGCCGTTCCTCGGCCCAGAGCCGCATGGCCACCGCCGGGATCAGAAACATGAAGATCCAGGGATGCCACTGGAAGAACCCCTGGAGATCGGCCTGGCCCATCTCGAAGAAATTGCTGATGTAGAAGGTGAAAAACCCCAGCAACATCAGAAAGATGACGATAAACACATACGCCACGGCCGATCCGAAATAGCCGAAAAATTCCCGCTTCATGATGGCGAGGATATTGGTCATCGAATCCGTTGTTCTCATAAACGCCTCAATTGTCAATAGATGTTAGGTGTTCTTTGTCCCTCTGTCCCTTTGTCCCTTTGTCCCTCTCTTTAAACCGTTATCCTCCGGAACACCTCATCCAGCCGCCCCTGCTCGACGAAAATGGCCCCGGGCCGGTAGTCGTTGTCCGACAAGGTGGACAGGATATTGTTGAGGATGGCGGCGTCCGGGGCGTCGGGGAAGATCCGCGCCTTGAAAGCGTCGCCATCGGTCTCCAGAATCCTGGCGGAGGCCACGCCGTTGATG
This sequence comes from uncultured Desulfobacteraceae bacterium, assembly GCA_964652715.1. Taxonomy (GTDB): domain Bacteria; phylum Desulfobacterota; class Desulfobacteria; order Desulfobacterales; family JAABSP01; genus JAABTD01. The sequence continues at coordinate 4,406 of CAZZBE010000098.1, forward strand.
GCGCTGACTTTGGAGATGAAGGACTCGGGACTGCCCCCCAGAAGCGTCAGGGAAACGGCGCCGTGGAGGGTGGACCGGGTTTTGAGGTTGGCGGGCGAATCGTCGGCCACGATGCGCCCCCTGGCGATGATGATGGCGCGGGTGCAGACCGCCTCCATCTCGTCGAGGATGTGGGTGGAGAGGATGATGGCTTTTCGGGCCGACATCTCCCGGATCATGAGCCGGACCTCGTGCTTCTGGTTGGGGTCGAGGCCGTCGGTGGGTTCGTCCAGGATGAGATACTCCGGGTCGTGGATAATCGCCTGGGCGAAGCAGACCCGCTGCCGGAACCCCTTGGAGAGGGTGTTGATGGTCTGCCCCTTTACCTCGGTCAGGAAGCATTTTTCAAGGGTCTCTTCCACCTTCCGGTTCCGGTCGGCCCGACCGAAACCCCGGATCTCCGCGCAGAAGGCGAGGTAGTCGAACACGCTCATGTCCGGGTAGACCGGGGCGTTTTCCGGCAGGTACCCGATCTTCCGGCGGGCCGGGATCGGTTCCGTCAGGATGTCGCGGCCCCCGATGACCGCCGTGCCCGAAGAGGGCGGGATGAAGCCGGTGATCATCCGCATGGTGGTCGATTTTCCCGCCGCGTTGGGTCCTAAAAATCCGAGAATCTCCCCTTTTTCCACCTTAAAGGAGACGTCGTCGACGGCGGTCTTGGTTCCGAATCGTTTGGCAAGGTTTTTGACTTCAATCATAGACGTTGCAAACTCCCTGATATCAAGAAATGTTATTGGGGGTTTAGAACAGCTCCGGCATGGTGAACGAACCGGTTGCCCTTCGGCGAAATCCCAGTAAAAATTACGCCTTGGGCCGGAATTGTCAAGGGGACATTTTTTCGGTTCACGACACTTGCCACCCCCCGCGGCTTCTGTTATCTTAACAGATTCGTCATTTTTCTTCGAAAGGAACCGTTCATGACCCAATCCGACGCGCCCTCCCATTTCCTGGAATCCCTCTGGGACTTTTTCGCCTCGGTCCGGCTGACCGTGGCGCTGCTGCTGACCCTGGCGGCGACCTCCATCTTCGGCACCGTGATCCCCCAGAACCAGAGCCCCGAAGCCTATGCCCAGCATTACGGGGAACGGCTGTTCCGGCTTCTGGATTTTCTGGATCTCTTCGATATGTATCATTCCTGGTGGTTCCAGTTGCTGCTGGTCCTGCTGACCGTCAACATCGTGGTCTGCTCCATCAACCGGATTTCGGCCACCTGGAAGGTTCTCTTTCCCAAATCCCCCGGCTTTGCCGGGTCCCGGTTCCGGAAAGCCGCCAACCGGACCGAATTCACCGTCTCCCGATCCCCTGAAGAGGTCCGGGCGCTTCTGGAACCGGCGTTGCGCCGGCGATACCGCCGCACCTTCCCGGAGAAGACCGACGGATCGCTGTTCCTCTTCGCCGAAAAGGGCCGGTGGACCCGGTTGGGCGTCTACATCGTCCATTTCAGCGTGATCCTGCTCCTCCTGGGAGGGCTTGTGGGGTCGTTCTTCGGGTTCGAAGGGTACGTCAACATCCCCGAAGGCGGAGCCCGGGACAGCATCCGGCTCCGGAATACCAATCAGCCCCTCAAGCTGCCCTTCGCCATCCGGTGCGATGATTTCAGCGTCAGTTTCTACGAGACCGGCGCGCCGGAGGAATTCCGCTCCCGCCTCACCCTGATCGAGGACGGCAGGGACGTTTACCAGCGGGACATCGTCGTCAACGACCCCCTCCGGTACGAGGGGATCAACATCTTCCAGTCGAGCTACGGCGACATGCGGCCCCGAAAGCTGACCCTCTCCTTCACTTCGACGGACTCCGGCATGACCTACGCCAAAAAGGCGACGATCGGGGAACCGGTCCAAATTCCCGAAGGACTGGGGGAGTTCGTGGTCGAGCACTTCCACAGCCGTTACCAGTTCATGGGGATGATGGATCTGGGCGACACCTTCCTGGGAACCCTGACCCCGCCCGGCGGAGACCCCGTGGAGGTGGCTCTCCCTCTGAAGCATCCCGATTTCGACAAGATGATCGTCAAGCGGGGAATCCGGAAGAGCGACGTGATCGTCGCCATCACCGATTACGAGGCCCATTACTACACCGGCCTCCAGGTCACCAGCGATCCCGGGGTGTGGCTGGTCTACAGCGGGTTTCTGGTGATGATCGCCGGCTGCTTCATCACCTTCTATATGACCCACCAGCGGATCGGCGTCGAACTCGTCCCCGGGGACAAGGGAACCCGGGTGGCCGTGTCGGGCATCGCCGATAAAAACAAGCTCGGCATGAGCCGGCGGGTGGAGGCCCTGTCCCGCCGGTTCGCCCGCCGGGCCGGCGCGGAAAAAACCGGTTGATGTTTTGGACCGGCTATTTTAAAGTGAAAAAAGGGCTTGTGGCGGTTTTGGCGGCGAAACCATGGGCCTCCTTGGCGGTGCGGAAGTAGGAATTTTCTACATGGGAATGCGCGTCGGCCGCATTGACGACCCCGTCGTCTTTTGACAGAATGGCGTGGCAAAGCGCGGGTTTGCGGGCCGCATCGGCCCGGGTCCATGATGTCCCACATCGCCACACAGGAGAAAGCAAATGAAATGTCCCAAATGCGGCAGCACCAACGTCACGCCTTCCCATAAACGAGGCCTGGAGCGGGTCCTTCAATACGTGTATCCCAAGATCCCCTATCGCTGCAAAGAGTGTTGGAGCCGGTACTGGATGCTGCAAAGCCCTTTCGCCAACCGGAAAAGCCTCATCGGCACGATCACCGTCATGGTGCTGGTGGTCCTGTTTCTCGTGCTCCCGTTTTTGCCCAGCCATGAGAACGGCGTCTCCTCCACCGGCCCGGCGTTGCCGGAGTCCACTGAGTTGACGCCGCTTCCGGAGCTGACCGAGCCGGAGAAGCCGGACATGGCGCCCCTGGAACCGGCCGCGGTTCCGGAAGAACCGGAAAAATCGGGTGCGGTCGCGACCGTCGATATCCCGGCGGCGCCCGCCGTCGATCCGACCGACGTCCTGGCGGCGGACCCCGTCGTCGAAGCGACCGCTGAAGATTCGGAGGCGCCGGCTGAAGATGCGGCGGACGTCGCGGACGCTTCGGTTGAAACGGCGGCGGCGACCCCGGATACGGCGGCGGAAACGGGTGAGAAACCCGCTTCGGAAGAGACCCCCGCGGCAACGGCGGAAGCGGCCCCGGCCGGGTCGTCCGAACCGGTTCAGGCCGCAGCCCGCGGCGGTCGGCGAGAGTTCAGCCGGGTCACCTCCATCCGCCAGATCGAGGAGGGGGACGGCTTCCGGATGGCCCTGGAGTCCAGCGGGCCCATCGAGGACTTCGCGGCGTTCACCATGAAGAATCCGCCCCGGCTGGTGATTAACCTGTCCGGGACGTGGGAGATCCGGGGACAACGGACGTTTCCGATGCAGGACGACCTGGTACGGCGGGTCCGGATCGGCGAGCACCCCCGGTTCCTGAGCGTGGTTCTCGATCTGAAGCGGGCGGCCCCGGCGGACCCCCGAATCGACAAGACGGATAAAGGCATCACTTTGACCCTGGAAAATGGCTAACGGCGGGGAGGCGACATGACGGGATCAATCGGGAAATGGACGGGAGCAGGTCGGTGGACAATGGGCGGTCGCTTTTTTGCAAGGGCCGCGATGGTTCTGGGGCTGTGCGCGTCGGTCCTGGCGGGGGGCGGTTCCGCCTGGGCTCAGTCGGCCCTGTCCCTGAAAGGGATCACCCTCGAGGACGCCCCCGGCGAATTCACCGTGATTTTCTGGTCCGACCCGCCCATTGAGGCGTATCGTCATTCCTTTCCCCGCGAACCGCCCCGTATGGCCATCGATTTTCCCGGAAAGTGGAAACGACCGGACAAGACGACCTACCGTCTGGAAAACGACACCCTCAAGCGGATCACGGTGGACCATTCTCCCGATCGGCTCCGGGCGACCCTGCACCTGAAGACCGATAGGATCTTCGAGCCGTTTTTCTACGACTCCATCAAAGGGCTGATCGTCACCGTCAAAAAAGCCCAACTCTTTACCAGGCCGTTGCCCAAGGGCGTGAAAGTAATGGTGGCGGGGGGAGAAGACGATAACGGCGCCGCGCCGGCGGCCGCCCGAAAACCCGCAGCGGGCGAGTTGACCGATCTTTCGGTGTCGGACCTGCCGGAGGGGTGCCGGCTG
>CAZZBE010000098.1:8690-15845 GCA_964652715.1 uncultured Desulfobacteraceae bacterium
AGCGGGCGAGTTGACCGATCTTTCGGTGTCGGACCTGCCGGAGGGGTGCCGGCTGACCCTCTCGCTAAACCGGGAGATCCCAGGGTACGGCGCCTTTACGATCCCCGATGAAACCCCGCCCAAACTGGTGCTCGATTTGAAGGGGAAATGGCGGAATCCCGGAAAGACGGTCCGGCGGGTTCAAAGCGATTGGGTCCGGCGGGTGAGGGTGGGCGAACATCCCGATTATCTCCGGGTGGTCATGGACCTGAACTTCGATGGCGAGCCGACCGTGGAGGCGACGGCGGAGGGCCGGACCCTCGTTCTGGAGGTCCGGCGCCCGTCGCGGTCGCCATAACGGACATACGAAAATCCCTACAACCCCCGGCTTCGGGGCGACAAAGCGGGAACGATCCCGCCGGCCGACGCCGAAGCCAACTTCTGATTCAGCAAGGATGGTCGCAACATGAGCAGCTCTCTGGTATTGTCGATAACGACCTTTCTATACGGCCTTTCGGCCGTATTGTATATCGGCGGGTGGGTGTTTAAAAAAGACGGACTCGGGAAAGCGGGCACATGGACCATCATCGCGGCCCTTGCGGGCAACCTCGCGGGCAGCCTCATGCGATGGGCCGAATCCTACGCCATGGGATACGGCCGGGCCCCCCTGACCAATCTCTACGAGTCCCTGGTCTTTTTCGCCCTCTGCGTGGGGGGCGTCTATCTCTACATCGAATTCCGCTACAGGAACCGCACCATCGGCGCCTTTGCCGCGCCCCTGGCCTTTCTGGCCATGGCGTATGCATCCCTTTCCCCCAACATCAGCGACCGGATTCAGCCGCTGATCCCGGCCCTCCAGAGCAACTGGCTCATCGCCCACGTCGTCACCTGCTTTCTGGGGTACGCCGGCTTTGCCGTGGCCTTCGGGGCCAGCATCATGTATCTAATCAAGAAGCGGGACCCCCACCGGGCGTCCGGCCTCATCTCCCGGCTGCCCGACCTCGGCGTTCTGGACGAACTGACCCACCAGACGGTCACCTTCGGGTTTTTGTTCCTCTCCATCGGCATCATCACCGGCTCGGTCTGGGCCAACTCCGCCTGGGGCAGCTACTGGTCCTGGGACCCCAAGGAGACCTGGTCGCTGATCACCTGGTTCATCTACGCCACCCTTCTCCATGCCCGGCTGATGCGCGGCTGGCACGGCGACCGGATCGCCTTTATCTCCGTTGTCGGCTTTCTCGCGGTGCTCTTCACCTACTTCGGGGTGAACCTCCTTCCGGGTCTCCACAGCTACGCCTGACAATGATTTCTTCTTGACAAATTCGCCTTCTACAGGTACAGACCTCCGAGTTGAAACGCGCCTGTTCGTCGCCCGATCCATGCGCCGATTTCGCAATCGGTCGTAGGTCGGCGACCTATATAAGAAATCAGTTTATCGTTATTTCCACTAAATCGCTAACCTCAGCCAACGGAGTGTCCATGAGTACAGTAAAAGCGAAGGACGATGGTGCGGGTGGATTCATTATCCTGTTTTTCATCCTCGGTTTCGTTGCGAGCATGATCCTCGGATGGATTGTCTTCCCCAATCTTCTCTATTCGCGGAAGGAGCAGCCGTTCAATTTCGACCATGCCATCCATATGGATATCGTGGGCGCATGCGAAAGCTGCCATTTCTTCCGCGACGACGGCACGTTCTCCGGGGTCCCCAAGCTGGCGCAGTGCATCGACTGCCACGAGGATGTTCAGGGATTCACCAAAGACGAGGAGATCTTCGTCAACGAGTACGTCCGCAATTACCGGGAAGTGCCCTGGCTGATCTATTCCGAGCAGCCCGACTGCGTCTACTTCTCCCACTCCGCCCACGTGCTGAGCGGCGGGATGGAATGCGAGACCTGCCACGGCCCCATCGCCGAGACCCAGACCTCCAGGCCCTATGAGTACAACCGGATCACCGGCTACAGCCGCGACATCTACGGCAAGAGCATGCTGGGCCTGAAAAAGAATCCGTGGGACCGGATGAAGATGGACGACTGCGCGGAGTGCCATCGCGAAAACGGGGTCAAGCAGAACAGCGCCCAGACCCACAAGGGCGCCTGCTTCGTCTGTCATAAATAATCCTCATAGGATACAAGGGGTAGAATCTATGAACATCGCCAGAAGAAGTTTCTTAGCGTTTCTCATCGGGGGTGCGGCCGGAACCGCCTTGTCGCCGTTGCCCTGGAAACTGACGGACGACATTTCCATCTGGACCCAGACCTGGCCCTGGACGCCGGTTCCGCCCGACGGCGAATACACTTACGTCAATTCGGTTTGCACCCTCTGCCCCGGCGGTTGCGGGATCACGGTCCGCAAGGTCGACAACCGGGCCGTTAAAATCGAGGGCATGGCGGGCCATCCCGTCAACGACGGCGGCATCTGCATCCTGGGCGCTTCCGGACTCCAGCTCCTCTACGGACCCCGGCGGGTGAAAGCCCCCATGCGGCGGGTCGGCGAACGGGGCGAAGGAAAATGGGAGACCCTTTCCTGGGACGAGGCCATCGCCGCCGCCGCCGACAAACTGGGGCGGATCCGGTCGGCCGGCAACCCCCAGGGGGTCGCCTGCATGGTCGGCGACCGGTACGGCACGGTGCCCTCCCTTTTCGAACGCTTCATGACCGCCTACGGCTCCCCCAATTTCATGCCCGACGCAACCATCAAGGATTCCTACCGGATCACCCTCAACCTGATGCACGGCAAGAACGCCATTCCGGGCTTCGACGTCGAAAACGCAGACTTCGTGGTCAGCTTCGGCAGCGGCGTCATCGAGGGATGGGGATCGCCGGTGCGGATGTTCCTGGCCCACGGCAAGTGGAAGGACGAAAACAAGACCCTGGTGCAGGTGGAGCCCCGACTGTCCAATACCGCTGCCAAGGCCAACAAGTGGGTGGCCGTACGCCCGGGAACCGAGGCGGTGCTGGCGCTCTCCATGGCCCATGTCGTCATCAAGGAGAACCTCTACGACAAATCGTTCGTGGCGGAGAACGCCGCCGCCTTCGAGGACTGGCGGGACGACGAGGGCAAAACCTACCCCGGCTTCAAGACCTTTGTCCTCAACGGCTTCAGCCCGGCCGAGGCGGGCAAGGTCACCGGGGTCGATCCGTCCCTGATCGTCTCCCTGGCCCGGAGCTTCGCCGGGGCGGAAAAGCCCCTGGCCCTCTGCGGACGGGGCAAAGGAAACACCCCCGGCGGCCTCCACGAGTTCATGGCGGTCCACGCCTTAAACGGCCTGGTGGGCGCCATCAACCGGCCGGGCGGCGTCTGGGCCATCGACGCGCCGGATTACGTGACCTGGCCGGAACCGGGTCTGGACGAGGCCGCCCGGGCCGGACTGGCGAAACCCCGGGTGGACGGCGCCGGCGGCAAAGCCTATCCCTACACCGAATCGATCGTCAGCCAGTTCGCCGACGGCGTCAATTCCGGATCGGCCGGGTACGGGGTCGAGGCCCTGCTGGTGTCGGGCGCCAATCCCCTCTACACCCTCCGGGACACCGAGGCGGTCCGGAAGGCCTTCGACAGCATCGGCTTCGTGGTCAGCTTCTCCCCCTATATGGATGAAACCGCGGCCCAGGCCGACCTGATCCTTCCCAATCACACCTATCTGGAACGGCGCCAGGACGTGCCCGCCCCCTTCGGACTCAACATGCCGGTCATCGGCATGTCCCGGCCCGTGACGGCCCCCCAGCGCGACACCCGGCACGTGGGCGACGCCCTCATGGGCATCGCCCGGAAGATGGGCGGCGGCGTGGGCGACGCCTTCGGGTGGGAATCCTACGAAGCCTGTTTAAAGGAGACCATGGGCGCGGCCTGGGAGACCCTGGAAAAGGATGGGGTTTTGGTGAAGGCCGACTACGCGCCAGAGGGTTGGGGCGAGGCCTTCAACACCCCGTCGAAAAAGTTCCGGTTCTTTACCGGCGCCTATCGCCATGGAGAGAACAAGGACCTCATGAGCCAGATGAGGATCGAGGGCGATGCGGCCGACTTTCCGCTGATTCTCATTCCCTACGATTCCATGCGCCTGGCCAGCGGCCCGGTCGCGGACACCCCCTTCATGGCCAAAACCATCGAAGCGGACGTGCTGATCCACGACGACGTCTACGTCCAGGTCAATCCCGCCACCGCCGCTTCCCTGAATCTGCGGGAAGGCAAAGGCGCCGAGTTGACCACCCCCGTCGGCAAGGCCCGGGTGAGGGTCCACCTTTCGGAAGGGATCGGCGAGGGCGTGATCGCGCTGCCCACCGGCCTCGGCCATGCGGCCAACAGCAAGTACATCGCCGGAAAGGGCGTCAACGTCAACGGGCTCATGGGGCCGGTGGCCGATCCGGTGTCCGGTCTCGACGCCGCCTGGGGCATCCGGGCGAAGCTGGCCAGAGCCTGAAACCGACTCCATCCATAAGATTGCAGAGGATCCGATGAAAAAAGCACAGGAACACACAGCGCCAAAAAAATATGGGATGGTCATCGACCTGGACAAGTGCACCGGATGCGGCGCCTGCATGGCGGCCTGCATGGCGGAAAACAACGTGCCGTTCCGGGAAGACGAGACGGACAAGAACCTCTCCATCACCTGGCTGCGCGTCTACAAGCTGACCAACGGGAAGAAATTCCCCAACGCCGATGTTTGTTATCTGCCCCGGCCCTGCATGCACTGCGAAGGCCATCACGGACATTCGCCCTGCGTGTCGGTCTGCCCGGCCACGGCCACCGATTACAGCTACGACACCGGCATCGTCAGCCAGATCTACACCCGTTGCTTCGGCTGCCGGTACTGCATGGCCGCCTGCCCCTACCATGTGCGGTACTTCAACTGGTGGGACCCGGTCTGGCCCGAGGGCATGGAGAAGATGCTGAGCCCCAATGTCTCGGTGCGGACCCGGGGCGTGGTGGAGAAATGCTCCTTCTGCTTCCACCGGTACCAGATCGCCATGGAAAAGGCCCGTTACGAGGGCCGAAAAGAACTGGCCGAGGATGAATACCAGACCGCCTGCACCCAGGCCTGCCCCGCCGACGCCATCACCTTCGGCGACCTGAACGACCCCCATCACGCCGTCTACAAGCTGAAGACGCATCCCGACGCCTTCCGGCTCCTGGAACGGCTGGGCACCAATCCCAAGGTCTATTACATCTCCAGCCGGGAATGGGTGCGGCGCCAGGGAGACAACTACCTGGAAAATGAAGGCAAGGTCGTCGCCAAGGCGCACTAAAGGGATCTAACCACAGAAACTGCACAAGGAGTCAATTATCCATGGACACTGCACTAATTCCCGAAGGAAGGAAACGCTGCCCGCTGTGGCAGTTCGTCCTGTTCATCGCCGTGGTCGGCGCGGTCCTGCTCTGGGGCGTTTACGCCATGATTTTGTGCTGGCTCAAGGGCCTCAACCAGACCAACATGAACAACGCCTATGGGTTCGCCCTCTGGATCTGGGCGGACCTGGCGGTGATCGCCCTGGGGGGCGGGGCCTTCTTTTCCGGCTTTTTAAAATACATCATCGGCAAGGACGAGCTGAAGAACCTGATCAACTATGCGGTGATCATCGGGTTCATCTGCTACAGCTCGGCCCTGCTCATTCTGGCCATCGACATCGGGCAGCCCCTGAGAGGCTGGTTTATTTTCTGGCACGCCAATGTCCATTCCATGCTGACGGAAGTGGCCTTCTGTCTCTCCTGCTATTTCGCGGTGCTGACCATCGAGTTCATCCCGCTGATCCTGGAAAACCGGCAGATCGATAAAGTCCCCTTTTTCCATAACCTCTCCCACAACATGCACCACATCATGGCGGTCTTCGCCGCCACCGGCGCCTTCCTCTCCTTTTTCCACCAGGGTTCCCTGGGCGGCGTGGCCGGCGTCCTGTTCGCCCGCCCCTTCGGTTTCCGGGAGGGCGTGCTGATCTGGCCGTGGACCTTCTTTCTTTTCACCTGGTCGGCGGCGGCCTGCGGCCCCTGCTTCACCATCCTGATCACCAAGATCACCGAGAAGGTCACCCGGAAAAAGCTGGTCAAAGACAATGTCGTCGAACTCCTGGCCAAGATCTCCGGCTGGATGCTCCTGACCTACATCGTCGCCAAGATCATCGACACCTGGTACTGGGCCGTGGTCACCGCGCCGGAGTCGGGCTTCGCCATGATGGACTTCTACTCCAACAACCCGCTCTACGGCCTGTGGATACTCTTCCTGGAGATCGTTATCGGCGGCATCGTTCCCGCGCTGATCCTCATCACCCCCGCCGGGCGGAAGAACAAGGCGACCCTGCTGCTGGCCACCGTGCTGGCGGTCATCGGCGTCTGCGTCAACCGATGGGTCATGGTCCTGCAGGTGCTGGCGGTTCCGGTGATGCCCTTCGAAGACTGGTTCATGTATTCGCCCAGCTGGCAGGAAGTGGCCACCACCATTCTGCCCCTGGCTTACGGCGCCATACTGATCGCCATCGCGCACCGGTATCTGCCGATCTTTCCCCAGGAACCCGAGCTGAACCCGGTGGAACAGCAGGCCGGATAACAGAAGGAGGAATCGATTATGTTCCCGTTTTCGTTTGAGTGGATATGGGATATGAGCCACATGGTCTTCCATGGCGGCCTCTGGTACGCCCTGGGCATCATCGGGCTCGGCATGACTTTCTGCATCCTGAAATCGGTTGTGGACACCATGCAGGGGAAGGGCGGCGACGGCCACCACTAATGATGACAAGGGGCGATGATTTTGCCGCCTTTCGAGATGATGCGGTACCGCTCCAAATTAAAAAATGAAGCAAGCGCCTGCCATACCCTGATGGTAGGCGCTTTTTTTATTGAATAATGTTATAATCAAAAGTGGCGCGGTAATCGCAAGGGTCGCGGTTCAGAAAAGATTAAAGCCACTATCTTTGATGGCGGAAATAAATATTGGAGATTGCACGATGAAGATGATTACAATACCTGAAGATGATTACCTGCTGATACAGCGGACGATCAAAGATTTGAAAAATCAGGCTGAGCAAATGCAATATTTTGATTTTGCCGAAAAATTATCCCTGACTTATCACCTTGTTTTAAAAAAAAAGGCGAACGCCGGAGAGAAGACAAATAAAATTTCATTAAAACGCGGAGCGGGCAAGGATATCATTACCTATATGGCGGAAGATTTTGACGCGCCGCTGGAAGATT
>CAZZBE010000099.1:0-12151 GCA_964652715.1 uncultured Desulfobacteraceae bacterium
ATTGATTCTTTCATGGGGTCCCAAACCAGCCATGTCTCTAAACGAATGCTGTTTAGCCCACTCACGAATGGATCTGCACTTGCCCTGATATGTCACTTCAAATGCAGTGGTCATATTTTTTTGAAGCCACTGCACAAGGTTTCTCAGGAAATGGGTCGCCTTTGCTTCATAGGTCGATTTCGCGTGGCCCGATGAAGTGGAGGCTAAATCCAAAGCAGCGGCATAGTTTCTGAGAGAAGAACGGAACGCATCATCCATATTCGTGATCCGCAAGAAAACCTCATCCGATTGTTTTTCATCTTTGAAATGGGGCGGCTCAAAAGGCTGGATAAAATAAAGATAGAAATCTCTCGGCGGGACAGCCGTCGATCTTTCATTCGGTGCGCCAAAGAAAAGGTACCCCTGACGCGCGGCCTTCCGTTCCAGCCATTCCAGCTCGTGCTGCCAGATCTTGTAACCGGTCACATAGGTCTGATCGGTACACTCCATGACCCGTTTCAGGGCTTCGTAATAGTACCGGTCCTGATGAGAGGGATCAAGGCTTTCGGCCCGCTTTTCGATCAGCGCATCAAAGTCATCGGTCTTTTTCAGGTCCAGATAGAACTGACGGTTGTCCGGATTTGATGAAATGAACTGCCCGCTGACCGTTTTAAGAATTTCCCGCAAAACTGTTTCCACCTGGGACAACAGATCATCCGCAGGATCGCCGCCGAGGTCCTCAATGCCCGGTTGATAGAGGCAGAGCCCGTCCCGCAGCTCCTCGGCTGTTGCGCCCAAGGTGGCATAAATGTCGCCAGTGGTCAGCCGATGAACCGACAGTGCGTGAATAAGCCGCAATGCCATAGGCTTATAAGCCGGGCGCGTAAATGCCTGCTGGATGCGGGACTCAAGAACCTGGCTGCAGTCGATCACCGCCTTGATGTCCGGCACGGCGCGAAACGAGGGGTTTTCTCGCAGATTGGTCCAGTAGGTGTCATAGGCAATAAGTCCGGGCCGGTCGTCCGGCATCTCTTGGTCGAGAATCTTTTTCATGGCCAGCGAAAGCGTTTTCAATACTTCGCGCTTCTCCACGACGGTTACCCGCTCAAAGGTGTCGATATAGTCGGGATGCACCGGAAAGAGGCGGACGAAATCCTCCATGCGCTCGTTCATGTGGCCGTAGAATTTGCCGAAGGGCGTCAGGTACTCGCGTATCTTGGCCTGCTGCTCGCCGGTTTTCTTAAGCAGCCGCTCGGCCACCACGAACTTGACGTCCTTTCGGGCGATGAGGACTTGTTCGAAACGGTCTTTCACCCGGCGGATGCTGTCGGCCACAAAGGAAAAACGCGGGCTGTCGAAAATGGCTTCCTGGACACCGGCCATGAAGCGGAAGCGCAGGTCCTTGCAGACCTCGCCGATTTCACGCAGGAAGTTCAGGTCCAGGATAAGCTCCTGGTCTTTGCGGGTGCGCAGATAATCAAGCAGTTCATCCACCACGAGGAGCAGGCCGTGGTCTGGAAACTCCTGATGAAACGCGGTCATCATCTCTTCAAAAGATCGCTTGTTATTGGAGACCTGATCCGCGGAGGGGAAGCTGTAGTTCACGCCCATAGCCGCAAGATGCTCTTCCAGCTCGGCCACGAGGATATCCCGCAGCGACATTGTGGTGGCCCCGATTTCTGTGCGAACAACCTTGAAACGGCCGCCGATTTTCCCGGCGGCATCCGCTACATCTGAATTGTTCAAACCGGCGGAGAGGTCCGGTGTTTCCGCAAGCCCGGATATCACCGACATCAGGTGGGACTTACCGGTGCCGTAGTTGCCGACCACCAGAAGACCTTTGTTGTCGGTGGGCTGCTCGAACTGAAGTTGGGGTATTACTATGCCCACCAGCTTTTCCGCCATCTCCTCTGAGATGACGTAGGTCTCGACAAGCTGTCGGGCCGCGGTCGCTTCGTCGGCATCCCGCAGCTGGACAACGGACTCGATGGGTTCGAACTGGATCAGGTCACCATATTTCATCGCGTCTGCTCCATTGCAATGGAATTTAAAGTTTTCATGTCGTCGCCTCCGGGCTTGCCACCAGAAAATCGCTCATCGGATAGCCTCTGTACTCCGGATGGTCCGGGGCGGCATAGGTCAAAGCATCATGGACGATGGCGCCGTTCCATGCGGCCACCACGGTTTGGTTGCGGGAGAGCCCCTGGAGCAGGCGAAGCGGGTCCTGCTTCAGACCGACATCGAAGATGACTTCAATGTTGTCGAGCAGGATCATCTCACCACCGCCATTGCCGACGATCTCCCGAAGAAGACGAGGAAGCTGCAGGGCCCGTTGACGCGCCGTCAACTCCAGCATCCGGCGGGAAATCTCGAGGTTGACGTTGATTAGGGGCGCGCCGGTCCGATTCCGCACCTCGTGAAGCGCGGTAGTCTTGCCCGCGCCCGCCGGTGCGACGATCAACAGCAGCCGGTGATAGAGTTCAGCGGCGTGCTTGACCTTCCGTATGATCTGCTCTGCGAGTAGTTCCGCCATCACTCTTCTCCCTCGGGTTTCCGTTCTTCCGCCCCCTATGGTCCCACTATTGATTTAGATTTTGGAACGTCCGGCTTCTTTTTCGGGGGCCATGCATCGCTTCTGGCTCAAATGGCATCGAAAATCGATTATGGGAAAATTTCCCAACTGTCATACGCCACTTGGGGGAAAGATGCAAGGAGGGAATGAAAACATCACCCCAGCAGCCAATCGGCCGCGGGCCGCCACCTGATCGGTTCGGGCAGCGTCGGCGGGGGCATGGAATCGAGCGTCAGCAGCATCGGCGCGGCTTCCGGGAATTCCGACGCCGCGGCCAACAGGGCGCGGACTTCCCGTTCACGGGTGGCGGGAACCGACAGATCAGCGCAAACCTGTATCAGCGTCCAATCGCCCTCCGGGTCTCTGGACAAAAAATCGACCTCATAGCCGTCTTTCGTCCGGAAATAAGCGATTTCGCACCCTCTCCGCTCCAACTCCACCAGTACAACCGTCTCCAGGGCGCGACCGGTATTGGCTTTTCCCGTCCGCTCATAAACGGGGATCAATCCCGGATCGACCGGATACGCCTTTCTTGGGTTGACCATCCGTTTCCGCTCGGAAGCGGTGTGCAGGTAGACGGTGCGGATGAGGAAGGTATCCTCCAGATGGCTCAGGAAGGCGTGAAGCGTATCCCTGCTTACCGGGATTCCCTGGGATCGCAGCGCGTCATAGAATTTCTGGATGCTGAAAGACGATGCCGGGTTGGCCAGCAGATGGCGCTGGAGCCAGCGCAACGCCACCGTGTTCGAGATGTCGTGGCGTTCGATCACGTCCCGTAAAATGGCGACATCGACACAGGTGCGAAGCAGGGCGGCCCGATCCCTGGCCGGCGCTGATTGGGCCTCCGGGAAACCACCGGTCTTCAGATAATCCCGCAGTCGTCCATCCAAATCGGATCGCGCGGCTTTGGGCAACCGGGAAAAGGGCCGGTCCGGTTCGGCATCGGCGTGCCGCAGCGCTTCGCGAAAACTGAACGGATGGATGAGCACTTCCATGGCGCGTCCGCGCATGCTGGTGGCCACCTCCCGGCTCAGGAGCCGGGCTGAGGATCCGGTCAGAAACAAGTCCGCCCGCTCTGTGTCCATCAGCCGTCTGGCAAAGGTTTCCCATCCCGGCGCCGTCTGGATCTCATCGAAAAAAAAGCCCACCTGTCCGGCATCCCGAAGGTGAGGGAATCGCCGAAAATACGCCTCCACGAGCCATGTCAGATCGTCGGGCCGCAGGTCCACGAGGCGCTCGTCCTCGAAATTGATGTAAAGCAGCGCTTCCCTGGCCGCGCCGGCGGCTATCCGGTCCGCCATGCACTGCCACAGAAACGTGGTCTTTCCGCCGCGCCGCATGCCGATCACCGCCATGGCCTTGCCGGGAACCATCGGCAAGTGCGCATCCCGGCGGGTGAACGGCGGGGGGGAAATCGTCAGGCCATCGGCTATTTTTTGCTGGAGCACTTCCCGCATATCGCCTCCTTATAAGGCGAATATATGCTGATTTTATCCTTTTGAAAAGGATAAAAATTTGAAAGTTCATCCTTTTAAAAAGGATAAATCCGGCTTTTCCTCATGCGCAAAAGCCGCTACGCCATCCGCTCAATCTCCGCCCGCTTCGTCTCCAGCCGCTTCGGCGACACTTTCACCGGCGTCTTGAGTTCCTGGGCGAAGAGGGACACCCGGTATTCTTCGATGAGCCAGTGGTAGTCCTCCAGGGCCTTTCGCTTTTCGTCGGATGTCGAGGGCGAGAGGGTTTCCAGCATCCGGTTGAGATGGTCCACGTGGACTTTGACCTCGCCAGCCTTGGTCTGGTCCTTTTCAAAACTGACCAGGGCCCGCCGGGCGCGGATGGCGATGGCGCTGATGTAACGTTCAATATGGCCGAGCCGGTCGGTGTCGTAAAGCGCCAGGAAGTTTTCCGGGACGAGGCGGGCAAGGGAAGTCCGCAGACCGGCCAGAAACGCCGTGATCCGTTCGTTGCCTCGGTTGCGAAGTTCCATTTCGTAGAGGGTGGACCGAGCCTCGTCATAGGCCGTCAGGACGTCGGACGTCGCCTGTAAGCGATCCCGTCCCGCGGGCAACACGCGGTCTTTGGCCGACGCGCCGTGGTCCCGGAAGGCGGCTTCCGCCCGGATGTTCTTCCGGAAGAGTTCATCGACGACGCTGTCGAGCAGGGCCGTTTCCACGGCTTTAGGGCCGCCGAAATACTGGGTGGGCGATTTCAAACCGCCGGGCAGCGACAGGGACTTTTTCAGGAACTTGATGTCGTCTGAAAACCGTCGGCGATAGAGGGCCGCCACGCCGTCGGGGTGGGTCCGGTCGGCTTTGGCGAAATCCTCGAACAGCCGCAGGTCGGCGCCGTCGCCGTTCTCCGACGGCTTCAACCCCGGATAGACCGTCCATTTCCGGCCGTTGCCGCCTTTGAGGGTGACGCTGTCGGGCAGGTCTCCAAAGTCCCAATCGATGAGACCGTCCCGTTCCCATTGTTTCCGGGCGTCCGCATAGGCATCGGTATTAGCGCCCTTCGGGGCGGCCTTGTAAAGCACGTCGGGTTCGCGTCCGGCCCGGAGTTCCTCGCCCCGGGGCCCCACCACGGCGATGCGCATCTTGAGGTGATCGGGCAGGTCGCCCACCGGCCAGGCCGACGCCGGGATCTGGACCCCAAGGTTCCTGGCGATAAATTCCCCCATGCTGGTGATGAGCGATGCGTCGGATCGCTTCATGTCCCGGACGATGCGGTCCACGGTATCGGTCACCGGGACTAACCGCTTCCGGTATTCCTTGGGCAACCCTTTGATAAGGGCCGTGACCTTTTCCCGGAACAGCCCCGGCACCAGCCATTCCAGGGATTCCGGGAGGATGGACGGAGCCTGGGACGAGGGAATTTTGACCGTCACCCCGTCTTTGGCCTCGCCCGGTTCGAAATGGTATTCGCAGGGGAAGGCGGTGTTGCCCAGGGACAGGCGCTGGGGATACCAGCCCAGTTCCCCCTTGTCGGGGTCGTAATTGAGCAGGTCGTCGCGGCGCATCCGAAGAAACTTGTCCCCGCCGTGTTTTTTCAGGTACTGGGCCAGGCTGCGGGTATCATAGATGTCGGGCAGGCGGTCCCGGTAAAAGCGGAAGATTTCCGCTTCGCTCACCAGCAAGTCCCGCCGCCGCAGCCGATCCTCCATGTCCCGGATCGCGGCGATCTGCTTCCGGTTATGCTTCAGGAATCCGAAGGGTTTCCTGATCTCTCCCTCCACCAGGGCGCTCTGGACGAAGATGTCGGCGGCCCGCTCCGGGTCCACCGGGCCGAAAGACCGGGTCCGGCCCGGTTCGAAGATCAGCCCGAAGAGACTCACCTGCTCGTCGGCCATCACCTCGCCCCGGTCGGCGTTCCAGCGGGGATTGAGATAGGCGTATTTGCACAGGTCGCCGCCCAGCGCCTCCAGCCAGCCCGGATCGATGGCCGCCGCCGTGCGGGCGAACAGACGGGAGGTCTCCACCATCTCGGCGGCCACGATCCATTCCGGCGGCTTTTTGAAAAGGCCGGACCCGGGGAAAATCATGGCCGTGCGGCCCTTGGTGGCGGTGAAGATCTGCTTTTCCTTCTTGACGGCGATGTTGGAGAGGAAGCCGCTGAGGATGGATTGGTGGATGGCGGTTTGTGGGTTGTGATTAGTGGTTGGCGGCTGGTGGTTGGTGGCTGGTGATTCGCCACTGGCCACCGGCCACAAGCCACTCTCCACTGTCTCTTCCAAAATGGACCGAATCTGATGCCGCACGTCCCGCCATTCGCGCATCCGCTTGAAGGAGAGGAAGTTTTCCTTGCAGTATTTCCGCATTTGACTCTGGGTTTTCACCTTCTCCCAGGTCTCGTGATAGCGCCGCCAGATGTTGAGGAGGGCCGCGAAGTCGGATTCCGGGTCCGCGAATTTTGCGTGCTTGGCGTCGGCTTCGGCCTGTTTTTCGGTCGGGCGTTCCCGGGGATCCTGGATGCTCAGGGCCGCGGCGATGATGGTGATTTCATCGAGGCAGTCGTTTTCCCGGGCTTCCAGGAGCATCCGGGAGAGGCGGGGGTCCAGGGGCATTCGGGCCATGATCCGGCCCCGGTCAGTGAGGCGGTACTTTTCGCCGGAGCGCTTTTTCCCCTTAGCCGGCGCGATGGCGCCCAGCTCCAGAAGGAGGTCGTAGCCGTCCTGGATGTGCTTGGCCGACGGCGGGTCGATGAAGGGGAAATCGGCGATCTCGCCCAACCGAAGGGAGATCATCCGCAGGATGACCTCGGCCAGGTTGGACCGGAGGATCTCCGGCGGCGTGAACCGGGGCCGGTTTTCGTAGTCCTCTTCGGAATAGAGGCGGATGCAGACGCCGTTCTGGACCCGGCCGCACCGGCCCTTCCGCTGGTCGGCGCTGGAGCGGGAGATGGGCGCCACCGGCAGGGCCGTGGTCCGGGTCCGGGGGGAGTACTGTAAGATGCGGGCGAGGCCGGTATCCACCACGAACTTGATCCCCGGAATGGTGATGGAGGTTTCGGCCACGTTGGTGGCCACGATGATCTTCCGGCCCCGGACGCTGGAGAAAACCCGTGACTGCTCCCCGGCCGACAGCCGGGCGAAAAGCGGCATCACCGTCACGCCGGTGAAATCGCGCCCCTCCAGCAGCTCGCAGGTCTCCCGGATGTCCGCCTCCGTGGGCATGAAGACCAGCGCGTCGCCGCCGTAAGGCCGCTCCCGCTGGAGTTTTTCCACGGCCCGGACGGCGGCGTCCACATGCCCGGCATCGTCGTCGTCCGACGCCGCCGGCGGTTCATACAGGACATCCACCGGGAACATCCGGCCCGACACCTCGATCACCGGCGCGTTGTCAAAGGCCCTGGAAAATTTCTCGGTGTCGATGGTGGCCGAGGTGATGATGAGCTTGAGGTCCTTGCGCCGCCGGACCAGGGTCTTGAGGATGCCCAGGGTGAAGTCGATGTTGAGGCTCCGCTCGTGGGCCTCGTCCACGATGATCGTGTCGTATTCGTTGAGGAAGCGGTCCGACTGGGTTTCGGCCAGCAGAATCCCGTCGGTCATCAGCTTGATGTAGGAGGACGGCGAGGATTTGTCCGTGAACCGGATCTTGTAGCCCACCGATTCGCCGGTTTTCTCTCCGAGTTCTTCGGCGATCCGGTTGGCCACGGTGATGGCCGCGATCCGCCGGGGCTGGGTGCAGCCGATGACGCCGTCCACGCCCCGGCCGGCCTCCAGGCAGTACTTGGGCAATTGGGTGGTCTTGCCGGACCCGGTCTCGCCCGAGACCACCACCACCGGGTGGTTCCGGATGGCGTCGATGATCTCCTCCCGTTTGGCGACGATGGGCAGGTTCTCGTCGTAATCGGGCCGGGGGACGGCGCCGGCGCGTTTTTCCCGCTTTTGAACGGCATTTTGGAGCCGTTTTTCCAGCCGGTCGATGCGGGCGGCGGTTTTATCGGAGTTCCGCGCTTTGGCCGGCAGCTTTTTGATGCGCCGGATTTCGCCGATGAGTTTGTAGCGATCCTCGCCCATGGTTTTTGAGATGCGGGTTTCGATCTCGCGGATGCGGTCGCGGGGGGATAATATTGCTTCTTTTTTCGTCATTTCTTGCAATAGATTTAGGGCGGGGATCGGTGAATGATTAAACGAAAGGATATAATTTCAAACTACTGTATATATTGGGACGACCAGACATCCTCATGGGGCAAAGCGGACGATTCGTCCCAGCTTCCCTCGCGTTCATCGGCGAGTTTCGAAAGATACACATCCTCTTGAATTTCAAGCGCCTCTTTGATCAAGTCCCTCGCCTTCACCGGCAAGGAAACCCCTTCGTTTTCAGCCAACAAGCGGATGCGGCGATAGACGGCGCCATCAAGAACCAGGTCGATGCGTTGTGATGTGGGCATTTTTGACTCTTATGTTTTTAATATTGTTAACGAAATCATAAACGCTTCGCATTCAGCGCTTAACTCATAAAAATATGTCGGTATGCAGCAAAGTCAAGGCAAGACGGAATGCGCGAACCGCCCAAGCATGGTTCGCGCATTTTGATAAAGCAATGCTTTACGCCTGCCGCAAACACGCCTCCTCGCCGTCGTTTTTCGCCAGAATCTCGTCGATCTCCGCGTCGGTCAGCGTTTCGTGTTCCAGGAGGGCCTCGGCCAGCACTTTGAGCTGGTTCTGGCAGGTGGAGAGGTTTTCCATGGCCGCGGCTTCGCACTCGGCGATGATGCGCTGGACCTCTTCGTCGATAATGCGGCCGGTGTGTTCGCTGAAGTCCTTGGGCTCGGAGATCTCCCGCCCTAAAAATGGGTGGTCCTCGCCCTGTCGGAAGGTAGTGGAGCCCAGCTTTTCGCTCATGCCCCACTGACAGACCATTCGCCGGGCCATCTGGGTGGCTTTTTTCAGGTCGTCGGCCGCGCCGGTGGACACGTCCTCGAAGGTCAGCCGTTCGGCGGCCCGTCCGCCCAGGAGGATGGCGACGCGCTTCAACAGGTAGTCCCGTGTCCGGGTGTACCGATTCTCCTCCGGTATCTGCTCGGTGGCGCCCAGGGACTGGCCCCGAGGGACGATGGTCACCTTGCCCAGGGGGTCGGCGCCGGGCAGCATCCGGGCCATCATGGCGTGGCCGGCCTCGTGGTAGGCGATGAGTTCTTTCTCTTCGTCGCTGATCACGTCCTCCCGTTCGATGCCCATGAGGATCTTGTCCCGGGCCGCTGCGAAGTCGTCCTGCTCCACCTGTTTTTTGCCTTCCCGGGCCGCCAGGAGAGCCGCCTCGTTAACCAGGTTCTCCAGGTCGGCGCCGGAAAAACCCGTCGTCCGGTCGGCCACCACCGACAAGTCCACCTCCTCGGCCAGTGTCACGTCCCTGACATGGACTTCCAGGATCTCCTTCCGGGCCTTTTTCCGGGGCAGATTGAGGGTGACCCGGCGGTCGAACCGACCGGGCCGCACCAGGGCGGCGTCCAGGACATCGGGACGGTTGGTGGCGGCCATCACCACCACCGATTCATGGGGCGAGAAACCATCCATTTCGTTGAGAATCTGATTGAGAGTCTGTTCCCGCTCGTCATGGCCGCCGCCGACGCCGGAGCCGCGCACCCGTCCGATGGAATCGATTTCGTCGATGAAGATGATGGAGGGAGCGTTTTTCTTGGCGTCCTTGAACATGTCCCGGACCCGGGAAGCGCCCACGCCCACGAACATCTCGATGAACTCCGATCCGGAGATGTTGAAAAAGGGCGCGTCCGCCTCGCCGGCCACGGCTTTGGCCATGAGCGTTTTGCCGGTACCGGGCGGTCCCACCAGCAGGATGCCCCGGGGCAGCTCCGCGCCCAGGGATCGGTATCGTTCCGGTTCCTTAAGGAAGCCGATGATCTCTTCCAGCTCTTTCTTGGCGTTGGACAGTCCGGCCACATCTTCGAAGCTCGCTTCCGAACTGGACTTGTCGTAGAGTTTGGCTTTGGATTTGCCGAATCCGAAGATGCCGCCGCCGGGGCCGCCGCCCATGCGCTCCTGGAGTTTTTTGCTCGACCAGATGAAAAAACCGATGATGAGCACCCAGGGCAGCACGGAGACCAGAATCCGGACCAGCCAGGGCGTCTCCTGGGTCTCGGCCCGGATGATCACGTCGTTTTTCTCCAGAAGCGTCATGAGTTCCGGGTCTTCCAGGGTGGGCATCACCGTGTGGAAGGGGCGGCCTTGTTTTTGATCCTGCGCCTGATTTCCTTCGCCTCCTTCCCCCGAAGCGTCGCCCTGATCGTTGGAGACGCTTTGGGCCTTTTCTTCCGACCCCTGTTGATCCGTCTGGCCGTCGACCTGAACGCCCTTTTCGAGCTGTCCGGAGATCTCCTGACCTCTGAACGTCGCCTGGGCCACGTCGCCCCGCCGCACCATGGATTTGAATTCGGTATAGGTCAGCTCCACCGGCTGGGGGCCGCCATAGGGCCGGAACATGTAGATAATCAGAAACCAGGCCAAAATAAACAGGGCGACCCGCCACCAGTTGTTGGAAGGCTGGTTCGCGCCGGGCGGGGGTTGTTGTCCGGGTTGGGGTTGTTTGCCGAAATTCATAACCGCTTTCTCCTCTCCGTCGGATGTATCCACAGCATCACAGCATGATTTTTCAAAACGATGCCATAAAACCAGAAGCCCCGGCGGTTTTCAATGGGGTTCTTTTTGTATTTTGCGTCTTGGGCCGATGTAGATGCCGCAACGGGAAAAAGTTTTCCTTCACCATCAGCCTGATTTCCGGTATATTCTTTTTTATGATACAAACCGTCAACCGAAACACATAGGTAGGAGGGGAGCATGAAGAAATTGTTGTCGATCCTGTGGATCACGATCCTGGCCGTCGCCCTCGTCGCGACGCCCGTTTTGGCCAAGTCGCCCGTTAAACTGGGGTTCGTCTACATCATGTCCGGACCCTTCGCCACCTACGGCCAGTTCGCCCGCATGGGCGCCGATATGGCCATCGAGGAGATCAATGCGGCCGGCGGCATCCTTGGTCGGCCGGTGGAGGGCTATTTCGAAGACTCCACGGGCAAGCCGGACGTGGCGCTTCGGGCCATCCGGAAACTGGTCTTCCAGGAAAAGGTGGACTGTCTCATCGGCCTCGACTCCAGCGGCGTGGCCAAATCGGTGGTGCCCGCTTTGGTCCAGATGAAAACCCCGTTGATCATCACCCACGCCGCCACCCCGGACGTCACCGGCGAGGTCTGCAACAAATACACCTTCCGGATTTCCCTCAATCTGGCCCAAAATGTCGGCACCGCCGCCCGCATCGCCGCCGAGACCGGGGCCAGGAAATGGACCACCGTGGGGCCCGACTACGCCTTCGGCCATCAATCCTGGGAATATTTCAAAAAATCCCTGAAAGATGTCAAGCCGGACGCCGAATTCTTCCCCGATAACGAGGTCGCCTTTCCGCCCTTCAAGACCACGGACTTCAGTTCCTACATCACCCGGATCATCGGCCAGAAGCCCGACGGCGTGCTGATTTCGCTATGGGGCGGCAACCTCATCGATTTCGTCCGCCAGGGGAAAGAGATGGGGTTTTTCAACGGCGACTTCGAGGTGCTGCTCACCCTGGGCGCGGCCACCGAAGTGCTGACCGCGTTGCGCGACACCATGCCCGAAGGGGTCTGGGTGGGAACCCGCTACTGGTTCGACGCCAACGATTCCGCCGTGAACAAGGCGTTTGTCAAGGCGTACCGCGACCGGTACAGCGCATACCCCTCCTACAACGCCCACGGGGCCTACGGCGCGGTGCAGACCTACAAAGCCGCCGCCGTCAAGGCCGATTCCGTGGACAAAGAGGCCATCGTCGCCGCATTGGAAGGGTTGAGCATCGAACTCCCCGTGGGAACCATCACCATCCGGCCCGAGGATCACCAGGCCGTCACCCCCGCCTGCTGGGGAAAGACCGCCGCCGATCCCGACTATGACATCCGGATCCTTAAGCCCATGAAAGTCTATGAGGGCGCCGAGATCACGCCGCCGGTGTCGGAGACGGGTTGCAAGATGTGATGGATCCCATTTTGTGTAAAGCGACTTTTTCCGCTTTTTGCATTTTACCACAACATCGCGGGCCTGTATTTTAGAGGGTTATGGAAAGC
>CAZZBE010000099.1:12251-15800 GCA_964652715.1 uncultured Desulfobacteraceae bacterium
TTATGGAAAGCTTCGTCGTCAACCTCCTGAACGGCCTCAGCTGGGGCATGCTCCTCTTCCTCATCTCCGTTGGCCTCACCACGGTCTTCGGCGTGCTGGGCATCCTCAATTTCGCACATGGATCCCTGTTCATGCTGGGAGCCTACTCCTGCATGCAGATCATGCATGTCATGCCGTCGTTCTGGGCGGGGCTGATCCTGGGGCCGTTGCTGGTGGCCGTTCTGGGCGTCGTCATCGAACGGTTTTTGTTGCGAAAGGTCTACGGCCGGGACATCACCTTCCAGTTGCTCCTGACCTTCGCCATTCTGCTGGTCCTCGACGACGCCGTCCGGATGATATGGGGGGCCGGGTACCATGTGGTGGACGCGCCGGCGATCCTGTCCGGCTCGTTTCCGCTCTTCGACCACACCTATCCGGTCTACCGGATCTTCCTGGTGATTTTCGGCCCGGTCATCGGCCTTTCCCTGTGGGGATTTTTCCGGTTTACCCGGTGGGGAAAGATCATCCGGGCGGCGGCCATGGACCGGGAGATGGCCGAGGGGATCGGCATCCGGGTTCCGCTGCTGTTTACCGGCGTCTTCGCCTTCGGGACATGGCTGGCGGCCCTTGGCGGCGCCCTGGCCGCGCCCCAGCAGAGCGTGGCGCCCTCCATGGGCGAGCGGATCATCATCGAGAGCTTTATCGTGGTGGTCTCGGGCGGTCTGGGGAGCTTCCCCGGCGCTTTCGTGGGGGCCCTGATCCTCGGGCTGCTGGAATCCTTCGGAACGGTTTTCGCCGGTCGGGCCCAGATGGCCCTGCCCTACCTGTTGCTGGCGGCGGTACTGCTGATCCGTCCCCGGGGCTTTTTCGGACGGGAGGGCTGACGTGTCGGATCAATGGGAAGCCCTGCTGAAAACCGCCCTTCCCCCGGCTGCGGGGGTGCTGATCCTGGTCGCCTGCCCCTTTTTCCTGCCCGTCTACTGGACCATGATCCTCACCGAAATCCTCATCATGGCGCTCTTCGCCATGAGCTTCAATCTGCTCTTCGGCTACACCGGCCTGCTCTCCTTCGGGCAGGGGGGCTTTTTCGGCGTGGGGGCCTACACCGTGGCCCTGCTCATCGGTCAGGGGCACGGCTCCCTCTGGCTCCTGCTGATCGCCGGAATTGTTACAGCGGCGTTCGTGTCGTTGATCATCGGCTACCTCTGCGTCCGGCTGGATGAAATTTTTTTCGCCATGCTGACCCTCGGGTTCGGCATGATGCTCTTTACCATCGCGCACAACTGGCGGGAGCTGACCGGCGGCAGCGACGGCCTGCCGGTCTTCGCCCTGCCGCCCCTGCGGGTCTTCACCCTCGAATGGAGCCTGTTTTCACCCACGGTCATGTATCTGTTCGTCCTGACGGTCGTCTGTCTCGGCGCGGCCGTCCTGTGGCGGGTCGTCCGGTCGCCTTTCGGGCTGATGCTCGCCGCCGTGCGCGAGAACAAGGAGCGGCTGGCCTTCGTGGGCGCCAACGTCCGAGGGGTAAGGCTGGCGGCCTTCGTGATCGCGGGGGGGCTGGCCGGGCTGGCCGGCGGCCTCTTCTGCCTCTTCAACACCATGGCCACCCCCGATTTCATGCACTGGAGCTTTTCGGCCCACCCGGTGCTCATGACGATCCTGGGCGGGGCCGGGGTCTTTTTCGGACCGGCCTTCGGCGCCGCCGTCTTCTTCATCCTGGAGCAGATCATCACCCACTACACCAACAACTGGATGCTCTTTCTCGGCGGCATTCTCATCCCCGTGGTGATCTTTTTCCCCAGGGGGATTCTGGGGTCGCTGCTCCACCTGTGGCGTCGGAGAAGGGGGACGCCGTGAGCCGTCCCATTCTCGAAGTGACGGGCCTGACCCGGAATTTCGGCCGGTTCACGGCCCTGTCGGACGTCTCGCTGGAGGTCCCCCAGGGCGGATTGGCGGCCCTCATCGGTCCCAACGGCGCGGGCAAGACGACCTTCTACAACACCGTGTCCGGGCGGTTTCCGCCGTCCGCCGGCCGGGTTTTTTTCGACGGCGACGAGATCACCGGCATGCCCGCCCACCGGCTGGCCCGGCGGGGATTGCTCCGGTCTTTCCAGGTGACCAACATTTTTCCGGACCTGACGGTGATCGAGAACGTGCTGGCGCCCCTGCTCCTCCATCACCGCAAAGGGTTTGCGTTCTGGGGAAAACTCAAAACGGAAAAGGCGCTGTTCACGGAAGCCGAAGATCTTCTGGACCGGGTCGGCATCCTCTCCGAGGCGCGGCGGCCGGCCCACGCCCTGGCCTATGGCGACAAGCGGCTGGTGGAGATGGCCATCGTCCTGGCCCGCCGTCCCCGGCTGGTGATGCTCGACGAACCCACCGCCGGCATGACCCCCGGGGAGACCGACCGGATGATCGGCCTCATCAAAGACCTGGCGGATGCCGCCGACACCCACTTTTTCCTCACCGAGCACGACATGAAAGTCGTCTTTTCGGTGGCCTCCTACATCTTCGTCCTCCATCAGGGGCGGCTGCTGGCCCAGGGGACGGCCGAGGAAATCCGGGGCAACGCCGAAGTAAAGGCGGCCTATCTTGGAGGGTCTTTGGATGTTTGAGGGGATGCTTGAGGTCGCCGACATCCACGTCTACTACGGCGACAGCCACGTGCTCCAGGGCGTCAGCCTGACCGTGGCGCCGGGGGAGAGCGTCTGCCTTTTGGGCCGAAACGGGGCGGGAAAGACCACCACCCTGCGGGGCATCATGGGGTATCAGCCGCCGGCAAAAGGAGAAGTCAAATTCGACGGCGCGGTGATCACCCGGCGGCCCGTCCACGAAACGGTCCGGCGCGGCATCGGATTCGTTCCCGAAGACCGCCGCATCTTCCCCGACCTCACCGTGGAAGAAAACCTGGAAGTGGCCGAACTCCCGCCACGCCCCGGCCTCCCCCCCTGGGACCGTCCCCGCCTCTACAACACCTTTCCGCTTCTGGCCAACCTGCGGAACCGGCAGGGCGGCGCCCTCTCCGGCGGCGAACAGCAGATGCTCGCTATTGCCCGGGCCCTGGCCGGCAACCCCCGCCTCCTGCTCCTGGACGAACCCTGCGAAGGTCTGGCTCCCGTCATCGTGGAATCGGTGGGCGAAGTCATCCTCGGTCTCAAATCGCAGATGCCCGTTCTCCTGTCGGAGCAGAACGCCCGGTTCGCTTTATCGGTCTCCGACCGCGGTTATGTCATCGACAAGGGGATCGTCCGGTTTAAGGGGACCAAAGAGGAGCTGCTGGAAAATAAAGATATTCAGGAGCGATATTTGGCGGTGTGAGCGGTGAGAACAAGGTAAAGGTTTTGAACTGTCTGTCCAAATGTAAGCCGTTATTTCAGCTTCCAAGTCGCAATCATCATAAGCGAGAATCTTCGGGGCGGCACCCCCCATGGACGAATCCCGCATCGACGACATCATCAGCCAACACCCCTGCCCCATCGCCATTTTGTATTGGATCATCGCCGGGTTGGACTTGAAAGAAGAGCCGGTACATCAAATCCATCGAAGTGAACAAAAAGCCGCGCCGGAACC
>CAZZBE010000100.1:0-15684 GCA_964652715.1 uncultured Desulfobacteraceae bacterium
TTAAGGTCATTGATTCAGCCGATCCGGATACCCAAGACTACCTGTGGTCGATTCTCTGTACGGCAGCCAGAGTCGGTGAGATTAATGGGCTGACATGGGATGATGTTGATTTCGATAGTCGCCTGGTCACTCTTTGGACCCGGAAAAAGAAGGGCGGAAACCGAGAACCAAGAGATGTTCCCATGGTTTCGAAGCTCTACGACATCTTGAAGTACCGTTTTGAGACACGAGATCCTCAAATTCCATGGGTTTTCTGGCATTCGTACTGGAGTCGGAAAGAGGGCAGGATGATGAGCGGCCCTTATGGAGACCGGAAGAAGATAATGACCTCTCTGTGCAAAAAGGCGGGGGTCCGTTACTTTCGGTTCCATCCGCTCAGGCACCTCACGGCATCGATATTGGATGATCAGGGAGTGCCCATCGGCGTGATTCAGCGGATTTTAGGCCACGAAGTGCGACGCACTACGGAGAGATACCTGCACTCAGTAGGCGAAGCCGAGCGCAACGCGATGAGCAAGCTGGATGATCTCGATCTTTTTAACGGCAATAATAAAAAGGATCGGATCAAAAAGCCGGCCCATAAGCATAAGGAGTTCTGGTTGCGCAAGGTGGAAAGACCAGACTTTGAAACCTTGGAAAAGGATGTCCAGGAGTTGGGGTACGCTGGTACGGGAAGAAAATACGGCGTCAGTGATAATGCTGTCCGCAAGTGGGTCAGATTTTACCAACACAGAACAGAGCCGGCGATCTGATGAAGTCGCTGTGTGAGAGAGTTCGAAAAGTTTCTCACACAGAATCTCACACAAAGAAAAAAGGCTTACAGCGTGTTTGCCGTAAGCCCTTGATTTTTAAAGTGCCGAGGGACAGAATCGAACTGCCGACACGGGGATTTTCAGTCCCCTGCTCTACCGACTGAGCTACCTCGGCTCAAAACCGAAACCGACTTGTACCCAATTCGCGCGATGATGTCAAGGTGTTTTTTCTCTCATGTCGCCAAAAAGAAACTGGATGAGGGTGGCGGCGGCCAGGGCGGCGGTTTCGGCCCTTAAAATTCGGGGTCCGAGGGATCCGCGGAGAATGTTGAACGCCTCGGCCCGTTCGATTTCCGATTCGGTGAATCCGCCCTCCGGGCCGACGATGATCAGGAGGGTTTTCGGGCGGGGCATCGACTCCGAAAGGGACAGCAGATCGATCGGCGTTTTTTCGGCCTCATAAAAAATCAGGCTCAGATCGGTATCGGTCGTCATTTCGAGGATATCGTCGAATCCCGCAACGCCGCCGACCTCCGGCATCCGGTTCCGGCCACACTGCTTCATGGCTTCCCTGGCGATGGTCTCCCATCGGGCGCGTTTTTTACCGGCCCGCCCGGGGTCCGGGCGGGGAACCGATCGTTCGGCGATAAAAGGCGCCCAGCGGGCGATGCCCAGTTCGGTGATCTGGCGGACAAGGGTATCCATCTTCCCGGATTTAAGCAGGGCCTGGGCCAGGGTGATCTCCACGGGGCGATTCGGTTCGGAACGCACCGCGGCGCCAGGGGAAATGGCCACGCTGTCGGTTGAGAGGGTTCTGATGACGGCCTCATAGGCGTTGCCCTGTCCGTCGAAGACCGCGATGGTTTGACCCGGTTTGAGCCGGAGCACGTTTTTGATATGGTTGGCGTCGGGGCCGGAGATGACCGGTTCCGGGGTGTTTAGCGCTTCAGGGGGAAGATAGAACCTGCGCATCGCGTCTTAGCGGTGTTCGTGGGGGTGGGCGCCATGCGGATGGGCATGGACGTGCCGGTGGAGGCGAACTTTTTCCTCCGTGTAGAGCCTGCCCTTTTCCATGGCATAGACTTTGTCGGTGATTTCGGACAGAAACGCCATGTCGTGGGAGATGATCAGGTAGGACAGGTCCAGGCCCCTGAGCACGTCGATGAGGCGGGTCCGGGTCTGGGCGTCGAGGCCGGTGGTCGGTTCGTCCAGGAGAAGCGCCCGGGGGGACATGGCGAGCACCGTGGCCAGGGAGACGAACCGTTTTTCGCCGCCGGACAGATGATGCGGGAAGCGGTCCTCGAAGCCCTCCAGCCCGAGATGGGCCAGGGTCTTTCGGGCGATGCGGATCGCCTCTTCCCGGGGCGCGCCCATGTTGAGCGGGCCGAAGGCCACATCCTCCAGCACGGAGGGGCAGAAGAGCTGGTCGTCGGCGTCCTGGAAGAGGAGACCGATCTGGCGGTAGATCGCCTTGAAATCCCGTGGATCTTTAAGCGGATGTCCAAAGAATGCCATGGATCCGGCGGTGGGCTGAAGCAGGCCCATGATAATGTGAAACAGGGTGGTCTTGCCGCTGCCGTTGGGGCCCAGCAGGCCGATCCGTTCTCCTTCGTAAACCGTCAGATCGATCCGATCCAGGGCGGTTTTTCCGGCGGGATAGGTGAAGGAGATCCCCTTCAGGGCTATGACAGGTTGTGGGTTTTCCATTCCAGGTAAACCAGGCCGATCATCGCGACCGTCATGGCCGCGGCGCCGATCCAGTCGGATGGGGCGGCCCTGAACCGGTAGAGGGAATAAAATTTTCCCTGAAACCCTCGGCACTGCATGGCCCGGTGGACCCGCTGGGCCCGGTCGGCGGCTCTCAGAAAGAGCATGCCGATGAGATAGGCGTAAGTGCGGTAGGTGTGGAGGTTCGTTCCCGGCTGGAATCCCCGCAGCCGGGCCGCCCGGAGCAGCCGCCCGTATTCTTCCTCCAGGACGAAGATGTACCGGTACGTGAGCAGCAGCAGATGGACGATCTTTTCGGGCGCCCGCAGCCGGTTGAGGGCATGCCCCAGGGTGACGAAGCTCATGGTGGCCACCCAGGCGGTGAAGGCCAGCAGGATGGCATGGGATTTGAGCGTGATCCGGGCCGACAACAGCAGCCCCTCCCGGGTGGCGGGGAACGGTCCGATGGTGTACAGCGTTTCCCCCTTGTGGGTGAGGGGCAGCACCAGCCAGAGCAGCAGCAGGAAACCCCAGAGGGGCAGCAGCCGCCGGACCAGCAGGCCCACGTCCAGCCGGGCGGCGGCGACCAGCAGCACTGAAAACGCCAGGCCGCCGGCCAAGGTCGGGATGCCGTTGGAGAGCGCCGCCAGAAAGGAAAAGACCGTCGCCAGCACGACCCGGAGGCGGGGGTCCATTCGGTGGATGGGCGACCGGCCGACGGCAAAGGGTTCGGCGATCATTGGTGCTTGTCTCCGGGGTGCTTGTTTCCGGAGCCCTTGCCTCCGGACGCCGTTTTCCTGCGGGACGCGACATAGGCGGCCACCCCGACGAGGCCGAAGATGTAGCCGATCCCGCCGAAGATCTCCGTGGCGCTCACCGCCCGGCGCTCGTCCGCCAGCATCCGGATGACCGGTTTCAGCTTTTTGTCCAGGGCCTTCTCCACGGCTGCCTGAATCTGCCCGGGGGCGACGGCGTCCGGTCGCCCATGCTCCGAAGACGACGCTTCGACGGACTCCCTCGTCGTCTCGCGGGCGACCGGTTGGGCGGTCTCCGCCGGCATTTCAGGGCGGTCCCCCGACACCGTCTCGATCTCGCCGGCCCGGATGGTCCAGTCGCCCTGGTGACCCATGCCGGCGGAAATCACCACTTTCAGGTCCGATTTTTGGGGAATTTGGAAAGAGAAGGCGCCCTGATCGTCGGTTTCCCCGGTGATCAGCGTCTTTCCGCCGGGCCCTTTGACGATGACTTCGCCGCCCTTGACGGGGTTCCCGCCCGCGAATTTGCCTTCCACGTGGGCGACGTCGCCCTCCACCCACGCGAAGACCGACACCCGGTGGGCCCGGGCCGCGCCGGGCGCCAGCAGCAGAAAAGCCATGACGATGATGATGTCGCGGTGTAATTTCAAAATGTCGTTTCCTTCTTTCATCCCGAAGGCGGCGCCGTTCCCGGCAGAAGGGAAGGGCGGACCCGCCTGAGAAAGGATACGCAAAAGGCCGCGATAATGCCTTCGATGATCATGACCGGGATGTTGGCGGCGATCACGGCATAGGAGACTTCCAGAAAGCTTTCCTGGGTGAAGATCAGGCTCGCCGCCATGATCGCCGCCGACAACAGGACGGACAGCGCGCCGCAGCCGAAGGCGGCCCCGAGGGCGACGGCCGGTCCTTTCCGGATCAGCGGACTGAACAGGTGGTAGACCATCACGGCCGGCAGGGCCATGATCACCGTATTGACCCCCAGGGTGGTGATCCCGCCGAACTGGAAGAGCATGGCCTGGAGCAGCAGGGCCACCAGGATGGCGGGGAAGGCGGCCCATCCCAGCAGCAGCCCCACGATCCCGTTCAGGATCAGGTGGACGCTGGACGGTCCGACGGGCACGTGGACCAGGGATGCCACGAAAAAGGAGGCCGACAGGATGCCCGTATGGGCGATCCGGTCATAATCCAGACGCTTCATCCCCACGGCGGTTCCCGCCGCCGCCAGCACCATACCCGAGGCCAGCACCGGCCCCGACAGCACGCCTTCGGAAATATGCACCGGGCCGTCCTACCGCTTTCCCCACTCGTGGAACTTCACCCAGATCACCGCGCCCAGTTCCACATCCTTGTCCTCGCCGTCGTGCTTGAGCGTGTAATCCGCGGAGTTGAGGGCCGCGAATCCCCACCAGCCGGCGACGGGGGCGGCGTAGCTGAAAACGCCGTCGGCGTCCGATTTGATCGTCTGGGTGATCATATAGTCCGTCGGGGCCGCGGCGGCGTTGTCCCCGTTGAAATACTCCACCTCGACTTCCGCGTACGGCACGGGCTCGCCGTTCAGTTTCACGATCCCCTGGAACAGGTTGCCGGCGTACTGGCCGTAGGGTTTGGCCAGGGGAACGATTTCGGTTTCGAGGCCAATTTCTTCATCCCACCCGTCGTCGACGCCGAACGCCGTCGCCACGGCCTGGGTATGGTGGATGATGAAGCAGTCCTCGGCCGGCTCCCAGTAGGGCGTCGGCGTCATAAAGAATTTATAGACGCCGGGGCGTTTGATCCGGTAGTCCGCCTCCCACGCGGCGCGGCCCATGACCTGGGTCTTTTGGAGAGCGCCCAGCAGGTCTTCTTTCCGTCCGTTGGCCATGACCCCGAAGACCTTGGGTTTTTCCATGTCCATGCCGATCATTTCAAAGGGATGGGAAAAGGAGAGGGTCAGATGGACGGATCGCTTGTCCGATTCCATGACCATGCTGTCGGACGGGATCGCCATGCCGAAATGGGCATGGGCGACGCCCGCGAGAAGAACGCCAATGACCGTCAAACACAGTGCGCGAAAGCCTTTTTGCATGATTTCCTCCGTTTGGCAAAAAAAAACCACGAACGTGATCCGCATCTTCCTGATGCGGGCTTTCTTCGTGGCGCGATGGGGTTTCTAAACAGAGACGAAAAGGGGCGGCCGGCTTCCTGCCGGTCATGGGTAAGAATTGTATAGCGGAAAACGGGGAAAGCGTCAACAGCTAAAGAGAAGAGCCTTGACAAACCCGCCCAAAATACTCACAATCGTCTTTTACGTAAGGGCAACTTTATAATAAAGGTCAATATCTTTCCCTCAAGCAAGGAGCATTGAAGATGTTTAGATCGACAAAAAAATGGATCGTCCTGCTGCTGGCGGCCGCCTTCTGGGTCTCCGCCGGGATTTCCGCCGCCCTGGCCGAACCGGTGGCGGTGGCGCCGGAGCCCGGGCATACCTTCCCCCCGGTGGTGGAAGGAACCGAAGTGGTGCATGATTTCGTCATCCAGAACAAGGGGAGCGACACCCTGGAGATCCAAAAAGTCAAGACCGGGTGAGGCTGCGCGGCCGCATCCTACACGCGGCGGATCCCTCCCGGCGGGGAGGGACGAATCAAGATCAAGGTCAACACCCGGGGCTACGGCGGGCGCACTCTCAGGAAAACCATCACGGTTTACACCAGTGATCCCGATGCCGGGAGGATCAGAATGACCATCTCGGGACAGGTGGATAACTTCGCGTCCATTCGCCCGAGCCGGGTCCGGCTCAACGGCAAATCCGGGGACAAGATCGCGGCGAAGGTGACCATCGTGACCGAGGAGAAGTACGATTTCAATGTCACGGGCATGCGCGCCCGACGGAAAGGGGACATCGACGTCAAGCTGGACACCATCGAAAAAGGGACCCACAAGGAGTACGTGCTGACCATTGCAAATCAGCGGCGGGGCAAAGCGCGCTACTTCAACGCCGTGGTCCTGAAGACGGACAGCAAGATCCAGCCGTCCATCACCATCCCGGTTTACGGCAACATCGCCGCCAACCCGGACGAAACGGGCAAAAACCCCTCATGACCCCCATTGCGGCGGTGGCCTTCGACTGCGACGGCGTCCTGTTCGATACGGTAAGGGCCAATACGGCCTACTATAACCGGATTCTAAGCGAATTCGGCAAGCCAAATTTGACCCCTTCCCAGTTTGAATACGTTCAGATGCACACCGCGGACAAGGCCATCGCCCACCTTTTTCCATCGCCCACCGATTTCGAGGCGGCCCAGGCCTTCCGCCGTAAGATGGGGTACACCCCGTTTATCCCCGAAATGGAGATGGCCGACGGCCTCCGGGACCTCCTGGGCTGGCTCCGGCGGGGGTTCAGGACGGCCGTCGTCACCAACCGGTCCGACACCATGGCCCGGGTCCTGACGGAATTCGGGCTGGAGGACGCCTTCGACCAGGTCGTGACGGCCCTGGACGTGACCCATCCCAAGCCCCACCCCGAACCGCTCTTCAAGGCGCTGGCGGCCTTCGACCTCCCGCCGGACCGAATGCTCTATATCGGCGACTCGCCGCTGGATGAGCAGGCGGCGGCAGCCGCCGGGGTCCGGTTCGCCGCCTACGGCAACGACGCGTTGAAGGCCGATTATCATGTGACCCGCATGATGGAGATCCAGTCGATCCTCAACCGCGGGTGACGTTTCTTCCGGTTTCGCCTCAGATGCGCTTGACGATAATCCAGTAGCTGTTTCCCGCCAGGGCCTTTTTCATGTGGACTTTCACCTTGGTGGGGTTCATCTTGTAATCGAAGACGTACTCGAACATGGTGTTCAGCGCGTCTTTCTCCACCCCTTCCTTGAAAACCCCGTAAAACTCCGGCCGGCGGGTGCAGGGGGCCACATCCTTGAAAAAATTCTTACCGATGACGTCCTCGGCCCGGCGACCGGTGATCTTCGCCTCGGCGGCGTTGTAGGAGAGGATGGTCCCGTCCTTGTCCAGTTGAATCGCGCCGAAGGCCAGGTCGTCCAGCTCCTTGCCATCCAGTTTCGCCAGAACATTTTCGATATCTTCTCCGCCAAATTTCACCACATTGAGCTTTTCCATGTTCCCTCCGGATCGTTGTTGTCAGTCAAAAACCCAAATATATTTCAAAAGAACCCGCCGCTGTCAATCGGCAATCACCGGCGCCGCCGGCCGACCCATGTCGATTCCCGGTTGACACAAACGCCCCGCCGTCGTAAGCCCTCATGTCGAAACATCGAACCCTTTGTCCCTTTGTCCCTCTGTCCCTCTGTCCCTCTGTCCCTCTGTCCCTCATAAAAGGAGCTATCATGAAAACCATCCTCGCCCTCATCGGATCCTCCCGGAACCTCGGCAATTCCGAAATCATGGTCAAGGAAATTTCGCGGAACATCGAAACCGATCACGATCTCCGGATGGTCCGCCTCTCCGCGTTCGACATCCAGCCCTGCCGGGGGTGCTATGCCTGTCTCTTCGGCGAAAAAGGCTGCGTTATCAAGGACGATTTCAATCAGTTGATCGACGAGATTCTGGCGGCCGACGCCTTTATCGCCGCCGCGCCCACTTATTTTCTGGGACCCAGCTCCGTCTTCAAACGACTCTCGGACCGGGGGCTGGCCCTCTACAACCATGCCGAAACCCTGTGGGGCAAGCCGGCCGTGGCCGTGGGCATCGCCGGCATCGAAGACCGGGAGGGGTACACCCAACTGGGGCTGGAGAGCTTTTTCAAGCTGCTGCTGGCGGATCTGAAGGCCACCCGGATCATCTACGGCGCCCTTCCGGGGGAGATCTTCTACGACGACGCCAACAAGACCGCGGCGGTTGAACTGGCGTCGGCGCTGTTCGGCGAACCTCGCGAGGAAGCCGGACCGGCCTGCCCGGTTTGCGGGGGCCGGACCTTCCGGTTTTTCGACAACAACCGGGTCCGGTGCATGCTCTGCAGCAACCCCGGAACCGTTTCCATGGAAGAGGGGCGGCCCGTCTTCGACGTCCAGAAGGGCGAGCACGAGATGTTCACCAGCCTCGAAGCGGCCGTGACGCACCGGGCCTGGCTCAAACGCATGAAAGACCGGTTTCTGGCGGAAAAGGAGAATCTCAAATCCATCAGCCTTTCGTACCGGAAAGAGGGGAGGTGGGTGAAGCCGGCCCGGTCGGATGATCAACCGGAAGAGTAAGACGGATTTTATTCGATTGACACCAAAAACATTTGCTGAATCGCATTTATCTCTTGAAATGGGCCTGCAATGATGGTAGAGGCTTGTTTTCTTTGACGCGGTGAATGACCGATCCGGCCAGGGTCGCACTTGACGCAACATATTGCCAAGAGGAACCCATGGAATTGTTTTTCCTGTCTCTGCTGCTCATCTTCGCCGGGGGCGCCGTCGCCCTGATCCTGCAACGGTTTTTCAATCCGATGAAGGCGGCGGCATCGCTGCTCATTTCGGTCGGCTGCCTTCTGGGGCTGATCCATGCCGGAACCTGGATGGCCCGGGCCGGGGAGGCCGCGACCCTCTATTCCATCCAATACCTCCAGGCCTTCACCCTGGCGTTCCGGATCGACGGCCTTTCCGCGTTTTTCCTTATCGCCATCCATCTCGTCTCCATGCTGGCGGCCGTCTACAGCTTTCACTATATGGACCATGCTGAAAAACCCCTGGCCACGGCCGTCAACTATTTTTTCTTCAGCCTCCTGATCGGGTCCATGGCCCTGGTGGTGGCCGCCGACAACATGATCACCTTCATGCTGGCCTGGGAGATCATGTCCCTGTCCTCCTTTTTCCTGGTCATTTACAATCCCGGCGAGGCGGAAAACCGGAGAGCCGCCTACCTCTATTTCGTCTTCTCCCATGTGGGGGCCATGTTCATCTTCGCGGCCTTCGGCGTTGTGTACGCCTACAGCGGAACGTTCGCGTTCGCGGGCGTGGGGGCAATGCCCGAGGCGGCCAAAATCCTGGCCCTCGTCTTCGCCTTCATCGGGTTCGGCTCCAAGGCCGGCGTCTTTCCCTTCCACGTCTGGCTGCCCCACGCCCATCCGGCGGCGCCGAGCCACATCTCGGCGGTCATGTCGGGCGTGATGATCAAAACCGGCATCTACGGGATCCTGCGGATGTACGGGCTGATCGGGTTCCACGGGCCGGTTTTCGGCGAGATCGTCCTGATCGCCGGGATCGTCTCCGGCATCCTTGGCGTGGTCTATGCGCTGGGACAGCACGATTTGAAACGCCTCCTGGCCTACCACAGCGTGGAGAACATCGGCATCATCCTCATCGGGCTCGGCGTCGGCATGATCGGCGCGGCGGCGGACCGGCCGATGATGGCCATGCTGGGGTTCGCGGGCGGACTCCTTCACGTGCTGAACCATGCCATCTTCAAGTCCCTGCTCTTCCTGGGGGCCGGCGGGGTGCTCCAGCAGACCGGGACCCGCACCATGGACGCCCTGGGCGGGCTCCTCAAAAACATGAAGGTGACCGGAACCACGTTTCTGGCGGGGTCCCTGGCCATTTCGGGGTTGCCGCCCCTGAACGGGTTCGTCAGCGAGTTTTTCATCTACATCGGCGGATTCAGCGGCGCGACGCCCGGCGGACGGCCCTTTATCTCCTGCATGGCGGCCATCGTGGGCCTGGCGATCATCGGCGGGCTGGCCCTGGCCTGTTTCACCAAGGTGATGGGGGTGGTCTTCCAGGGCGAACCGCGGACCGATGCGGCCAGGGATGTGGGCGAAGTGGGCCCGGCCATGCGACTGCCCATGATCATTCTGGCCGGCGCCTGCCTGGTTATCGGCCTGTTCCCCACGGGGTTCGTCTTGATGGCGGTGGAAGGGGTCTCCGCCCTGGGGCTCGGGTACGACCCGGGCGAACTGGGAACCTTCATCCAGATCACCGGCAACATCACCCGGGGCGGGGCGGTCTTTTTCATCGTCTTCTTCACGATTCTGGCCATGCGGAAGGTGCTGTACCGGGACAAAACCGTTTCCAGGGGCGGCACCTGGGGATGCGGGTTTACCCAACCCACCCCCCGGATGCAGTACACGGCGTCTTCCTACGCCGGATCGATCCTCGAATTCTTCCGACCCGTGGCCCCGCTCCACGAGACCCATCCGCCCATCAAAGGACGGTTCCCGGACCGGACCCACTACCACAGCCATGTGGACGACATCGCGGAAAAGGGGATGACCCCCGGCGTCGTGCGGCCGGTGCTCTTTTTGTTCGACAAACTGAGATGGATCCAGCACGGGGACATTCACCTGTACATCGGCTACATCCTGCTGGCCATTGTCGCGCTCCTGTTTTTCGTTTAGCGAGGATTCCATGATAAAATCTATTCTGTTCTGGCTCCTGGCGATGCTGACGGCGCCGTTCTTTTCGGCGGTGATCCTCAAGGTCAAGGCGTTTTTCGGCGGCAAAAAGGGCCCGCCGATCCTGATCAACTACTACACCCTGTCTAAACTGTTTCAAAAAGGGTCCGTCTACAGCACCAGCACCACGTATGTCTTCAAGATGGGACCCATGATCTCGCTGGCGACGGCGGTCACGGCCCTGCTGTTCCTCCCCATCGCCGGCCAGCCGCCCATGTTCTCCTGGCACGGGGACATCATCCTCGTCCTGTACCTGCTGGGGCTGGGCCGGTTTTTCACCATCGCCGCCGCCATGGACACGGCGTCGCCCTTCGAAGGCATGGGCGCGGCCCGGGAGGCCTACTTCCCCATCTTCTGCGAGGCCACGCTTTTTCTGACCCTGATCCTCTTTTTCATGCTGTCCGGGGAACCGCGGCTGTCGGCGTATTTTTTCGGCGGCGAACCGCTCCACCTGTGGCGGGCCGCCGGGGCCCCATTGCTCTTCGTGGTCATCGCGCTCTTCATCGTCCTGCTGACGGAAAACACCCGGGTTCCGGTGGATGATCCGGCCACCCACCTGGAGCTGACCATGATCCACGAGGTCATGGTGCTGGACCATAGCGGGCCCGATCTGGGGATGATCGAGCTGGGGTCCTGCATCAAGCTCTTTTTCTACGCCACCATCGTCTCCCGGCTGATCTGGCCCTACGACATGGGGAACGCGTTCATCGACGGGGCGCTGTTCGCCGTCGCCATGCTGGCGGTCTACGGGGCCGTGGGCGTCACCGAATCGGTCATGGCGCGGTACCGGATGGACAAGGTCCCCAAATTCGTCCTCACCTCCTTCGCCCTGGTCTTTTTCGCCACCATCATCACACTGGAGTTCATGAAATGAATCAGCCGGCCGATGCGATACTGTCCCTCGTTTTACTGTCGATCCTGTTTTCTTTCGGCTCCAGCCGCCTGCCGAGCCTGATCAAGGCCGTCGCTTTCCAGGGGATCGTGGTCTCCCTCGTGCCGCTTTTCGTCGGCCACGAACTGACCGCCGGCGGGGTGATCTTCACCCAGGCGACCCTGCTCATCCGGGGCATCCTGATCCCGCTGTGCATCTACATGGCCATCAAAAGGGTGCGGATTCGCCGGGAGGTGGAGCCCATCGTCGGCTACCATGCCTCCATGCTGGCGGGGCTGGCGCTCATCGTGGCGGCCATCGCCTTCAGCCGGAAGTTCGACCTGCCCGGCATCGGGAATTACGTCCTGCTGCTGCCCACGGCCATCGCCCTTCTCGTGGCCGGGATGTTCCTGCTCATGGCCCGGCGCAACGCCATCGCCATGGTGCTGGGCTACATCACCATGGAAAACGGGATCTACCTGGTGGGGACCACCTTTTCGGTCCGGGCCCAGCACATCGTGGAATTCGGCATCCTCCTGGACGTGCTGGCCGGCGTCATGATCATGGCCGTCATCCTGCAGAACATCAAGCAGACCCTGGACGACGTGGATACGGCTCTGCTGCGAACCTTAAAGGAATAGGGGACTTTTGGCATGGTTGAACTCGTCTTCATCGTCCCGCTGGTCGCCGGGGCCCTGGCCTTTTTCATGCTCGGCCGGTCCGGACGGCCGCTGCTGGTCCTCACGGGCGCCGTCCACCTGGCGCTGTCGGTCTATCTGTGGGTGAAACGACCGGAGGCCCTCTTTCCCGCTTATTTCGGGGTGACCCCCGAGGGGCTGCTGTCCCTGATCGTGATCTCGCTCCTTTTCTTTCTGATTTCCATCTACACCCAAACCTACCTGGCCCGGTCGGCGATCCGGTCCGAGAACATCTTTACCGGTTCGATGCTCCTGTTCCTGGCCACCATGACCATGGTGACCCTGTCGGACCACATCATGGTGATGTGGATCGCCATCGAGGCCACGACCCTGGCGTCCGCCCCCCTGATCTACACCCACCGGTCGGCGGCTTCACTGGAGGCCACCTGGAAATACGTCCTCATCTGCTCGGTGGGCATCGCCCTGGCCCTGCTGGGATCGGTGCTCATCACCGTGGCCATGGACGTGGGCGGCGTGACCTCGGCCCTGTCGTTTTCAGGTCTCACCGAGGAGGCCAAAGGGCTCGATCCCACGTGGCTCAAGATCGGATTCGTCTTCATCCTGGTGGGGTACGGCACCAAGATGGGGCTGGCGCCCATGCACACCTGGCTGCCCGACGCCCACAGCGAAGCGCCCAGCCCGGCGTCGGCCCTGCTGTCCGGCGTGCTCCTCAACTGCGCCTACCTGGGGATCTTCAAGACCCACAAGATCATGGTCGCCGCCGGACTGGGCGGATTCTCGGGGATGATCCTCATCGTTTTCGGCCTGCTGTCGATCATGGCCGCGGCGACCTTCATCCTGCGGCAGACGGAGTACAAGCGGCTCCTGGCCTATTCCAGCATCGAGAACATGGGGATCATCGCCTTCGGCACCGGCGTCGGCGGACTGGGGGCCTACGGCGCGGTGCTCTGCCTGATCCACCACAGCCTCATCAAGTCGTCGCTCTTCCTGACCTCGGGCAATCTCCTGCTGGGATTCGGCGGGCGGCTGATATCGGACACCGGCCACCTCATCAAGGAGATGCCCCGGACCTTTGTCGCCTTTTTCGCCGGGTTCGCCGGCATCTCGGGGTTTCCGCCCTTCGGCATCTTCATCGGCGAACTCTTCATCATACTCGGGGCCTTCAAGGCCGGCCACTACGTGGGCGTGGGGATCTTCCTCCTGAGCCTCTGCGTGATTTTCGGCGGGTTCGCCCACCACGTCATGCGGATTTCTTTCGAGGAGAGCCCCAAGACGGTCCAAATGAAGGAATCGATCACCCTGGTCTGGCCCCAGTACGGCCTGCTCCTGACCTCTCTCATCCTGTGTTTCTGGATTCCGGACACGCTTTACCAGACCATCATCCAGGCGGTGACGATCATCGGCGGAGGATTTTAATGAAGACCGCGTTCACGGAGATCATTAACGGAAAACCGACCGAACGGGCGGCGATCCCGCACCTGACGTTCCCCGACTTTCGGCGGGAGGCGCTCGCCATCGTAAACGGGGGCGGCCGGGTCGTCCACTTTTTCGGATACGAAGAGGGCGACGCCGTCAAACTGATGGCCGTCCTCCGGGACGACGACCGGCTGCTGGCGGCCGGGTGCGACGCGCCCGAAGCCTACGACGCCCTGACCCGGGAGTGCGAACCTTTCCACATGTTCGAGCGGGAGATCGCCGAGCAGTTCGGCATCCGGCCCGAGGGGCACCCATGGCTGAAGATGGTCCGGTACCATCCCAACTACCGGGGCGCGTCCGACGTGTTCGGCAACGATTACAGCGAGGACATCCCCGGGCAGTACGACTATTACGCCGTGGACGGCGAGGAGATTCACGAGGTGGCGGTGGGACCGGTCCACGCCGGCGTCATCGAACCGGGCCATTTCCGCTTCAACTGCATCGGCGAGCGGGTCCTTCACCTGGAGATCCACCTGGGATATCAGCACCGGTCGGCGGAGCCCCTGTTGACGGGAAACGATTATCGCCGGTGGCCCATTATCGTGGAAGGGATCGCCGGAGACACCGCCATCGGCCACAACCTCTGCATGGCCCAGGCCGTGGAGGGACTGACCGGCCTGGAACCCGACGCCGGGGCCCGGATTATCCGGACCATCGCCCTGGAATTCGAGCGGATCGCCAACCATGTGGGCGACCTGGGAGGGTTGAGCATGGACGTGGCCTTTTTGCCGCCCGCCAATTACTGCGGCCGGATGCGGGGGGATTTCCTCAATATGTCCCTGTGGATGTGCGGCAACCGGTTCGGCAAGGGGCTGGTGCGGCCCGGGGGGGTCCGGTTCCCCATGACGGACGAGGACCGGAAGGAGCTGACGGGGCGGATCGATGAACTCCAGCCCCAGGTGGCCCACACCATCGGGCTGCTCTTCGGGACCTCCAGCGTCCGGGCCCGGTTCGACGGGTGCGGGGCGGTCAGCCGGGCCGATGCCGGACATCTCGGGCTGGTGGGGCCTGCGGGGCGGGCCTGCGGCATCCCCTACGACGCCCGGCGGGTTTTTCCCACGGAGAACTACCGCCGCCTGAGCATCCCGGAAAACGCCGAACCCACCGGCGACGTCTACGCCCGGGCCAAAATCCGGGGCGACGAGGTGCTCCAGTCCCTCGACCTGATCCGGTCCATGATGCGCAACCCGGTGGAGACGGCGATCGTCGAAGACTGGCCGAAAGATTTCGCGCCGGGCGCCGTGGTGGCGACGGTCAACGAAGGCTGGCGGGGCGAGGTCTCCCACTGCCTGATCACCGATGACGCGGGGAAGGTCGTCCGTTACAAGATCAAGGACCCGTCGTTTCATAACTGGAACGGGCTGGCCATGTCCCTGCGGGACACGGGGATCTCCGACTTTCCCCTCAACAACAAGAGCTATAACCTGTCCTACTGCGGGTTCGACCTGTAAGGGACGTTATCCACATCAGACGACACTGCGAGTGAAGGCGCCATGCTCAATACGCTGAGAAACCGTTTCGAACAGGGATACCGAACCTCCGCCTACCCCAAGGAGCCGATCGAGCTGCCGGCCCGGTACCGGGGGCGGCCGGTGGTCAACAAAGAAGCGTCGGCCGAAGACGCCGCGAAATGCGCCGAAGCCTGTCCCCAGGCGGCCATCGACGCCGATCACCGCACCATCGACATGGGCCGCTGCGTTTTCTGCGGCCATTGCGAACGGCTGTCGGACGGCCGGTTCGTCTCCTTCACCCGGGACTTCGAACTGGGGACGGCCGACCGGTCCCATCTCATCACCGCCGGCGATCTGCCCGACCTGGCGGACCATTCCAAGCGCCATTTCCGGAAGCTCTTCGGCCGGTCCCTCCAGTTGCGACAGGTGTCGGCCGCCGGCTGCAACGCCTGCGAGGCGGACCTGAACGTGCTGGCGACCCCCTTCTTCGACCTGGCCCGGTTCGGCATCAACTTCGTGGCCTCCCCCCGACACGCCGACGGCATCGTGGTCACCGGCCCCATCTCCCGGAACATGAAGACCGCCCTGATGGAGACCTTCCATGCGACGCCGGCCCCCAAAGTGGTCATCGCCGTGGG
>CAZZBE010000101.1:0-15565 GCA_964652715.1 uncultured Desulfobacteraceae bacterium
GCCTCCCCCGTCCGCGTCACCCCTTTCGAGATCACCAGCTTCTCCCCCGCCTCGACGCCGTCGTTGTAGACGTCGGGGTCGCCGCGGATGGGGCCTCTCTGGATGGAGCGGATGCGCGGGTAGCGTTTGCGAAAATAGCGTTGCAGTTGGGGGTCGCCGTCGCGAATGAGGGCTTTGGTTGTCGGGGATTCCCCGGAGAGGCGCTCCTGGGAGCGTTCCAGCCTGGTCCGGAAGCCGTTGACGATGCCCGCGGCGAAGTCGGTCTTGCGGTGTTGGGTGAGTTGCTTGTCGCGGTTGTATGCCTTCCACTGGGTATCGATGTAGTGGCGGACGAAATGGTAGACATAGTCGGCGATTTCGATGTTTTCCGGGGTTCCGCTGATTTCCAGGACCCGGCCCATCTTGCCTTTTTCCAGGACGTAAGCCGACGTCCAGATCCCTTCCACGAAATAAAATTCCTGGATCAGGCCGGCCAGGGCGTAGGCGTCCCGGGTGTGGCGAAGCGCCGGTTTTCCCAGGAAGATGCTGAGATAGCGGCGCCTGGCGTTTTGTTCGAACAGATCGACGTTGTGCCGGGCGATCAGCTCGTGGGCCTTGACCATGGCGGCCTCGGCCTCGTGGGGGTTGGCGCTTTCGGCCAGGGCCAAAAGCTTCTGGATCCGCTGCATGATCCGGTCTTTCCGGGACTGTTTTTTGCAAAAAACCCGTTCCCGGATGGTGGGGAAGGTCCCCGAGGCCCGGGGATCGGCCCGGAGCAGGTCGCAGGCATTTTGGAACACCGGTCCGTGGGGCGCTTCCGGCCGGCCCACCAACAGCCGATGGGCCAGTTGGTGGGCCATCTCGTGTTTCAGCACTTCGCGGACGCTGTCCCAGGGGTGGTTCAGCACAAAAGACCGGCTCAACCGGATTTCGTTTTTAGAAGGAAGCCACTCCCCCAGTTTTTGCGTCATATCCCCCAGACTGAAAAGGGGTTTGCGCATGAGAAATCGATAGCGGTCGTCCAGTGGGTTGCGGGCCCGTTCCCATTCCAGGGAGAGGCCGTGGAGGATGCGACGCTCCAGGGCCTCCCGGACCCCGTTCTCCGGTCGAGGCGACGACGTCATGCCCGGAC
Organism: uncultured Desulfobacteraceae bacterium; assembly: GCA_964652715.1. Taxonomy (GTDB): domain Bacteria; phylum Desulfobacterota; class Desulfobacteria; order Desulfobacterales; family JAABSP01; genus JAABTD01. Next base: position 1,112 of record CAZZBE010000101.1, read on the forward strand.
CGTTTACCGCATCATGGTTTCGCCCCGGACGCCCTCGTCCAGGATGATGACCTCGACGCGGCGGTTGCGCTGTTTGCCGGCCTCGGTGCTGTTGCTGGCCACCGGATAGGATTCGCCGTAGCCCGTGGCGATGATCCGGCCCGGGCCGACGCCCCGGTGGATCAGGGCCATCTTGACCGATTCGGCCCGCTGCTGGGAGAGTCGCTGGTTGTAGGCCTCGTTGCCCACGCTGTCGGTGTGGCCTTCCACCAGCACGTTCCGGTTGGGGTTTTCCTGCAAAAACGCCACCAGGTTCTCCAGGCTCCGGAGGGCGCCGACCTTCAGTTCCGCGCTGCCGGTGTCGAAGAGCACGTCTCCCAGGGTCAGCACCAGGCCCCGTTCCGTCCGTTTGGCCTGGAGTTCCGACAGTTCCTTTTCCAGCCGTCGGGCTTCCGCCCGGGCCTGTTCGGCGTGCTGGCGGGCCATATTCGCTTCCTGTTTGAGCTGTTCCGCCCGCTCCTGGGCCAGCGCCACCTCCCGGGCCCGGGCCTCGGCCTCCTGCTTCAGCTTCAGGGCCTCCCGGCGGGCCTCTTCCACTTCGCTCTGACGCGCATCCAGGAGCACCTGCCGGTTTTCGTTGCTCAGGGATTCCATCCGCTCCTGGGCTTTTTTGGCCTCGGCTTCGGCCATGGCCAGCTCCACCTGGCGCTGGGCCAGGTAGGAGAGCCGTTCGACCTCGTCTTCGTCGTCGGCCTCCTCGGCCTTGTTGAGCATCTTCCGGGCTTCGTGCATCTCCACCGGCGCCTTGGACATCACACCGGGGTCGGACTCCGCCTTCTGGTAGAGGGACTGGGCCTTCTGGAACGCCGGGTTGGGCTTCTTGGCCCCGCATCCGGCGATGAGAGACCCGGCCGCGAGGAACACAACGATCCACAGGAACCCTAACGAGGATATTTTTTTCATGACGCTGTCGTCTCCATTTCGCAAAGGGGGTTGACGCCTATTGTTTCCGTTCGATCTCCTGACGGAGGGTGTCGACGCTGTCGGACATCTCGTCGCTGAGCCGGCGGGCCTTTTCGGCCCGGGCCTTGGCCTCGGCCACCCTGGCGTCGGCCAGGGCCTGGTCCGCCTTTTTTTGGGCCGCTTCGTTTTCATCCTCGGCCATGGCCGCCTTGGCCTCCTGGAGCTTCTCCTCCGCCAGCCGCAGTTCCAGGGGCGCATACTTGTCCGCCTCGTTCTGGCGGGCCCGCTGAATCATCATCTCCACGTTGGAGATCTTCTCCGTGGGGGGCGGCGCGCCGGCGCAGGCCGCCAGGAACAGGGCGCAACAGGCCGTGAGGATCGCCAGCATCCGTACCATAAGGATTCGTCTTTTTTTCATACCGATTTTCCCTCTGAATGATAAATTATTTCAATGAGTTTATACACCACACTGCTTGCTATCCATAGCACAGGGCCCGGAGAAGTGTCAACATATTTCAGTCCTCTCCCGAATCCTCGCCGCCGCCGGCCCCGACCCCCGACAGATACGCCTCCCACTCCATGGGAAGAAGATGTTTTTTCTTGGTGTTGCACGTCTTGCAGGCCGGGACGACGTTGCCCTTGACGGACCGTCCGCCCCGGGACAAAGGGACGATATGGTCCATGGTGAGGTCTCTCGGGGACGTGGAACGGCCGCAGTAATGACAGACCCCCCGGGCGCGGCGGCGCTTCCACCACTGGGATCCCCGCAGGTCCCGGGCCCGGGACCGTTCCCGCTTCAGGTCTTCTTCTTCGAGATGAAAGGAAAAGGGCGTCATCCGCGTCTTTGTATCCGCCGGACCCAGGATTCGATCTCCGCCAGCAGGAGGGGATAATACCCCTCGGATCCCCCCAGGCCCCGGCGTCCGAAAAAATAATTGATCTCCAGGAAAAGCGGCCGGCCGTCGGCGGGATCGAAGAGAAAATCGAACCCGGCCAGATCGATGCCGGTTCGCCGGCAAAACCCTTGCGCCGCGGCAACGGCCCGCCCCTGGAGATGGGGATCGGCGTCCGGATCGATCCGGGCCCCGGCCCGGACCCCGGTCCCGAATCCCGCCGCGGACGACCCGACCCGCCAGTAGGACCGAAAGGTGGTCCCGATGGCCGCCACCCGGAGGGTCCGGTCCCCCGGCGGCACGAAGGCCTGAAGGAGAAACCCCGTCTGGCCGGTTTTTTCATAGTCTTCGGCAAGGGCCGTCAGTTCCGACAGCCGCGCCGGGCCGTCCGCCAGAAAGACCGTCTCCCCTTCACCGCCCCAGGCGAATTTGAAAACCAGGGGATACCCGACGGCCGGGTCGCCCGGCGCGCCGTTGTATCGCGCCCGGAATTCGGCCGCGCTGTCGAAAATCTCGGTGGTCGGATGGGCGGCGCCGGCGTCCCGGAACAGGCGGATCTGGTCCGGCTTGTCGGGGTACCGGAACCGGGCGTCGTAGTTGGGGAACACATGAGCGCAGTTCTCCCGGGCCATCCGGTAGAGGCTTTCCCGGCACGCCTGGGGCAGGACCACGGCGTCGGCGGCCCGGATGGCCGCCCGCTCTTCCGGACCCGGATCGCGGCCGGCGCAGATGCGGTAGTCGTCGCCTTCGAACAGGGGGTGGAAGGAGAGGACTTTCAGTACCCGAATTTCCGCAACGCCCGGGTATCCCGGCTCCAGTTTTTCTGCACCCGGACGAACAGTTTCAAAAACACCTGGGTCCCCACCATCCGTTCGATCTCCTTCCGGGCCTCTTCGCCGATGGTTTTGAGCTTGGCGCCTTTTTTTCCGATGACGATCCCCTTCTGGGAATCGCGCTCCACATGGACCGTGGCGTGGATTCGGATGAGATCCTCGCGGCGCTCGTCGAAGTCGTCGATGGTGACGGCGGCGGAATAGGGGATCTCCTGGCCGGTAAACCGGAAGACCTTCTCCCGGATCATCTCGGCGGCGATGAACCGCTCGGGCATGTCGGTGACGGCGTCCTCGGGGAAATAGGGCGGTCCTTCGGGCAGTTCCGCGGCCAGGGCGTCCAGCAGCGGATCCACGCCGTCGCCGTGTTGGGCCGAGACGGGGACGATGGCCTTGAAATCGGCCCGCCGCCGCCACCGGTCCATGATTTTAAGGAGGAGGGGCTTCCGGACGAGGTCGATCTTGTTGACGACCAGGATTACCGGGGCCCGCGGCTTTTCCAGGGCTTCGGCCGTCATCTCCTCGGACGGGGGATCGGGCTGGGCCGCGTCGATGAGAAAGAGGACCGCGTCCACATCCCCCAGGGACGTGAGGGCCGTCTCCACCATCCGGACATTGAGGGCTTTTTCAGCCTTGTGGATGCCGGGGGTGTCGAGGAAGACCATCTGGGCGCCGGGCCGGTGGACCACTCCCAGGATCCGGTTCCGGGTGGTCTGGGCCTTCCGGGAGGTGATGGCGATCTTTTCCCCCAGCATCCGGTTGAGGAGCGTCGATTTCCCCACGTTGGGCGGCCCGACGATGGCCGCGAAACCGGAGCGGAATCCGCCTTCACTGGTTTGCATGGCGTCGGTCATGGGGCCGGCTCCGCTTCCGCCGGCGCGCTCAGTCCGCACCGGTCGTCTATGGCGTCCAGGACGGCGTCCTTGCCCTGGCGGGTTTTGGCTGAAAACAGGATGAGCAGGTCCGGGGGAACCCCCAGATCCCGGGCAATGGCGGCCCGCTGTTTGGCCGCCCGGGTCTTGGAGAGCTTGTCCACCTTGGTGAGCACCGGGAGGGCCGGGATCCCCTGGTGGTCCAGCCAGGCCAGGAGGTCCCGCTCCTCGACGCCCGGGGTCCGCCGGATGTCCAGGATCACCACCACGCCCCGGAGGGTGGATCGGGTCGAGAGGTAGGTCTCGATCATGGGGCCCCATTGCTTGCGGATCTTCTCGGGCGCCCTGGCGTAGCCGTACCCCGGCAGGTCCACGAAGATCACCGCGTCGTTGATGTCGAAGAAGTTGATCAACTGGGTCCGGCCGGGGGTCGAGGAGGTCTTCACCAGCCGCTTCCGGTTCACCAGGGTGTTGATGAGCGACGACTTGCCCACGTTGGAGCGGCCGGCGAAGGCGATCTCCGGCAGGGTCGGCTCGGGATAGTGGCTTTTATTGGCCGCGCTTTTGATGAACCGGGCGGAGGCGACGATCATCGCGTTTCCAGGTACCGTTCGAGCCGGTCCATGCCCTCGGCGATGTTCTCCATGGAATTGGCGTAGGAAAACCGCAGGAACCCTTCGCCGTTGCTCCCGAAGTCGATGCCCGGCGTCACCCCCACATGGGCCTTTTCCAGGATGTCGAAGGCCAGTTTGTAGGAATCGCCCGACAGGTGCCTGGCGTTGGCGAAAACGTAGAAGGCGCCCGTGGGCTCCACCTGGATGCCGAAGCCGAGTTCCTTGAGCCGGCGGATCATGAATTTCCGGCGCTCGTTGTAGGTCTGTTTCATCCGGGCCACGTCGTCGCCGGCCTCCCTGAGGGCCGCGATGCCGGCCAGTTGCACCATGGAATTGGCCGAAATGAAGAAATTTTGCTGGAGCTTCTGGATGGACCGGATGTATTCCTCCGGCGCGATGAGATACCCCAGCCGCAGGCCCGTCATGGCGTAGAGCTTGGAAAACCCGTTGAAGACGAACGCCTCGTCGGAGAACTCCAGCATGGAATGCTCTTTCCCCTCGTAGACCAGGCCGTGGTAGATCTCGTCGGAGATGATGTGGGGCGACAGCCCGGCGATGGCCTTCATCCGCTCGGGAGAGAGCAGCGTGCCCGTGGGGTTGGACGGCGAATTGACGAAGATGGCCTTGGTCTTGTCGCCGATGTGCTCGGCGATGGACCGGACCCGGAACTGGAACCCGTCCTCCTCGTAGACCGGTACCCGCACCGGCTGTCCCCCCATGAAGTAGATGAAGTTGGGGTAGCAGGCGTAGTGGGGGTTGGAGATGATCACCTCGTCGTCCTTCTCCAGCAGGATGGCGAAGGCGGTGAACATGGCCGGGGAGGTCCCGGAGGTGATGACCACCCGGCCGGGCGCCACGGACACCCCGTAGGTGTTCCCGTAGTATTCGCAGATGGCCTCCCGCAGCTCGATGAGGCCCATGCTGTGGGTGTAGTGGGTGTGCCCCTCGTCCAGGGCCCGGCAGGCGGCGGCCTTGACGCAGGCCGGGGTGTCGAAATCCGGCTCCCCCACCTCCAGGTGGACGATGCGGGTTCCCCGCCGCTCCATCTCATGGGCCCGCTCCAGCACGTCCATGACGATAAACGATGTGATGTCCTTCAACCGGCTGGCAATCATAATGTCTCCTCCGCGACGGCTTTGGGGCCCGTCAGACCACCTTGTTGAGCGGATATTCGATAATCCCTTCGGCCCCGTGCTTCAGGAGCCGCGGGATCAGGTCCCGGACCACGCCCACGTCCACCACGATCTCCACCGAGAACCAGGTCGATTTGTACAGGGAGGCCACCGTGGGGGCGTTGAGGCTCGGCAGGATGGCCACCACCTCTTCCAGCTTGTCCTGGGGCACGTTCATCTTGAGCCCCACGAGCCGTTCTCCCAGGAGGGCGCCCTTGAGGAGCATGGCGATCCCCTCGATTTTCTCTTTTTTAAAGGGGTCTTTCCAGGCCTCGTGGTTGGCGATGAGCTGGGTGTTGGTCTGCATCAGCTCGTGGATGATCCGCAGCCCGTGGGCCCGGATGGTCGATTCGGTCTCGGTGACCTCCACCACGGCGTCGGCGAGTCCGGAGACCACCTTGGCCTCCGTGGCGCCCCAGGAGAACTCAACTTTCACGTCGATATTCCGCCCGGCGAAATAGGTTTTGGTGAATTCCACCAGCTCGGTGGCGATTTTCTTCCCCTGGAGGTCTTCCAGCCTTTCGATGCCGGAGCCGTAAGGGACGGCCAGCACCCACCGGGCCGGCCGGGAGCTGACCTTGGAGTAGACCAGATCGGTCACCACATGGACGTCGGACCGGTTCTCGGCGATCCAGTCCCGGCCGGTGAGGCCGGCGTCCAGGGTCCCGCTCTCCACGTACCGGGACATCTCCTGGGCCCGGCAGATGGCGCATTCCAGGGCGTCGTCGTCGATCTCGGGAAAATAGCTGCGGCCGTTGACGTTGATCTTCCATCCCGACCGCTTGAAGAGCGCGATGGTGGCGTTCTGAAGACTCCCTTTGGGGATGCCCAGTTTCAATCTCTGCATCATGTGTCCTTATAGACCTCCTTGGGATCGAAGACCGGTTCGCCGACGATCCGGACCGCCCCGTCTTCGATTTTCTTGTAAAAACAGCTCCGATGGCCCGTGTGACAGGCGGCCCCGCCCACCTGCTCCACTTTCAGGAGCACCGTGTCGTCGTCGCAGTCGACCCGGATCTCCCTGACCTTCTGGACATTGCCGGAGGTTTTCCCCTTCACCCAGAGGGTGTCCCGGGACCGGCTGTAATAGGTGGCCAGCCCGGTTTCCAGGGTGCGGCGCCACGCCTCCGCGTTCATGAAGGCGAGCATCAGCACCTCGCCGGTATCGTTGTCCTGGACGATGGCGGGCGCCAGCCCGCCCATCTTGTCGAATTTCAATTCCATCATTCCCAAAGCTCCTGCGCGTCTTTCGAATTACAAAACCATCATTCGTAACGGGATAAAGAAGAGATGTCAAATCTTTTTTCAACCGCTTCTTGCATCCCGACCCGGCATTTGTTATGGTCGAAGGTCTCTGTCTATTCGCTCCAATATCAACCCAAGAGAACCCCGAACCGCATCATGAAAAAACCAAAGCCCAATCGCAAGAAACGCATCAAGAAAAACCGCGCCAAAGAACCCCGAAGCCTTCTCCCGGGCCTGTCCCGCTGGCTGCTTTGGATCGGCGCATTCACGGCGGTGGCGGTCCTCGCCGGAATTGTGGCCGCTTACCACGTTTATCGTCATTTCAGCATCGACCTGCCCGAAATCGCCGCGCTGAAGGAATACCGGCCGCCGGTGGTCACCACCGTCTATTCCGACGACAACCGGAAGATCGCCGAATTCTACCGGGAGCGGCGGTTCGTCGTTCCCCTCGAAAAGATGCCCGAACAGCTGATCCAGGCGTTTATCGCGGCCGAGGACGCCCGGTTCTACACCCACCCGGGCGTCGATATCCGGTCCATCGCCCGGGCCTTCATCAAGAACCTGAAGGCCGGGGAAGTGGTCCAGGGGGGGAGCACCATCACCCAGCAGGTGACCAAATCCTTTCTCCTCACCCCGGAACGCAGCTACCGGCGGAAGTTCCGGGAGGCGATCCTGGCCTACCGCATCGATAAAGCCTTTTCCAAGGACGAGATCCTCTTTCTCTATCTCAACCAGATCTACCTGGGCCACGGGGCCTACGGGGTCCAGGCGGCGGCCGAAAACTATTTCGGCAAACCGGCGACGGAGCTGAATCTGGCGGAATGCGCCATGCTGGCCGGCCTTCCCCAGGCCCCCAGCGATTATTCCCCCTACCGCCATCCCGACGAGGCCGAAAAACGGCAGATCTACGTCCTGCGGCGGATGGTGGAGGTGGGGTACATCAGCGAGGCCGAGGCCAGGGCGGCCGGAGAGAAGGAACTGGAGATCCAGTCCCGCCGCAACTATTTCATGGACACGGTCCCCTTCTACACCGAGCACATCCGGCGCTTCGTGGCGGAAAAATTCGGCGAGGACCTTCTTTATGAAGGCGGACTGGAAATCCATGCCGCCGTCAACATCGAGATGCAACAGGCGGCCCGGGCCGCCATCGACAAGGGCCTGCGGGAGCTGGACCGGCGGCACCACCGGTACCGGGGACCCGACGGTCGCATCGCACCGGACGCCATCCAAGACCATCTCGCCAAGCTGGCCGCCGATCCGCCGGAGACTCCGCCCGAACCGGGGGCGATCCGGAAGGGCGTGGTCGCGGCCATCGACGCCGGGACCGGCGAGGCGACGGTTCGCGCCGCCGACATCACCGGCCGGCTGGACGCCGGGGCCATCCGCTGGGAAAAAGATGTCGAGGAAAAGGAACTGGCGGTGGGCGACCTCGTTCAGGTAATCCTGAAGGAAAAATACAAAGAAACGGACGCATGGTCCGTCCGCATCACCCATACCCCCCAGGCGGAAAGCGCTTTGGTCTGCATCGAGACCGGCGCCGGATTCGTCAAGGCCATGGTGGGGGGCAAGGATTACCGGGAAAGCCAGTTCAACCGGGCCGTCCAGTCCCGGCGGCAACCCGGATCGGCCTTCAAGCCCGTCATCTACGCCGCGGCCCTGGACAAGGGGTTCACCCCGGCCTCCATGATCATCGACAACGCCGTGGTCTATTCCGGCGGGGGCCACGCCAGGGACTTCTGGAAGCCTAAAAACTACGACCGGAAGTTCTACGGCCCCACCCTGCTGAGGAAAGCCCTGGCCAAGTCCCGGAACCTGTCCACCGTCAAGATCCTCCAGGACATCGGGGTGGAATACGCCGTGGATTACGCCCACCGGCTGGGCATCGAGTCGGATCTCTATCCGGACCTCTCCCTGGCCCTGGGGGCTTCGGGGGTCTCGCTGCTGGAACTGGTGAAGGCCTATTCGGTTTTCGCCAACCTGGGCGAACTCATCGAACCGGTCTTCATCACCAAGATCATCGACCGGGACGGCAACATCCTGGTGGAGGCCGAGAACGAAGGCAAACAGGTCATCGAAAAATCCACCGCCTACATCATGACCAGCCTGCTGGAAAGCGTGGTGCGGGAAGGGACCGGCGCCCGGGTCCGGGCCCTGGGCCGGCCCACGGCGGGCAAGACCGGCACCACCAACAACCTCCACGACGCCTGGTTCATGGGCTTCACGCCGGGTTACGTCACGGGAACCTGGGTGGGCCACGATCAGGAACGCCCCCTGGGCCGTCGGGAGACCGGGTCCCGGGCCGCCAGCCCCATCTGGCTGGACTTTATGAAGACGATCCTGGCGGACAAGCCCGTGCGGAAATTCCAGGTGCCCGGCGGCGTGGTTTATTCCAAAATCGACGCGGAAACCGGGTTGCTGCCCAGCGACAGCTCGGAAAAGGTCATTTTCGAGTGCTTCAAGGCCGGCACCGTCCCCCGGAAGCACACCAAATCGGCCGAGTCGGTGACCGAAGCCAGCGACTTTTTCAAATCGAACATATAGATAGACGACTTCAGAATATATCAATGACAATTGTTGAAACGAACAGATCAAACATTTGAAAACTTTCTTTTCGGATTTGATTTCTATAAGTGCAATCTGATGTGGTCAAAGCGACTTCCGGCGATTGGAGGTCGTCTTGACAAACGGATAAGTTTATAAATGTATATATTTTTAAAACCATATATTAATATCTCGACAGTCATAAGTTCTTGTAACATTCTGAAATTATTAATGTTAAAAAAATAAATCTTAAACCTTCAGATTTAATTATTTCAGATACTTATCGAATCGTCATTGAGAATTTATGGAGAACTTATGACTCACGAGTTAATATATGCTAATTTATAATATTATATGGAACCCTTTATATGTAGATGGTTCATGGCGGCGATATGTAAATCTATAGATGTATATATCTTATTTGCATATAACACTATATTGTTCTATATAATATTATATGGTTTTATATAAATGTATATATGTTATATTCTGCATTTTTGCATAATAATCCTTGTTGGGCATTAAGGATAAAGACATTCGAAATTTTTAGTCAAAAGGAAGATATTAAAATTGTCTCTTCGGCAACAAATCATTCGAGATAGAGTTGAGCAGATGGAGCAGTTGCTCGGAGTAAATAAAGATGAAGCATTCCTTCGATTAGCCCACAGCTTAATAACTGGTGTCAGTATACATGGTTTTGAAGAAGGGGATTTAACAGATGGTGGTCAAGATAAGCAGATTGACACTATAACAATAGACGAAGAGAATAATCAAGCAACAGTCTATATTATTCAGGCCAAGAATACGGATGGCTTTTCTTCCAATTCATTAATTCAGATGAAGAATGGATTGAATTGGTTGTACAAGAGCCCAAGAGCAGAAATTCGTACCCTTTCAAATATACCTTTTAAAGATAAAATCCTAGAATATCGGGCTTTACAAACTTCAATAGGACCTTCTAATATCAAAGTTTTTGTTAGATTCGTTACTTGTGGCCAGACATCTGATTTGTCTGATGAGTTTAAGCAAGAACTTAGAGCGATATCAAATGAATTTGACAATAATACGTTTGAACGATTTTCCTGCGAGCCTGTAGGATCTGATGAGCTTGTCCGATTAATTAACATTCAAGAGAAAAAAGAAAGACGCATCAACGCAGAAATTAAAATTAAATATGATGCAAATAATCCTTCACTTATAAAATATTATTCTGAAGATTTAAAAGGCTTAGTTTGCTCTGTACCAGCTGCTGAAATTGCGAGGGTTGTTAATGAAGATGATCAAGGCGCGATATTTGATTTGAATATCCGAAGATTCTTAGGGACGCGAGGGGCTGTAAACAAAGATATTCGAGGAACATGTACCAATAGTGATCAAAGTTACCTTTTTTGGTTTCTAAATAACGGTATTACCGTTGCTTGTGATAACTTTGATGCTGTAACAGATCCTGATAATCCACATGTGAAAATAAAGAATATGCAAATCGTCAATGGCTGTCAAACGGCAACAACCATAGCTATGGTTGAGAAAGAAGGAACCTTATCTAGAGATGTTCGTGTGATTCTAAGAGTTTATGAAATTCAAGATTCATCTTTAGTTGACCAGATTGTTTTGACAACAAATAACCAGAATAGGATTTCAAATCGGAATTTACGGGCTAATGATCAAGTTCAGATCGACCTTGAAAATGCCTTTAATATCCATGGATACTTTTATGAACGTAAGCCAAGACAATATGCAGATCATAGCGTTAACACCTTCCGTATTCTGCCAAATGAATTGGTGGGGCAAGCTTTACTTGCTGTAGTACTTAAAAGACCATCTGATGGAAGAGGAAGAAAGTACAAAGTTTGGGGTGAATTTTATGACGATATTTATGCAGGATTTTCAGTTGAACCATACATAATTTCAACACTTATAGTACGTCAATGCAATAAATGGTCTGTAGAAGTTGGATTGACAACCGACAATGATGATACAAAACGTAATCTTGCAAAAAAAGGCGCCTACCATATTTCGAGAATTGCATCATTTTTTTGGCGAGGTAACGATTTATGGAAAATCGATCAAGCCCTTTTGCGACAGCAACTATCCGAGCTTGAAAGTAATCCAGATGATATGAGATCTCACTTTGTCAATGCATTTGCTCTATTAGAATCTATCATAAGAAACGATCCGCATTACATTAATGATCTTGACAACGCTTTAAAATCATACACCTTAGATGAGAAGATCAACAGGTCTCTCTATGCATCAAGCTAAGTTTATGAGATTACATCTTAGAACGTTTCGCCGCCCCAACCTTTAGCTCCAGTGGACGGCGCAAAGGAGCGCCGCCACTGAGCAGACCGTTAGTCGTCTGAAGGAAAGACATGCCGCGATATATCTGGAGCAGATTGAACAAACAGCAGGTCGGCGCATTCACCGAGTACTTCGTCAAAATGGAAATGACGATGTGTGGCTTTCAAGTATACGGAACTGAAGTCGACGATCGTGGAATCGATTTCGTCGCCAGATTCGAACAAAATCCATTCATTGAAATACAGGTGAAATCGCTTCGTTCCACTGGTTATGTCTTCATGCAGAAGGAAAAGTTCTTGCTGGGCGAATACCTTTATCTGGCACTTGGTCTTCTCTTGGATGGCCAACCGCCTGATCTTTATCTGATTCCTTCGGTTGTCTGGAAGCAAGAGAGTGCGATCTTCGTCAGTCGAGACTATGAAGGACTGAAAAGCAAACCCGAATGGGGGCTGAACATTTCAAAGAAAAACATGCCGTTGTTGGAGCCATATCGTTTTGAAAAGGTTGTCGAGGCTATGGTGAATAAAACGGCTAACAATAAAGTTCAGCAGACGCAAAAAGCCGCGCCGCTGATTAAAACGTTAACCGATCCGGTGTGAACAGGACACGGGCTCCAGGAGGGTAGCAATAAGTTAGGAGGGTCGTTGTCCTGCCTTTTACCGTGAAAATACAGAGCCAAAAGCGATGAATTCCATAGAAAAGGCTCGGAAAGTCTCGGATAGGTTAGCATAAATGCCAAGACTACCTCTCATAGACGATTTTCATCTACGGGGGTGGCGAGACGCTCGCCATGCCTGTTTGGGATTATCCGCATGATTCCAGCAGCCATAACGAAGGAGCACATCCTACAGACCCTCCGCGATATCGACGCGCACGGGGTCCCCCCTCGCCGCGGGGCGACGCGGTACGCTCTGGAGCACGAGTCGCGCCTATACCCCCCGAAGTTGGTGGTTTCGATTGCTGCCAAATATGCTCTCGGGTCCGAGCTGGATCCCGCCACTTTTTCGGGCGGCCAGGAGACGAACAGGTTTCTCTGCCAACGTGGCTTCAGGATCGTTGAGACCCGGCTTGAGACACGGAGGGGTGCCAACAAGGTAAAGACTCCGTCCGCGCCCCGCGAGCCGCGGACGCCGCACTCGGGAGAGAGGTGTCCGGCCTGCAAGATCCGCGTCCGCGAGATCCTAAAGAAGCTGTACGGTTCCGTTAAAGAGCGCCACTCGCTCAGCTTGGGGGCACTGCCCGGAGACTACGAGGGCGTGCCCCACCACGACGCACTCCAAACCATACACGCTCGGCTTGTCGCCCACAGGGGGTTCACAGACTTCGTCCGCGCACGTCATTTGCCTCCGTGCGACTACTTCGTCCCCGACCCAGGATTCATCCTCGAGTTCGACGAATCGCAACACTTCACCACCCCCCGAAGCATCGCCCTGCAGTTGTACCCAAGCACCCTTGCAATCGGTTTCGACCGGGAGCGCTGGCAGACGCTTTGCCAAAAGATCGGAGCCCGCGACCCCGACCCACCGTATCGGGACGAACAGAGGGCTTGGTACGACACCCTACGGGATTTCGCACCCGATAGCCTCGGGCTCCGACCGACGGTGCGCCTGTACTCCAACCATACCGAGTACTGCCGACTAGATCCGGCGAATCCAACGGACGTTGAGTGGTTCCGGCGCCTCATCGAGGCTCAGCCTCGCCGGCTGCGTTTCAGCGGCCGCGCTGATCGCGGCGCCGTCATAGCGCGTCTCATAATAAAGCAAGACTGGCCCGGGCGCGCCGAAGAGGCTCGCGCCCTCCTCGAAAGCCTCGTGGACCAATGGCCCCCCGATCCGAGGGTGGATTTCCTTGTGACCTGCGGCGGCTTCGTTCAGTACCCTCTCTCAGAAGCCGTGCCCTTGGAGCGGCTCCATCAGGATGGGGATACCGCGTTGAAGGCAATCCTGGCGCGAGCCGTGCAAGTCGCTCGCGAGGTCGTCCCCGCTGAGTTGCGCGGTCGGCTTCGGGAATACACGCGATACATCACGTTGGGTATTGACACGCACAAGGAGCTAATCTCGACGACACAGAATAGAATCAGGGAACCTCACGCAGAGACCATCGTGGTCCTCGATCTCGATGCCGGGCGGCACCATGCGACGGCCAAGTCGTATCCCACGCCGGCGCAGGAACGGAGCCTGCTCCGGTCCAAGAACCTGGAGAGCCACTTCCTCGACTTGGACGATGGCAGCTGCGTACTGGTCCTCGGCTGCCATGACCTGAGCGTCTGGAACCCGCGCTCCAGCAATGCGAGGGGCTGGAGAGCCAAGGTGAACGCCGAATTCCGGGCCCTCGCCCGCGCGAGGAAACCTACAGTCGTCCTGCATCATCCCCATACAGCGGACTCCAAAATGACCTGGCGGGCGTCCTGGACGTCTCTTGAACGGGAACTACCTTCCGTCAAGCTTTACGTAGGCGCCGGTAGGTACTGGCACCCGGATGGCCCAAGATCCTCCTTGAATGAGACGTTGGCCCTGACCAAGAAGGGCCCGACGCTCGACTTCATCGTGGAATGAGGATGCCCCGTTTGGTTCCCAAGAAAGATAGCTGGCAAGAGTTTCTGTAGCGCAAGGGTCATCCAGATGAGAACGAGTCCGGTTATGGGGATAGGGAGAAGCCTTACGCCCCCCCTCCCACACCACCGCTCGTAGGGGTTCGTAAGCGGCGGTTCGGCTGGTTAAAGCAGGTCAGAAAACCTGCCGGGTCTTCAAGAACCCAACGATGGCGACATTTCAACGACTGTCGCAATATGTCGGCAAGTATACGCTCTTTTACAACCACAACCATTTACCCGCGTTCATTCTGGCGGGCACCGTTCGGGCCTTTGCCGGGGTGAGGCCTCCGCGCCTGTTTCATCGCGGCTCGTTTCCCGTCGGCTACTATGCCCTCTGCTGACTTCCGCACGGCGATCGGTTGCGATTACTCGCAACCCAGTCCGTTTCCGGCTTCAGGTCGAAGTTTGTTTTCTCTGTTTGCCGCCTGGTTTCCCGGCGGCGCCACAATAT
>CAZZBE010000102.1:0-15491 GCA_964652715.1 uncultured Desulfobacteraceae bacterium
CTCACGTACGGGTCTGTGGGGGGAGCGCCGGGCAACCGGTGCTCCTACCCGGAAACATTGAGAACGGCATAAACCAAATTCTTCTTCATCCGGAAGCCTGGCATCCGGTAGAGGAAGATATCCGTCGGTATCTGGTGCAGCGGTTCCCGTATGGCATTTATTACACGATTGAAAGCGATGATTATGTCATGATTCAGGCTGTCATGCATTTGAATCGTGAACCCGACTACTGGAAGTCCAGGCTAAAAGACAGGTAAACAGCAACCAACCCAAACCAAACGGAAGGCCGCAAACATCCCCGGCGGCAGCCCCGATCGTTTCACAACATCCACGTCCCCCCCATTCCCCAAGCTGACTATAAAATTTGCATCAAAACCGGGGCTCCGATAATATGGAAAACAAGGAGAACGGTTCTGTATGAATGGAGACAGCAGTATAAAGAGGCCGATCGCCGGCCGGATCATCCTCGCTGCGTGGATGATCATCTGGCTCGGACTCCCCATCGGCCCGGCCATCGCCCAGGAGTCCCCCAACGGATCCAACGGCGACGAGATCGTCGCCGTGGACATCCCTTACGACCTGTTTTTGTCCCTCGCCCGATACGAGTACCTCACCGAAGCGGAACGCCAGGGACAGCACGTCGCAGCGGAACTGGTCCCGGTCATCGACACCATTGTCGAGGCCCTCGAAACCGAACGGGAAAAGTTCCAACTGATCCTCGCCCAGGGCCTGTCCGATCGGGATCTGAGACGACGCCTCGCCCAACTGAACCGTCTTATCCACGATTACGAAAACGAACTCCGGCACCGCCGCAAAGCCCTGGAGCTTGACCGGCTCCTGGAGCAGCAGAAATCCCTGATCGGAGGGGATTGAGGAGGATACCATGAACAGAGCGCCCCGCCGTTTGGCCCCTATTCCTTTTTGGCTCCTGTGCGCCCTGTTTCTCGCGTCAGGCTGCGCCGGGACCCCCGACATTGCGCATGACAAGGATAAATCGACCCCTCCGAACCTGGAGCGCCTGGCGTCGGACGCTCAACGCGCCCGGGACCGAATCCGGGCGCAACTCTCCCAGAGTCCCGACAGCGAGCTGAGGGAATCTCTCCGGATGCTGGACAGGATCCTCGAATACGCTGAAAAGGTGAAAGCCGACCCGTCGCAATTCGATCCGGAGAAAACCGAAGCATACAACCGCAAGATCCGGATCATCCAGGGCAACATCGAACGGTTTAATGATCCCGCATTTCAGGCGTCCGTCGCCTTTCCGGGCGGCGCCTACCGGATCGACGACCTGCCGCCCGGCCAGAAAGGAAAACTCCAACGGCTGGCGGCGACCGTCTCCAGGACGGTTGGGGATCTCCACCGGCGGCGCCCGGCCCATTCGATCCGCATCACATTCAAATCCGTCGGTTATACGGACGAAAACCCTATTGCCGCCGGTTCCCGGCTGGAGGCCGCGGTCCGGGACGAGATCGACGATCTGGCCCCGCCGGGTCCCGCCCGTCGCCGTCAGTACAACCAGATCCTTTCGCGCCTGCGGGCCACCAATGCCAACCAGTTTGTGCTGGGGCGGACCCGCTCCGGACTGGCGGACGCGTCGGCGGTGGAATTCGTTCAGAAGATCACCGGCATGGGCGAAAACCTCCCTTCGCAAGAGGTCTCGCCGCCCTACCGGAGCATCGATCCCCGGCGCCGCGTCTGCCGGGTATCCGCCTTTATCGAGATCGTGCTGTGACGAAAGCGCGGTCATACGGACGGCGACTCATGCCGTTTTGGGTCCCGCTGCTGCTCCTGATTTTGACCCCAGGGAGCCCGGCCCGGGAAACGGCCGCGGATCGCCGGGCGTCCATCGTCTGCAATCTGAGCAAATTCGTGGTGTGGCCACCGGAGGCCGACGGCAAGGCAGAGGAGATTCGCACCTTCTGTCTTCTGGGGGAGGACCCCATCGCCCTGGAGCTGGACCGGTTGTTCAACCGCATTGATGCGGAGAAAAACGGCGAGTTTCGACGGATCGGCGGACCGGCGGAGATCCGCGGCTGTCATGTCCTGTTTGTCAGCTCCGAACAGGAAACCCGCCTTCCCGATCTCCTGGACCGTCTGACCCGGCAACCGGTTTTCACCGTCAGCGACATTCCGGGATTCGCCCGGATGGGGGGCATGGTGGAGATCCTGTCGACCACGGATCGGGTCTATTTCAGGATCAATCTGGATGCGGCCAAACGGGCCGGATTGATCATCAAGGCGCCGCTGCTCCAGATCGCCCGGGTCATCCAGGGCGTCGAGTAGGGGGGCGGCTTTAGCGCCGCCTCGTCGACAATTCCTCTTTTACCGCCCGAGCGATTTTATCCAGCGTATAGGGCTTCCGCACATAGGCCCCGGCGCCGAGTTGCTGGGCCTGCTTCACCCGGTCCGACTCTGAAAAGCCGCTGGCGATGATCGCCCGCTGGCGGGGATGGCGACCGGCGATGCGGCGATAGGTCTCCAACCCGTCCATGCCCGGGTCCATGATCATGTCCAGCAGCACCAGGTCCACTTCGTGGGCGTTGAGATGGTCCACGGCCGCCTCGCCGGTCGCCACCGCCAGGGCCGTGTACCCCAGCGCTTCCAGGAGCCGGACCGCGATTTCCCGCTGCTCCGGCACATCGTCGACCACCAGGATGGTCTCGCCGTTGCCGCGGAGATCGGCGGCGGGCGATGCGGTTTCAACCGCGCAGGCCGTCTGTCCCCGAGCCGCGGGGAAATAAAGATAAAACGTCGTTCCCCGTCCCGTTTCGCTCTCCACGTCGATGTAGCCGTCGTGGTCCATGACCGTTCCCCAGACCACCGCCATGCCTAAGCCGGTGCCGCTTCGCCCCATTTTTTTCTTGGTGTAAAACGGCTCGAAAATCCGCTGTCTGTCCTCGCGGGGGATGCCGACCCCGGTGTCGGAAACGGTCAACAGGACGTAGTCCCCTTCCTCGACGGCGTCGTACCCGGGGAGCGGCCGGTCGATATAGCATCGGGTCAGCCCGATGCTGATCACGCCCCCCTCGGGCATGGCTTCGGCGGCGTTGGAGACCATGTTCATGAGGGTCTTGTCCAGGTGGACCGGCGATCCCATGATGGTCGCGACGTCCGGGTCCACCTCCGTTTCGACCCGGACGTTGGGGTGGTAGGCGATGAGCTTCTGGTGGACCGGGCTGTTGAGATAGGTGTCGATCAGGGCTTTGAGATCCACCGGTTCGCTGTTGCCGACCCCCCGCCGGGCCAGGGTCAGCAGATCCTGGACAATGGCCGCCGCCTTGAGTCCCGAGTTCTGAATGGTGAGGATCGGCTTCCGCAGGGGGCTGTCTTCGGGCAGGTTCAGGAGGAGCAGGTCGGGGTAGCTGACGATGCCCGAAAGAATATTGTTGAGGTCGTGGGCCACCCCCGAGGCCAGGGTGCCGATGACCTCCATCTTCTGGGCCCGGGTCAGCTTTTCCTGGACCGCCGCCCGCTGGTCCATTTCCTTTTTGAGCCGGGCGTTGGACGCCGTCAGCTCCGCCGTCCGGCGGGCCACGGCTTCCTCCAGCCGGTCCCGGTGCATGGCCAGTTCTTCGTCCCGCTTCTGGATCTGGGAGAGCATTTCGTTGAACCCGGCGATCAACCCGCCGATCTCGTCGTTGTTTTTTTTGACCACGCGGGCCGTGTAGTCGCCGCGCTCCGACACCGCCGCCATGGCGTGGGAGAGATCGGCGATGGGCTCGACGATGGTCCGGTGCAGCCGCCGGGTGATGAGGTGGACCCCCGTGAACAGCAGCGTCGTCACCCCCAGCACCACCAACACCGACATGGCGATGCGGCTGTTCAGCGGGCCCAGATCGGCCCGGATGACGACGTACCCGATGACCTGGTCTCCCAGGGGGATGGGCTCGACGATGTCCAGGTAGTTCGTGGAAAACAGGTGGCCGCGGGTCCGTCCCCGTTGTTCTGCGTCCGGCGTTTGAAACCGGTGGAGGAGCCGCTTGAAAGCCTCTTTATCGAAGGGGGCGTCGGCCGGCAGGCCCGGGTTTCGGTAGGAGGCAAAGAGACTGCCGTCCGGTTTGAGGATGGCGGCAAAGGAGATCTCCGGTTCGGCGTGGAGCGCCGCCAGGATCTCCCGGGCCGTTTCCGGCACGTCGAAGGTCAGGGACGCCGTGCTGTTGATGCCCACCACCTCGGCCAGCGTGGACAGGTTGACCGTCATGTTCCTCCGGAACGCCAGCACCTTGTTGGTCACGAAAAACACCGCCATTGCCAGCACGGTGAAGGTCGAAGCGATGGAGACGATGACGGTCAGCTTGGACCGGATGGGGAGATCGCCGAATTTGCGGATCATAGCGGCTTTCAAAAATGCGGGATTCCTTTCTTTCGTTTCTTGTTGAGGGGAGGATACCGGGCGGATGGGATTTTGTAAATGCGCCGGGGCGCTTTCAGGATGGATGCCGGCGTTCGACGGCGCGGACAGGGAAACGAAATAAGCACGAAGAGGGCGGGGCGCCCCGCGGGAACCGGCTGCCCCGGGGACGCCCGAGTATGAATCAGCCGCCGCTCTTGCTCAGTTGGGTTGCCTTGTCGAAGGCGGTTCCCATGTCCGGAAGGTGGGTCATCTCGGGGACCACCTGGATGTACTGGACCACGCCCTGTTCATCCACGATGATCACCGACCGGGCCAGGAGCATGAGATCCTCCGCCAAAATGCCCAGGGCTTTTCCAAATTCGCCTGATTTATAGTCGGAAAGGAACTGGATGTCCGTCAGACCGGCGGCCTTGGCGAACCGGTTCTGGGCGAACGGGGTGTCGCGACTGATAGTGATGCGCCGGACATCGCCGGGCAACCGGTCGCCTTCCTCCCCCAGGATGTGGGTCTGTTCTTCGCAGACCTTGGTGTCGATGGAGGGGACGATGCTCAGAAACAAAATCTCCCCTTTCTCATTGGACAGGTCCACCGGCTGCATGGTTCCGGCCTGGACCAGGAGCGCCGACGGCAGGGGGTCCCCCACCGCGATGTAATCGCCGATCAGGTCGTGGGGCGTCCCTTTGAAGGCGACCCGGGTGCCGGGCGATGCGGATTCCGAATCGACCTGGATATTCGACCGGGCCGCGGTGCAGGCCGCCAGAAACAGGAGCGCCAAAACCATTGCCAGCTTCGATGATCTCTTTCCGTTCATGTTGCCTCCTTCTCGTTAAGGTGTTGCAGGATCGGGTTGCCGGGCGCCGCCGGCCGCGCGGCGTCTTTCAGATTATAATCCGGGCGCGCCGTCCGCGCAAATTTTTCGAGAAAATTTAGAGCTTGGCCGACAAATAGGGATTGAAACTCAACAGCGATATGGTATCTTCAACGATGACGGGAAACGAGACGCACCACGCCAAAGGAGACTGTCGGATGAACATCGCGATTATCGGCGCCGGGGCCATGGGAAGTCTGTTCGGCGCATTGCTGCTGGAATCGGGCCACGACGTCCATCTCATCTCACGGGATGAACCCCATGTGGCGGCGATCAACGAGAGGGGGCTCGCCATCGAACGCGGGAACGATATCCGGATCATGGCCATCCCCGCGCATTTCAACATCGACGGCGTTCCATTGGCGGATCTCTGCATTGTCTTCGTCAAATCCCCGGACACCGCGGCGGCGGCCGCCGATGCGGCCCGGCTCGCCGGTCCCGCCGGCGTCGTTCTGACCCTCCAGAACGGACTGGGCAACGCCGAAATCCTGGCCGACGCCGCCGGGGAGGAACGGATCATGGCCGGGACCACGGCCCACGGCGCCACCCAGACCGGCCCGGGGATGATCCGCCATGCCGGAACCGGCCCCACGGTCATCGGCATGTGGTCCGGGGCGGACCCGTTTCCGGCGAGGCGGGCGGCCGGGGCCTTAAACGGGGCCGGCATCGAGACAGCGGTGGCCGAAGACATCAGAACCCTCATCTGGAAAAAACTCCTGATCAACGTGGGGATCAACGCCGTCACCGCCCTTACGGGCATCAAAAACGGCGGCATCCTTGATCTGGAAGAATCCCGATGGCTCAGCCGGACCGCGGTGAGGGAGGCCACGGCCGTGGCGGCGGCCCAGGGGATCGATGTCCCCTCCGACGCGGTGGAGACCGTATTCCAGGTGGCTGAAGCCACCCGGGAGAATCGGTCCTCCATGGGCCAGGACGTGGATCACCGGCGCCGGACCGAAATCGACGCCATCAACGGCGCCGTCGTGGATATGGCCGAACGGCTGGAGATCCCCGCGCCCGTTAACAAAACCCTGACCGCCCTGATCCGGACCCTTCAGGCCCATTACGCCGATTCCCCCAAGTTCGCCCGGTAACGACACCTTCGCAGGCATAGGAAAGGAGATCCCATGAGCCGCCGGAAAACCACCATTCTGGACATCAAATCCGCCAAAACCGAGAACCGGAAACTGGTGATGGTCACCGCCTACGACTACCCCTTCGGGCTGATGGCCGACGAAGCCGGAGTGGATATCGCCCTGGTGGGCGACTCCCTGGGCATGGTGGTCATGGGGCTGGAGAGCACGGTGGAGGTAACCATGGAGGACATGATCCACCACATCAAAGCCGTGGTCCGGGGCTGCAAGGGGCCCATGGTCATCGGCGATATGCCCTTCATGAGCTACAATATCTCCATCGAACAGGCCGTGGCCAACGCCGGCCGGCTGATCAAGGAGGGCGGGTGCGACGCCGTCAAGCTGGAAGGGGGCGTCGATTTCGCGGAGACGGTGGGACGGATCGTCAAAGCGGGCATCCCGGTCCAGGGCCACATCGGCCTGACGCCCCAGACCGCCACCGCCCTGGGCGGCTTCAAAATGCAGGGAAAAGACGCCGATGCGGCCCGGGCCATTATCGAAGACGCCAAAGCTTTAGAAGCCGCCGGCGTCTTTTCCATCATCGTCGAAGCGGTCCCCGCGCCGTTGGGAAAGCTGGTGGCCAAATCGGTCTCCGTGCCCGTCATCGGCATCGGCGCCGGTACCGACGTGGACGGCCAGGTGCTGGTCACCCACGACATGGTGGGGCTGTTCGACCGGTTCGTGCCCAAATTCGTCAAACAGTACGCCAAAATCCGCCCAACCGTCATCGAAGCGATCCAGGCCTACGGCGAAGACGTGAAATCGGGGGCGTTTCCGGCCCAGGAGCACTCGTTTTCCATGCCGGAGGAGACGCTGGCGACGGTAAAGGCATCGCTCAAAGGGAGGTAACGCCGGTCCCACCGCATCCCATTTGGAAAGGGCTTCCTCACCGCTCCAAAGGAAGGACGTCTTCCACATGGAGGAAGTTCCAGAAGACGTATCCGTTGGTCACCGGAAACTGGGCGTAATCCGTGTTCGGATTGACGATCTCTTCCTGGCCCCGGATGGTTTCGATGGCCCGGTCGGACGCATCCTGGTGGGAGCCGCTGTCGAGCATCTCCTGCAAGGTGATCGGCGGCGACTCCAGAAAGCCGTGCACGAGAAGCGACGAAAAATTCTGGAAATAGGACGTCTGATTAACGATCGTCTGGCATACGCCGTCTTCATCCTCTCCTTCGAACACTTGCTTAAGGGGAATGTTCACCGGATTCTGGGCCTGGCCCGGATTGTTGACGGCAAAGACGACGCCATCGTAGGTTCCGTCGAAGGACAAAAGAACCGATGCGCCGGTGGGGGGACCATAGGTTAAGCTCTGTTCGCAATCATCCTCCTCGTTTTCATATTTGGCCGATGGAAACTGGAGCCGGACCTGGTCCTCACCGGTCAGCTTGAGGGTATTGACATCCGTGGTCATCCGGACATCGTGAAATTCCCACCAGCCGTTCGCCCCGGATTGAAGGGTCATCTCCGGGAGGTTGTGCACCGTGTCGTCCACGATCAGCCAGTATCGAATTCTGCCGGTCCAGATGTCGCAGTCGCCCACATTTTTTTTCGCCTTCTCCATCAACTCGTTGGCTTTCGCAAAGTTGCCCAGCAACATATTCTGCTGCGCCACATGGAGCATCTCCCTGAGATGGCCGCAATCGCCTTCAGAAAGAAGCTCATCCGCCATTTTTTCTGCGATATCCGCTGCTTCGCCGATCAGATCCGAAGCCAGAGCATCGTTTCCCAAAGCCTGGGCATCGGCGGCAACTCCCAGAAGAGCGGCTTTTCCCTTTTCATTCTGGTTTTCGGCGGCGATGTTTCGGGCCGCATTGGCGAGATTTTGCAGTGCGTTTCCAAGGTCGGGATCTTCCAGGTCCGGCTGAAAATTCGGATCACTCTCCATCTGATCCTGCCACCCGCTCAGGATCGATATAAGATCTGTTCGGGCAGCGTCGTAGCCGTTCCGGGACCGCGTCAGGCGTCCCGAGGTCCGTCTTTGAAGGTAGTCCGGCGATGCGGCGTCGAATACGCCGTAAATGGATGCAAGGGACGACGCCCGGCACAAAAGATGGGACGTTCCATCGCGGCGGCAACCGGCGTCGATTACTTCCCATTGACCGGCGTCGGCCCTGAAAACCGCCAGTACAGGCGCGTCGGAAAGACGCCCGTTGTCCTCAAACCGGACAGCGATCTCCTTATCGGCCGCCAAGGGGATTTCGTTGCCGTCCATCCCTTCGGCGTTTACCGAAAACGCCATCTGCAGATGGAGATCAGTCCCGGAACTCAACGGTGCGAACAGCGGCTGGATGTGAATCGGATCGATCTCGGTCAGACTGGCGATCACCGGCGTTTCGGCGAACATGGCCGCATCGACGGTCGCCTCCCCGGCCGGGGCGTCCGGCCTGCCCAGGTATAAGCGCTGGGATTCTCCTGTTTCGAGCCGCGCCATGTCGGCGAACGGCGTCAGCGAGACGCGGTAAATCCCCGTTCCCGATACCGCCGACGGGTGCAGAAACGCGTACAAGGCGTCCGGCGCTGCCGCATACCCCGGTGCATAGCCGGGCGCGGCCGCTTTTACCCACCCGCTCGGCGCAACGTCGAACCGACCGGCGGCGATGCCATTGCTGTCGGTCAGCTCCTGGCCGCCCACGCGGGCATTCAGGACGGGCTCTCCTGAAACATCCACGACGTTGGCCATGGCGTCGATGTTCAGGTCCTCGTTTCCACCGGCGACGACCCGAAGCGCATAAACGGCATCCGCCAATCCCATTCGGTCGTCCCCGTTCACATCGCTCCCGGTCAGTATCCAGTCGGCGGGAAGCGTCGGCGGCGCCATTCCCGCTGTTGCCTGCAAACCGAGCACCACATCGGATAGGTCGATGTCGCCGTCGTCGTTTAAATCCCCTCTGCCGGCCAAAGCCGGCGATAAAAGACCCGAAAGCGCTGTCGCCATGAACAGACAGCACCCTGCGGCCATCAATCGCTGAAATGCTTTGCTGGAATCGAAGGTTTTCATGGGGCCTCCTTTTTTTTTTGAGCCAATGATATAAAATCAGAATGGCCCAAAATGGCTCCGGCTGTCAACAGGATGCGCCACCATTAATCCAGAGGCTTTAACGTTCATAACAGAAGCAGGGCGAAATTGGAATCAAACGATCAAATAGTGACCGGGAAGAGCGCCGCCATTAGAGGGAGAGACGGACTCATAGCCGACCGGACCGTTCCATTTTTTCCCCGGCGGACGCCGACAACTGCGATTTCACTTGACATCGGCCGGTTGAACGATGTACCCTTAGCCAGTTTTACCGCAGCTCCGAGTTTTAACGAACGTAGTCTATCGTAAGCCCCGGAATGTCTCCGGGGCTTTTTTTTATGGGCTCAACAGAAAGAAGAACTGAATGACATTTGAGAATTTTTCGTTTCACCCCGCCGTCGCGGCCGGCGTCACGGCCGCGGGTTTTACCCAGCCGACCCCCATCCAGACCGACGCCATCCCCACTGTAATGAAAGGCCGCGACGTCATGGGCCTCGCCCAGACCGGCACAGGCAAGACAGCGGTCTTTGCGTTGCCCATCCTGAACCGTCTCATGGACGGAAAACGCGGCCATGTCCGCGCCCTGATCGTCGCCCCCACCCGGGAACTGGCCGAACAGATCAACAGCGATTTCAATGCCCTGGGAAAGAAAACCCGCCTGAAGAGCGCCACCATTTACGGCGGCGTGGGGATCAATCCCCAGAAAGAGAAGCTGAAGCGCGGCGTCGAGATCGTGGTCGCCTGCCCCGGACGCCTTTTGGACCACTTGGGCCAGAAGACCGTGGATCTGTCCAAACTGGAAGTGCTTGTCCTCGACGAAGCGGACCAGATGTTCGACATGGGGTTTTTCCCCGACATCCGGCGGATCATCCGTCAGGTGCCGAAAAAACGCCAGACCCTGCTCTTTTCCGCCACCATGCCCGATCAGATCCGGCATCTGGCCAATGAAGTGCTGAATGACCCGGTCACGGTCAAGGTGGGCGCGACCGCGCCGGCCGAGACGGTCCGCCATGCGCTCTACCCGGTGGCGCCGACCCTGAAGACCCCGCTGCTCATGGCCCTGCTGAACGATATCGACACCGGATCGGTGCTGGTCTTCACCAAGACCAAACACCGCGCCAAGCGCGTCGGCGACCAACTGGCCAAAGCCGGCCACTCATCGACCTCGCTCCAGGGCAACCTGTCCCAGAACAAGCGCCAGGAGGCCCTAAACGGCTTCCGGAGCGGCAAATTCCGGATTTTGGTGGCCACCGACATCGCGGCCCGGGGCATCGACGTGTCCCAGATATCCCACGTCATCAACTACGACATGCCGTCCACCCCCGAAGCCTATATCCACCGCATCGGACGCACCGGCCGGGCCACCCGCACCGGCGACGCCTTCACCCTGCTCACCGCGGCCGACATCAGCATGGCCCACGCCATCGACCGGGTTCTCGGCGAACGGGTCGAGCGCCGGACACTGGATGATTTCGACTACGGTCCCCAGGCGTCCCAGAATGAAAAGCGGGACAAAAAGCCCGCGTCCGCGCCGCGTCCCGCGAGATCCAACAAACGCAAGCGAGATTTCAACGGCCGCATGATGCCCGCTTCGGCGAACTAGTTATTGCCGTCCCAACCTACGCGTAATGGAAACGGCGGTTCATGCCGTTTCCATTGATGTCAGAACCGCGGATTAACCCGATTTCGCTGATAGGCTTGAACGACAATCA
Source organism: uncultured Desulfobacteraceae bacterium (assembly GCA_964652715.1). Classification (GTDB taxonomy): domain Bacteria; phylum Desulfobacterota; class Desulfobacteria; order Desulfobacterales; family JAABSP01; genus JAABTD01. Next base: position 11,087 of record CAZZBE010000102.1, read on the forward strand.
GCGAAATCCGCATTATCAGGATAATCAGCGGTTCAGACCGCCCACCTCCCGCCGCATCTCCAGCCCTTTATAATTGACTAAAAAACCATATTCCTTCAACCGATTTGCATACGGGCTTTTCTCCGCCTTCTCCCCGTTGATCCTCTCCACCCAAATCCGCCGCACCGGATTAAACCGCCGATTCAACAGCGCTTTGCAGAACCCCAAATATCGTTCCAAATGGGGATGATCCGGCGGCGCGAAGATGTCCAGTTCCTTGACGCTTCGCCTGGAGACGATCACCAGGCGCGACCCGTGGAAGACGAGGTGGGTGGTCGCCAGGCGCGGCGGCAGGTTCGGTTCCAGCCCGTCGATGGGGATGCCGGACAGCGACGCCGGGTCGGCGGCGGTTATCCAGTAGACGGCGTCGTCGGGCAGTGGGCCGTTGAGCATCCGGAAGGCGTCGTGTGAGATGAACTGGATGCCCGGCAGGCCCTCGAAGAAGCGGCCGGAGAGGATTTCGCCGGAGAGTTCCATGAGGCGAAGGGTTCGGAAGAGGCGGCCCCAGGACAGGGCGGGGAGTTCCCGGGCCGTGAGTTCCCGGAAAAGGACGCCGTAGCGGCCGAGCAATTGCCGTACCCGGTCCTTGTCGGTCTCCTGGGCCGTGATGGGATCATCCGGTTCGGACGGGCGGGGGAGGGCGGACCAGTGGCCGGCCATGGGGTTGGCCGTTTTCCAGCGGTTGAACCGGCCGCGCCGGCTGGTTCGGCCGGATCGTTTCGATGGCCGGGCATCGAAGGGCGCGAACTTGTTCTGAATCCCCTTGCGCACCACCTCGAAGGCGTCGTTGCTCATCGCCCCCCGCCACGCAAGGTCCCACAGCTTCTGAGTCAGCTCCGCCGAAGCGAGCCCGGAATGGCGAGCGATGTCGAAAAAGCCGAAATGGCCGGACGAACCGGGCAGCAGTTGTTCCGCGGCGTCGCAGGGCATCGGGTCCTGCGCGTCGACCTTGTTCCCCGGCGGTTCCTGGAACAGCTCCAGGTCCTCCCGGAAGGCGAAGCTGAGCCGCTGTTTTCCACAACCGAACCAGATCAGATCGCTGCCGGAGAGCAGGCTGTCGAGCCAGGCCGGATAATAGGGATCGAGCCGGGCCGGCAGGAGGTTTTCCTCCCACGCGGCGGCCGGGGCCGGATAGCCGAAGAGGGATTCCAGCCGGTCCCGGAGGTCCGCCACAGATTCACCGGGACGGGCCACGCCCTGGAAAGTCGCCAGAAAGAGGATCAGCCGGTCCGGGGGCAGGGGCGTGAACGCCGGCTGCCGGGACCGGCGGAGCATCCGGAGCAGGATCTCCAGATTCTCCCGGTCGCAGATCTCGACGACCTCGTCCGCCTCCCGGAACCGGTCCCGGACGACTCGACCGGATTCCAGCAGGGAACTCAGGCTTTCGTCGAGAACCGCCGCATCCAGACCGAACACGTCTTGAATCCGGTTTGGCTCGATCGGTCCGTAGAACGACAGCCACGCGAAGAGCAGGTCGGGCAGACCGCCGTTTTCTCCATCCGCAGATGGTTCCGAACCGGCGGTCCGGTTTGTCATGGCCCGTTCGAGGTTCTTCCGGATGTCGGTTTCGAGGCGCTTGGGCTTTGGCGCCGCGGGCGTCCACTGCACATTCGGGAGCGCAACGCCGATATCCGACAACAGACGCGGCGCTGTTTCCACTGCGCAGACGGCGGAACCGGCCGCGCCCGGCAGACCGATCCGCATCAGTTTGCCGGCGATGGGGGCGACCAGGTCGCTTTGATCCAGCCCGCTGTCCCGGGCCATGGCATCCAGCAGCGTGTCCCACTCCGCTTCCGGAATCAAGATCCGCTCCTTGACCCAATCCAGCAGTTCCATCGAATCCCGGGGGGCGCAGCCCGGCGCGGTTCGCTGGAGTTTGGACTCCAGGGTTTGGACGAGACCGTCCGGAATCCGGGGCCGCAAATGGCCCGCGCCGGTCAATTCCCGGAAGAGTGAATCGGTCAGACCGCCCCCGGCGCCCGGTCCGGGCGTGTCGTCGTCGTACATGTGGTAGTTGGTCTGCCGCCAGATGAGGTTGCCGGCGAACGGGGAAGGGACCCCGGTCACCGTGTCTGTCACCCGGATGGCGCCGCCGGCCAGTTCGTCCAGGAGCCTCTTCAGGGTCTCCAGATCGAACTCGTCCCGCAGGCACGCGCGCCAGGTCTCCAGGAGGATGGGGAAGTCGGCCATAGCAGTGGCCGCCTCCAGCAGCTTCTTGGCCCGCAACCGGTTGAGCCACAGGGGCATCCGTTTCTTGAAGTTCATCCGGGGCAGGAGCAGGGCTCGCCCGGCGTTTTCCCGGAACCGGGTCCCGAAAAACCCGGTTTTGGGGAGACGCTCACGGATCAAGGGTTCCAGGTTTTCCGGCGTGACCAGCTCCAGCACGTCGCGGGCGGAAAAGGCGTGGGGCAGGATCAGGAGGATGGCGTCGTCGTCGGTGTAGACCTCCAGCGGATAACGATAGCGCCCTTCCCAGGCGGCGGACAGGGCCATGGCGAAGGGCCGGTTGATCCGCCCGCCCCAGAGGGTGTGGAGGATGGTCTGCTTGCTGTCGGACCGGTTGAGGGGATCGTCGAAGTGTTCGATCAGCAGGTGATGGCGGTGGGGCAGGGGGGATTCGGTTAGATCCCGCTGGCGCCGGAGAAAGGCCAGCAGCTCCCCGGCCGCCGTTTCGTCCATACGCCAGTCCTCGCGGAGTTCCCGGAGGAAATTTGGGTCGGTCAGCCGGTCGTCGGCATCCTCCAGAAACCGGCCGATTTTCTCGGACAGATGCCACTCCCGGTTCTGGGCCTCGGCCCGCCAGAAGGGGATGATGCCGGGCCGACCGGCGGACGGCGCCACCTCCACGTCGTTGGGGGTGATTTTGAGGATCTTCCAGGTCTGGGCGCCCAGGGCGAAGGTCTCGCCGACGCTGCGCTCCCAGACGAATTCCTCGTCCAGCTCGCCGATCTTGGCCCGTGAATCGGCCATCCGGAGATCGTAGTATCCGCGATCCGGAATGGTTCCGCCGGCCATATAAACCAGCCGCAACTGCCCGGATCGCGCTGAAATGGTGTTGTCGGTCCGGTCCAGGGAGATCCGGGGGTTGAGTTCCCGAAGCCGGATGTCCGAATAGCGCCCGGCCAGCATCTCCAGGGTCAGGTCGTACTGCCGGCGGGAGAGGTTGTGGAACGGATGGGAGGTCCGGAGGAAGGCGAAGAGCGCGTCGATGTCCCAGGTCTCCACGCCGGTCATGGCCACGATGATCTGGGCCAGCACGTCCAGGGGCGCGGACACGGGCCGGACCGGTTCGATGTCCCGTTCGGTTACGGCCCGGGCCATGACGGCGGCGTCCAGGAAATCCCGGCCGTGGGTGGGAAACAGGACGCCCCGGCTCGTCTCGCCCACGCGGTGGCCGGCCCGTCCCACCCGTTGCACCGCCGACGAAACTGACCGGGGCGACTGGACCAGCGCCACTGCGTCCAGCTCGCCGATGTCGATGCCCAGCTCCAGGGAATTGGTGGCCACGATGGCCTTCAGCTCGCCGCGCTTCAGCTTCTCCTCCACGGCCAGGCGGATCTCCCTGGAAAGGGACCCGTGATGGGCGTAGGCCAGTTCTGCTTCTTCTCCATCGTTGATGAGGCGGGTGACCTTTTCCGTGAGCCGGCGGCTGTTGGCGAAGAGCAGGGTGGCGCGGTTTTGGGTGATGATCCCCTTGAAGGACCGGACCAGGGCCGGCCACCAGGAGTCATCGGTGAGCGTCTCCCGGGCGTCGTCGGGAAAGCGGACGGTGAGGTCCAGGACCTTTCGGGCTTCGGATCGGATGACGGCGACCTCCCGCGGCCGATATTGCGGCGATCGGGCGTCGCCGGTCATTTCGTATCCGCCCACAAAGGCGGCCACGGTGGATAGCGGCCTCACGGTTGCGGAGAGCGCGATCCGCTGGAACCCGCCGGTCAGGGGAACCAGCCGATCCACGGCGGTGATGAGATGCACCCCGCGCTTGGTCCCGGCCACGGCGTGGATTTCATCGAGGATCACGGTGGCGATCCCGGAAAGCATCCGCCGCCCGCCCTCCGAACTGACCAGGATGTTGAGGCTCTCCGGCGTGGTGATGAGGATCTCCGGCGGCCGCCGCGCCATGGTCCGCCGCTCGTCCGGAGGCGTATCGCCGCTGCGGGTCAGCGCCCGGATGTCGGGGAAAGGCTCGCCGGCCGCCCCGAATGTGGCTTTCAATCCCGCCAGGGGCCGCGGCAGGTTCTTCCGCACGTCATTGTTGAGGGCTTTCAGGGGCGAGACGTAAAGAACCCGGGTCTGCCCCGTCGGCCATTCGCCGGAGACGAGCTGATGGATGGCCCAGAGAAAAGCGGTCAGGGTCTTACCGGAA
>CAZZBE010000103.1:0-6174 GCA_964652715.1 uncultured Desulfobacteraceae bacterium
CGCCCGTCGGGGCGGAAATCACCCTGGACGGCAGTCTGGGGACGGCCGGCGAGATTTCCGGGCCGGATTACGAGATCACGGCGGAGATGGGCCGCCGGTCCGGTGGGAACCTTTTCCACAGCTTCGGACGGTTTACCATCGAAGCGGACGAATCCGCCGCCTTTACCGGTCCCGACGACATACGGACCGTCATCGGCCGGGTGACCGGCGGCGAGGTTTCCCGGATCGACGGGGCCCTCTATTCGGATATTTTCGGGGCCGATCTCTTTCTCCTCAATCCCGCCGGAATCCTCTTCGGTCCCGACGCCTTCCTGGACGTTTCCGGCGCCTTCCACATCTCCACCGCCGATTTTCTCCGGATGGGGGAATCGGACCGGTTTTACGCCCTTCCGGCCGCCGACGAAGTGCTGTCCTCGGCGCCGCCAACGGCCTTTGGATTTCTGGAGGGCGACACGGGCCGCATCGCCGTGGAAGGCGACCTGGAAGTGGGATGGGGCGAAGCCCTGAGCGTGGTGGGCGGCGACGTGGATGTGAGTGGATTCCTGGCGGCGCCGGATGGACGGATCCAGGTGGAAAGCCGGGGGCCGGGCGAAACAGCGCCGTTGCTGTCCCCCGAAGTCGTGGCGGCGTTGGCCTCCAAAACTGAGGAGGAGAAGGAAAATGAGTTGGCGCAGGTTGCCATGGGCGGAACCGTCTCCCTCAGCGGCATCCTGGATGCCAGCGGCGACGGGGAAGGCAGCGTTTTTATCCGGGCCGGACGCTTTTACAGCGCCGGCGGCGGCGTTTACGCCGAAACCTATTGGGACCTGGACGGCGGGATGATCGATATCCAGGCGGGGACGGTGGAACTGGCCGGGGGCGGCATCGTCTCGGGGGACGCCTTCGATTACGGACAGGGGGCCGACGTGCGGATTACCGCCGGAGACGCCATCACGCTTTCGGGCGCCGATGAATTCGGGGGCGCCAGCCTCATCACCGCCGTCACCGAACTCGCGGAGGAGGGGGCCGGGGACGCCGGGGACATCCGGCTCTCCGCTTCACGGATCTCGCTGTCGGACGGCGCAAGGGTCACGGCCTCTTCCCTCGGCGACGGCGCCGGCGGGGATGTGACCTTGACGGCCGGCGACGTCGTCCGGCTTTCCGGCAACGACGAGAACGGCCGGGGAACGCGGATCGAGTCCTCGGGCCAGAGCGCCTACTCCGGCCCGGCGGGCGACATCCGCATCGAAGCGGCGGCGATCGAACTGGCCGACGGCGCTCTCATCGACTCCTCGGCTTTCGGCATCGGCGACGGCGGCGACATCGTCATGCGCGTGGGGCGGTCCGTCTCGTTTTCCGGATACAACGGCAACGGCACGGGCAGCGGCGTCATCGCCCGGAGCGACAGCCCGATGGCCGCGGCCGGCGATATCCGGATCGAACCGATGGCCGCGGCCGATGACATTTCCGTCGATTTCCGGGACGGCGGATGGGTCGGCAACACGGCCGACGGCGCCGGACCCGGCGGGGATGTGACGGTGAATGCCGGACACGGCGCGATCCATTTCTCAGGCGCGGACGCCGACGGCTACGCCAGCCGCATCTACGCCACGGCCCTGGACGACGGCCACGCAGGGGACATCGTCCTGAACGCCGGCGACATTCGGTTTTCAAACGGCGCCGGCGCGACCGCCTCCACCGAGGGCAGGGGAGACGCGGGCCGGATCGAGGTGACCGCGGACCGTCTGGAACTGAGCGGCGGCAATCCCTACGGCGAAAACAAGGACGGGTTCGGATCGGGGATCTACGCCCGGACCCGGACGCCGGATGCCGATCCGGGCGAGGCATCGGGGGGCGAGATCTCGGTAAATGTTTCCAATCTCGTGATCCGGGACGGCGCGCTCATCACCAGCAACACCGAGGGGGCGGGCGACGGCGGCGATATCAATGTGCGGGCCGGCGAACTGACGGTCTGCGGGGACGGCGCCGCCGCCATTACGGAACCGCCTGCGGAAAGTCAGACCGAATGGCGGGAAGCCAATCCGCCCATGGCGGCGTCGGGTTATGTCTCCGGGATCTATGCCAGCTCCGAGAAACCCGAAGGGGCGGCCGGGGATGCCGGCGGCGTGGTCGTCGATGCGGATCGGATTCGTTTGACGGATCGGGGTCAAATCACCTCGGCGGCGGAAAACGCCGGCGGCGGGGTCATGGAGATCGCCGTCGAGGACACCCTTTTCATGTTCAACGGCCGCATTACCACCAGCGTCCAGTTCGGCAAGGGCAACGGCGGCGACATCACCATCTCGGAACCGCGATTCGTCATCATGAACCACAGCGACATCATCGCCCAGGCCTATGAAGGGCAGGGGGGCAACATCCTCATCGTGACGGACCAGTTCATCCAGTCCGCCGACAGCATCGTGGACGCCTCGTCCAAACTGGGCATCGACGGCAACATTGAGATCGTGTCCCCGGAGGCGGATTTGAGCAAAGTGCTCACGGTGCTGCCCACGGATTATCTGGATGCGGCCCGTTGGATGGAAACGCCGTGCGAAGCCCGATCCGGCGAAACGGTCAGCCGCTTCGTCATCACCGGCCGCGACGGCGTTCCGCCGCCGTGTGACGGGGTGTTGGGGGCGCCGGTGTTGCCATAATGGCAAAAAAATCCATAGACCAATGGCAGTTCGGCGACTTCCAGACCCCAGACGACCTTGCGAGACAGGTTGTACATGTTCTTGATGCCTTTCATGGCATTAAGCCAGAATTAGTAATTGAGCCTACATGTGGGAAAGGATCATTTATAAGGGCAGCTCTGGAACGATTCCCGGAAGCTACAGTTCTGGGGTATGACGTTAACCCCTATTACATTGACAGGGCGCTATCGTCGATAAATATAGCCGATCAATCCCGCTCGACAATCATGCAGGGGGATTTTTTCCTTTTAGATTGGGAAACTATTTTAGAGGATAAGAAAGGTTATATTCTGATTCTTGGCAACCCCCCGTGGGTAACCAGCAGCGAGTTGGGGCTGCTTAATAGCAAAAATTTACCGGGAAAAACCAATTTCCAAGGTCGTCGCGGGATTGAAGCTATTACGGGTTCCGGAAATTTCGACATCTCTGAGTGGATGTTTCTTCAACATATAGAATGGCTATCAAAGCGCGAGGGATCGATTGCCCTATTGTGCAAGTACGCCGTCGCAAGGAAGGTTATGAGACGAGTACGCCAAAATAAAAAGCATCGATTTTTTGGACATATTTACGGAATCGACGCCAAACGCCATTTTTCGGCAGCCGTGGAGGCGTGCCTTTTTTTGCTGACTACGGACAAGGGGAACGCCGATTGCGAGGTGTATGATAACTTGGGCTCAAGATCCCCTTCTTATGTGATAGGCGAGCGTGATGGTTATGTTGTCAGGGACGTCGATAAATATAAACGCCGCCGAATGTTAAAGGGACCAGATCCTGCGTATTTATGGCGATCCGGGTTGAAACATGATTGTTCAAAAGTGATGGAATTAGAACCGCTGGACAGTGGATTTAGAAATGGTTTGGGTGAATATCTTGAGATTGAACAAGATTTTGTTTATCCGCTTCTTAAAAGCTCTGATGTTGGAAACAAAAGAGTAAAGTCGTGCAGGAAAGCGGTTATCGTCCCTCAGAAATCCGTAGGCGAAGATACATCGATCATTAGGTCGATGGCCCCCGAAACCTGGTCGTATCTTGAATCTCATGCACATCTGTTAAACGGCCGACGGAGTTCCATCTATCGCGGCAATCCCCCTTATTCAATTTTTGGCGTAGGAGATTATACTTTCAAGAACTGGAAGATAGCCATATCCGCTTTGTACAAAAAGTTGAACTTCTGCATCGTCGGCCCAATCAATGGCAAGCCCGTGGTTTTTGACGACACTGTTAATTTCCTATCTTTTCAATCCCGAAAAGAGGCGGAATTTATCTTCGAGCTTTTGATGTCGAAATCAGCATTGGAGTTCTATGAATCCAATATTTTTTGGGATGAGAAAAGGCCAATAACGACAGATATTTTGCGGAGACTATCCTTAAAAGCCGTAGCACAGGAGATTGGACGCTTGGATGAGTACAGGCATTTTATTAAAGAATCAGCCTTGAGTGGATACGGGCAGCTCCAGCTTGGACTTGCCGAAGAGACCAAGGAATATGGAACTGCTTCGTGTCGGTAGCAAAGGCTTCCACGACTTCATCGGTTACGCCGTGACGGCGAATCAGCCGGGGAGAGAGAATTGATGCTGTCTTGCAGCCGTGTAGCCAATGGAGCCGTCATCGTCTTCAACTTGGCATTGCTGCTTTTCATTGTCTATAAATTTTTCGAGGCCCCGCCCATCGATAAGCGTGGATGGGTATGGCTGGCGGTTTTCATGGGATGTCCTGCTATCAACTTGCTCGGGCTGCTCGGCATCGTTCATCGCCTCTTCATCGTCTTGGCGACGTTCACCAACGCCGCCGCCGTTTTGGTTTGGGGCGGACTGATCGGCCTGATGATGGTGTGGCCGATGGGCAACAAACCCAAAGGGATCGAGGCTGTAGTGCTGATCGGCTCTTGGCTCTTTCTTGTTTTGACCGAAGTGGTCCTGGTGCGCATGGCCGTCGCCCATCGTTCCGAAACCTTTTGACTGCAGATCCTAAAATCAGGCAACTTATGCCTTTTTAAACAACCCATAATGGCGAAGAGTGAATGAACATCAGAACAGCCGCTGAATCGGACTTGCAGAACGTGCTCGCCGTTGAAAAGCAGGCTTTCGGAGAGGAAGAAGGCCCTGTCATAGTCGATCTTGTGAGCGCCCTGCTGACCGACAAAACAGCCATGCCGGTTTTGAGCCTGATCGCTGAAAACGAAGACAAGATCGTCGGTCACATTCTGTTCACAAAAGCCGGCATCGCGCCTTCGGAAGAAGACATTTCGGCATGCATACTGGCGCCGCTCGCCGTGATCCCAATTGCGCAAGGCCAAGGCGTCGGTGGTCAGCTTATCGAGGAAGGATTGAGACGGCTGACGGCATCAGGCGTCGATCTGGTATTTGTTCTCGGCCACCCTGATTATTACCCGCGCCATGGGTTCCGGCCCGCCGGGGTCATCGGATTCAGAGCGCCCTATCCGATTCCCGAAGAAAACGCAGGCGCCTGGATGGTCCAGGAGCTGCGGGAGGGCGTCATCGGAAGGGTAAGCGGAAAAATCGCTTGCGCCGATGCGATGAACGACCCCCGGCACTGGCGGGAATAACCTTTCCTATTCCGGTTTGCCCGCCCTCATATCAATCGGGGTAACCGGCCCGCCCCGTCCCGCATTCGTTTGAACTGTGCTTCCATCTCGTGGGCGACGGCGGCGGCGGCTTTCTGAACCAGGCGTGTTTGTTGCCCGGCCCCCTGGGCTGTTGGCGACAACACATGATAGCGGCCTGCTCAATGGAAAGTATTGACAATGAATTTGTTTTCCTTCAATATTGGATACTAGAGGAATTGAAGGAAAACACGGAAAGCTGATGAAGGAAATGACCAGCAACCAGCGGCGCGTGTTCATTGACGCGGCGCAACTGTTCGACGCTTACCGGGCCGCCTTCCGGAAAAATCGGTCCTATCGGGGCGGAATGCACTGGAAAAAGTCAAAAGGCCGCGAATATTTGTTTCGGACCAGGGATCGAAACGGCTATGGCCGGAGCCTGGGGCCGCGATCCCCGGAAACCGAAAAAACGCTTGCGGAGTTCCGGCGGTCCAAAGCGGCGTCAAAAGACCGCCTGGACGGCTTGAAAGCGCGTTTGACGGAACAGGCCCGCTTCTGCCGGGCCGCTCTTATTCAGCGGGTTCCCCGGGTTGTGACCGCGATTTTGCGGGTACTGGACAACCACCGGATGCTCGGCAAAAACGTCATGGTGGTGGGAACCAACGCGCTTTATGCTTACGAGGCGGCGGCAGGCGTGTTTCTGGATCGGCCGGTTTTGGCCACCGGCGACATGGACATCCTCTGGGACGTGCGGACCAAACTGACCCTGACGGAGGATGGGGGCATCCGGGAAGCGGGTTTGCTGGGCGTGTTGAAAAAAGCGGATCGATCCTTTGAACCGCTCCGTGCGGGCGATTTCAGGGCGGTCAACCGAGACGGCTTCCGGGTCGATCTGATCAAACCGGACCCGGCGCGCATCCAGGTGAAAGACCCTCGGAG
>CAZZBE010000103.1:6274-15149 GCA_964652715.1 uncultured Desulfobacteraceae bacterium
GGGTCGATCTGATCAAACCGGACCCGGCGCGCATCCAGGTGAAAGACCCTCGGAGGATGGGAGATGATGGGGATTTATTTTCACAAATCGTTATCGGCGATGACGGATATCCGGGGCCCATCACCGTCCCCGATCCGCGGGCCTATGCTTTGCACAAACTCTGGATAAGCCAACAACCGGATCGGAACCCCGTGAAAAAAAAGCGGGACCGGGAACAGGCGCTGACAACAGCCCGCCTCACGGTGAACTATTTGCCGGCGCATCCCTTTGAAGAATCGGCGTTGCGAATGTTTCCAAAGGCGGTTGTGACAAAAGAGAAAGAGACGCTGTCCGGGGCGGACGCGCCACCCGGTTTGTAAATAAAGATTCCAAGTTTCGATTTTAGGAAATCACATTAGGCTCTTAGTACTTTTCGAAATCCGCGTCGTCGGGCCCGGTTCTGTCCGTCGTCATTCGGATGTCGATCCCCTCGCCGCCGCCCCGGTGTTTTCTCGGTTCTTTATGCGACCGGTCTTCCGTCTTTTCCGCTTTTTCCCCCTGTCGTTGCGATTCCTTTTGCCCCCTATATTTTTCCAGCAGCGACCGCATCAGGTTCGCGTCCTCCGGGCGCATTTTTTCGATCATTTCATCGGTATCAGACCTGCTTTGGGTCGTGTCGTAAGCCGCCGGCATGATCACTGAGTGGGACCGCATCAGGTTGTTGATCAGGGCGGATTTTCGCGTCATGATATCGACGCGGACGGCGGCCGCCGCCTGTTCCGACCGGACGGACCGCATCAGCGTGTTCAGTTCGGATTCGATCTTTTCCCCCAACGCGTCCAGCGTATCGTCGATCTGGACGAAATCCGCTCTGATGCGCATTTGTTTGGCGGCCCCCTCCTGGATCAACCCGGTCAGATCGACCTGAATCGCCTGCCGGAGCTTGGGAAAGACCGCGGCGATCTCCTGGGCCAACTGCTCTTCTTTAGCCGTGTCGACGATGGCGTCCACATCGGCGATGTGCTGCTCAAAATAGGCGATGCCGCGGTCGATGATCCCTTTTCGCTCCTCGGAGATTTTACCTTCATGACGGTCGATGATGGAATCCATGGCCGCCAGCATCAGGTCCGAATGGGTGCGGATCATCCGGTTCAATTCCGCCCGCTGGCTGTTTCGAATGTCCGCCTGCTCGGAGGCGTTTTGAATCATCCGGTTGGTGTAAAATGAGTTGATCTGCAGGATCAACATGCCCAACACGATGATACTCCCGATCAGGGCCATCTTCCTGCCGATGGTCGGATTCATGGAGAGCCTCCTTTTTTGATAGGGTGGGCGCGATGGCGGGCGCGACGGCGACAACGATCCATAACCATTTATTTATTCCCCAATGCGGCCCGTTTTTCCAGAGCCGTTGATGGATTTTTTAAAATCTGATTCACATTCATCCCCCCTGCGAATCCGACGATTTCGACCGAATGCAAGACAATCCCCCTTGAACAGGGATCGGAAGGAGTGGTATAGGTCGATTCATGGACCCGGATGAGAAGAGAGACAGCGGGGCGGACGCCTGCCCGGACCGCGGCGTGCTGCCCGTAAACCATGGGCGCGGTTTTCCCGACAAGGCGCATCGATCATGAGCGTCCGGATCAGCAAGCACATCTCCCTGCCCGACCCCGTCCGCCTGGCTCTCTACCGGCGGAGTCCGGACCTGGGGCCCGGAATTCTCTTTTTTTCCGGGGGCAGCGCCCTGAAAAAAGCCTGCGCCGAGATCGTCCGGTACAGCCACAACACCATTCACATCCTCACCCCCTTCGACTCCGGCGGATCGTCGGCCACCCTGCGGGAGGCCTTTTCCATGCCGGCCATCGGCGACATCCGGAACCGGCTCCTCGCCCTGGCCGACCGGAACCTCCACGGCAACCCCGAGGTCTACCGATTGTTCAGCCGCCGGTTTCCGGCGGACGGCGAACCGGCCGACCTTCTGAACGAGCTGGAGGGGATGATCGACGGCAGCCACCCCCTGACGGCGGCGGTCCCGGATCCTTTGAACCGGATCTGCCGCCAGCATTTGGGCCTGTTCCGGAAGCAGATGCCCGAACAGTTCGATCTTAAAAAGGCCAGCATCGGCAATCTGATCCTCACCGGCGGGTATCTCGGCAACGACCGCCACCTCAATTCGGTCATCTACATCTTCTCGAAGCTGGTTCAGGCCCGGGGGATCGTCCGGCCGGCCGTCAACGACCACTTCCACCTGGTGGCCGAACTGGAGGACGGCCAGGTGTTGGTGGGCCAGCACCTGCTGACCGGCAAGGAGGCGCCCCCCATCGGCGCGCGGGTCCGACGGATCTACCTGAGCGACCGGCTGGCCGAGCCGCGGCCGGCCCGGGTGTCCATCGACGGGAAGATAGCGGATCTGATCGCCGGCGCGGACCTGATCTGCTTTCCCATCGGCAGCTTTTACTCCAGCCTCATGGCCAACCTGCTGCCCCGGGGCATGGCCGGGGCCATCCGCGCCAACCCCTGCGCCAAGGTCTATGTGCCCAACACCGTGCCCGACCCGGAAACTTACGGGATGACCCTGTCGGAACAAATCGGGCGGCTGGTGGACCGGCTGGGCCAGGAAGCGGAAGATGCGGGATCGTTCGGCGATCCCCTCGATTTCGTGATGGTGGATCGCCAAAACGGCGCCTATGCCGGCGGCATCGACGACGGCGAGTTGAAAAACATGGGCATCAAAGCCATCGACTGCCGCCTCATCACCCCCGACAGCGCGCCGTTGATCGATGAGAAGCAACTGGCGACCGCTTTGTTTTCATTGGTTTGAATCCGCCGGGCTTCAGAATGGGGCCGCCCGGAGACCCTGAGATAAAAAAGACATGAATCAACGACTGGAGAAAGAAGGCTGACTCACAGATGAACAAAAAGAAATCCAAAGCATTGAAAAAAAGGAAGAAACGCAGTATAAAACGATTGAAGAGGGTGGGCGGTCCGACTACTCGAAGAGTTTCAAAAGAAACAGAAAAGTTTGTTCCCCCATGTGCGAAACGCTATTGTAGCCCATGATTTGAGGCTGGATCGCGAAAACATCCATTTGGACATATCATCCATTCCCATTGATAAGTAACCGGATTGGTAGCAACAATGCCAGCAAACGCCGACAAGCCGCATCTATGGAAAGCCGATACACTAGAATCAATCGATTTTTATAACGACTGGTTCCTTAGATTCGCGCCCATAACGTATCGACAGCAACGCGAACTGAAAACAAAAGACGTCGCCAATGCGCTTAAGATTACCAACAATCTTCGATCGATAACCACCGAGCTTCTTAAGGCAAATCCGGGCATTCTCTCAATGCTCCGCATGACCACCGCGCCGCCGCTTGCTCGCGACCGGCTAATCGGTTTGGCCTACACAAGCAAGAACCTCATTGCGTCAATGGAAGGCGCCGGGGACAAGCATCCGAGAATTCCCCCGAGAATGGTGGAAAAGGAACTCGACGCCCATTTGACAAGGATTGTTGACGTCCTTTCGGAAATGGCGGATCGCGATCTGTTTTTCTGGCTTGAATATTCCACTGCTGAGCCTGCTGAAGAGGAGATGATTGTAAGAAGCGCATCCGTTGTCGCCGACAGGCTTTGCGGGGCCGCCGCTGATCCAATCATCCGCAACGCCCAGGAGAGACGACAGTTAGGCAGGATCGGGGAGTTTTTGCAATCGCACGGATACAAAGAAATCTCTCCCATCGACTTTAACGATCTGTTCGCCATGCCGACGGGCGCCTACACTTTTCGATGCAATGTCGCCGTGGGATCGGAGAGATCTCCAATCACTATTCCGATAGATTGCATCATTTCTAAACATGATCGAACACCAGATGAACTCCCGCTTCTGGTCGAAGCAAAGTCGGCGGGTGACGCGACCAATACCAATAAAAGGAGAAAAGAAGAAGCTCAGAAGTATACTCAATTAAAGCAAAAGCTTGGCGATGGCGTTGTTTTTATACTATTCCTATGCGGTTATTTTGAACCTGGCTATCTCGGTTACGAGGCATCGGAAGGCATCGATTGGATTTGGGAGCATCGGATTAATGACTTCCATTTTTATCTGGGCGACCCCGGGGACTTTTTACCCGATGATCGAGTTAAAGAAGAAGGCGGCGCATACTCGAGCGATTTTCTGGCGGTCGAAGCTGAGCGGCTGCGTCGCCAGAAAGCGATTGATTCATCAAAAACCGCCTTGGAGCGCAATCGGTTGGGGCAATTCTCCACACCCTTCTCGCTTGCCAGCCAGATTACATCCTATACATTATCCATTGTTCCCAATGATCCTAATCTTTTCATGTGTGAACCCGCATGCGGCAGCGGAGTGTTTATTTCAGCTTGCATTGGCCAGGGGAAAACGGATTTTTCTTTTATAGGCGTTGAAATTGATACCGCATATACACAAATTTTTCAGGACCTATTCTCCGACTACAAAGTTGAGGCCATCAATGGAGATTTTTTTCAATTCATCGAATCGGAATCTGCTCGAGAGCAATGTGATTTGATTATCACCAATCCGCCCTATATTCGCCATCATCATATCGAAACCTCCAAAAAACAGTATCTGCAGGAATTGGTTCTGTCTCGGCTCGACATTAAGGTCAGCGGCCTGGCGGGTCTTTACATCTATTATATTTTATTGTCTCATTCTATTCTAAAACCAGGAGGCGTCGCATCATGGCTGATTCCGAGCGAATTTCTTTATACGAATTATGGAAAAGCGCTCCGAACATATTTAGCAGAAAAAGCATCGCTGTTGCGGATACATCGATTCGATGCCGATGACGTACAGTTCGATGATGCGCTGGTTTCATCCTGTGTCGTGACCTACCAAAAGACCCGGAAGCCCAAAGACCACAAGTTCATTTTGAGTTCGGGGGCCTACAATTCACCGAAGTCCGAAGAGAAAATAGCGGTCGATCATTTGCGCCCTGGGGAAAAATGGTCATTTTTTGAATCGGTGTTGACCGAGCGCGACGGCGGCATGTCTTTAGAGGATTTATTTTATGTTACGCGCGGTTTGGCGACGGGGAACAACGCTTTTTTTATATTAGACGCTGAAAAAGCCAAAAATAAAAACATTGAACCGAGTTTTTTAATTCCTTTGATCCCCAGTCCCAGAGAACTAAAGTCCCAAATAATCGAGGCGGATGCCGACGGGCTGCCCGTTATCCCCAATCGACGCTTTCTGCTTTCTGTAACGACGCCTCCTGATCAACTGGGCGCCGAATACACCGGGGTCCATCAATATTTGGAAGAGGGCATCCAAAAAGGCGTTCCCGACGGTTATCTTTGCCGGTCCCGGAAGACGTGGTATTTCCAGGAAAAAAGAGAGCCTCCTTTATATGTCGCAACTTACATGGGCAGAAACGGAGCAAAAGGAAAATCTCCGATACGCTTTATTCTGAACCGTTCCAAAGGAACCGTAACCAACGTTTTTATTTGCCTGTATCCCAGACCGAATCTGCAACGGCTGTTGATGAATAATTCTGATCGGGAAATCGAACTGTTAAACGCTTTGAATACCATTTCACCGTCCAGCATTGCAAAAGCGGGAAGACGTTACGGCGGCGGTTTACAGAAAATCGAACCCAAAGAACTCCGATCCGTGCGGTTAAAATCCGTTCCTTCCTGGCTCGAATTGAAAATCCCAGAGCAAAGCGACCTATTTCAATGACAAAACAATCCACATTCAAAACCGGGCCCGACGGGTTTCGGCAGCCAAAATGACCTCCAACAAAACAAATGGCGTCGATCCAACGCGTAATGACCCCGACCTCTGGGTCGACCAATATGGCGACACCCTTTTTCGGATCGCCCGGTCAAGGGTCGGCGACCGGCAGACGGCCGAGGATCTGGTTCAGGAGACCTTTATGGCGGCGTTGCGGGGCAGGAAGCGATTCCAGGGCCGGTCCACGGTCCGGACCTGGCTGATCGCCATTCTCCAGAACAAGATCACGGACCATTATCGAAAAACGTACCGGGCCCCCTTCGCCGAGACCCCGGAGGAAGGCCCGGAAGCGCTTTTCAACGCCAAAGGGGCCTGGGCCGTCCGCCCCGCCGCCTGGAGCGGCAATCCCCAGCGCGAGGTGGAAACCAAGGCGTTTTTCGAGACCCTTCACCGGTGTCTGGCCGACCTGCCGGAACGTCTGGCCAGGGTGTTCATGCTCCGGGAAGTGGACGGCGCCGCCACCGACGAGATCTGCGAGACGTTCGGGGTCGCCCGCGGCAACGTGTGGGTAATGCTCTACCGGGCCCGGATGGCCCTGCGGCGGTGCCTGGAGGCCAACTGGTTCAACGGCGAAACCGATGAAGGAGGCGGCCATGGCCGGACTGATGCCCAATTGTAAAGAAGTGACCGAACTGGTCTCCATGTCCATGGACGAACCGATGCCCTTTTTCACGCGGATCCGCATGTGGATGCACCTGGCCATGTGCCGGTACTGCTCGCGGTTCCGCCGGCAACTGTTGTTCATCCGGGACGCCCTGAGAGCGACGCCGGTTCCACCGGAATCCGGACCGGAGGAACCCGGCCTCTCCGAAGCGGCCCGACGCCGGATCAAACTGGCCATGCGGGAGGCGGTTGTGGAATGATCCCCTTCGGCCCCCGAACCGCCCGCTTCTGCATCCTCACCGTTTTTTATCAGGACGCTATCGCCTTCCATTTCCGGTTCTATATCTTCGTCGCGACGACCATCGTGTTTCTGCTCTATTTTGCCGACGCAATTGCCTATTCCACGTTTCTATGGGGGTTGACTGGGACCGTCCACTTGTGGAAAATTCCCCGTCCGACACCTACTGGGGGTGTGGAAAAGATGGAAAAGGAAAAAACATGCTTGGAAAGATATTGGAACAGGTTCGTCAACAATTGAAAGCGGATTTTATCTAAATCTTTGAAGTTCATATTTTCAACGAATTTCTTGGAGCCCATCACCATGAAAATAAACAAACTATCCCTAACCAATTTCCGATGCTTTGAATCATGCGACATTTCCTTTCATCCCAATTTCAATATTTTCATCGGCGACAACGCCACCGGGAAAACCGCCATCCTTGAAGCCCTGACCGCCGCCATCGGCCCATTTTTCATCGGGTTTGAAGGGAGCAGCGCCAGAAACATACAATCCGACGACATTCGCCTGAAATTTTTTGAACACGGCGGCATCGTTACCTATGAACATCAAGTTCCGGTCCGAATTCAATGCCTCGGTTCTTCAAATGGCGCCACGTTGGACTGGCGGCTGACCCAGCGGTATCCCAAAGGCCAGACCGACCGCAAAGACGCGCGGGGTTTCATCGACCATTCGGCGCAATTAAGCGAAAAAGTGCGAAACGGAGCGGAAGTGACGCTGCCGTTGATCGCTTACTACGGGACGGGCCGCCTCTGGCGTTCCAGGAAAAATGAGACCGCCTATCCCGAACCGGGCAGTTCCCGGTTCGAAGGCTACCGGCAATGCATTGCCGCGTCCTCCGATGTTCGGATGTTCAAGGCGTGGTGGAAAGAGCAGGAAATGATCGGCCTTCAGGAAAAAGAAACCGCCCAGTTGAAAGCGGTGAAAAAAGCTATCGCCAGGGCCATTCCGGAGGCCGAAAAAATTCGATACGATTTCAAATACAAAGATTTGCTTGTATTTTTTTTAAACGACGATATTGCGTCTTTCCACACCCTCAGCGACGGATACAGGGGCATGCTGGCGATCGTGGCGGACATCGCCGTGAGGGCCGTGACACTAAATCCGTTCCTGGAAGACGCCGCGCCGGCGGAGACGCCGGGCGTCGTGCTGATCGATGAACTCGACCTTCATTTACACCCCAGGTGGCAACGCCAGGTGGTGAATGATTTGCGGACCATTTTCCCAAGCATTCAATTTATTGCAACCACCCACGCGCAACAGATTCTTGTCGGCGCAAAATCCGGGGAGATTAGTTTGCTTCGCCGGGATTCGGGCGCCCAAAAAATCCATATCCGCCGCCAGGACATTCCCCCGGGATTGCGGGCGGATCAGGTGCTGACGGGAGAATGGTTCGGACTTCCTTCCACCGTGGACCCCGGAACGCTTGAACTCATGGAGCGACACCGCGATCTGATCAGAAAAAACCGGTTGGCCCAGGAAGAACAAAAACAGTGCGAACAGCTTGAGGCGGAACTCAGAAACCGTTTGGGGCGATACGCGGACACATCGCTTGAACGAATGGCGCTTGGCGTCGTCGCGGAACTGATCGATCAAAAAAAGCCCTTGTCGGCTGAAGAAAAAAACCACATCAGGGAAAGAGTGTTGAGCAGGATGCGCCAGCATCAGGTGGAGCAAAGATGATTCAATGCACCCGTCCACCGGCCCATCCGGATTTTTTGCCACATTCCGGCAGCCCTGTTCAACAGGCCAAACGGCAAGTCGAGGACGCCATCCAAGCGGGTCAAAAACCCACCTTTCGCAATCTCTGGAAAAAGTGCAAACATGTCTTTGCGAGAAATCAACATTACAAATGCGGTTATTGCGAAAGCATTGTTTTAGCGACCGATTTCGGCGATATTGATCATTTTGCTCCAAAAGGCGAGGTGCATGAACTGATCGCGCCGGGCCAAGAAGCGAATCATTTGTCAAAAGTGATCGGTCGAAACTGGACCATTGTCAGCGACAGGGGTTATTGGTGGCTGGCATATGACTGGAAGAATTACATCTTTTCGTGCAAATTGTGCAATACGGTTTGGAAATTGAGCCTGTTTCCGGTTTGCCAGTCTCCCCGGCAAATCCCACCGGACCCTGCCGTTCCGGAAGCCAGACTTTTGTTGAATCCCTTTGAGGACGACCCCGTTCCGCATTTTGAATTTTCCGAATTCGGCCAGATCAGGG
>CAZZBE010000104.1:0-5231 GCA_964652715.1 uncultured Desulfobacteraceae bacterium
GCATCCCGGTTCAGACGGAAAGGACATTATTTTTTCCGGTCCTCGAAGGTCTGGAGGGACGCCTGGCGCTCTTTGGTGGAGACGCAGGCCAGGCAGGCTTCGACTTCGAAGTCCATGAGGGCGTCCATGCTCACTTCGTGGGCCATGTGGAGCCCTTTTTTGATCATCTTGATGGAAAACGGAGAATTGGCGGCGATTTTGGCGGCCATCTCCCGGGCCGTGTCCATGAGGGCGTCGGCCGGGACGGCTTTGTTGATCAGGCCGATCCGTTCGGCTTCTTTGCCGTCGATGTTTTCGGCGGTGAACAGCAGCTCCCTGGCTTTGCCGGGGCCCACGAGATCCTGGATCAGGCGCATGGCGCCGCCGGTGACCGACGAAGCGACCCGGGCTTCGGGGGAGCCGATCTGGGCGTCTTCCGCGGCGATGCGGATGTCGCAGGCCAGGGCCAGTTCGTAGCCCGATCCCAGGGCGTACCCGTTGACCGCCGCGATGGTGGGTTTTTCAAAGCGGATGATCTTCCTGGAGGCCTCCTGGAGCGCCTCCAGGTAGTCCCGGTAATCCTCGGGGGAGCGGGTCTTGGATTCTTTAAGATCGGCGCCGGTGGAAAAGGCCCGTCCTTCGCCGGTGACGATGAGCGCCTTGATGGTTCCGTCGGCCCGGGCGTCGGCCAGGGCGGCCTGGAAATCGATCCAGAGCTGCTTGTTCATGGCGTTGAGCACCCTGGGCCGGTTGAGCTTGATGGTGGCGATCCCATCCGACTTTTCATAGATGATGCAGTCAAAATCCATGGTGTTTCGATGTCCTTTATATGGGATATGAGAGGTTAACGTAAAAAGGCCCGGATGCGCGTCCGGGCCTCGGTGTTCGTTGGGTGCGCGGCGCGCCTACCGATAGATGATCAGACGTTGTCCCGGGTGGATGGGCTTCCGGTAATCGAGGCCGTTCCACCGGGCCAGATCCGAGACGGAGACGCCGAAGCGGCTGGCGATGCGGCCCAGGCTGTCGCCGCTCCGGACGACGTAGACCGTTTTTTTCTCCGTGGAGATCTGCCGGGTTTTGACCTGGGGCTGTCCCGCTTCCCACCGCGCCAGGAGCCGGGCGTAGCGGGCGTCGAAACCGTCGGCGCCGCCCCGGGGGACCCGCAGCGAATGGGTTCCCTGGGGCATGTTGTTGCCCCGGATGTGGGGGTTGAGGTCTTTGATCTTTTTGAAATAGGCGCCGGCGGCCTCGGCGATGAGGCGGATGGGCGTCTCGTCCGGGCAGGAGACGTGGACGACGTCGGTGGGGATGGGGGCGTAGTAATCTTCGGGATTGAGATTGTAGCCGAACTTTTCCGGGTCCTCCAGGATCAGCTTGACGGCGGCGATTTTGAGGATGTGGCGCTGGGTCTCCTGGGGAAGGTAGAGCTTGTAGAAATCCCGGACCCCCTGTTCCCGGATCCGCCGCCGGAGACCCGCTTCCCCCATGTTGTAGGCGGCCACGGCCAGGGTCCAGGACCCGAATTCCGCATAGAGGTCTTTGTAGTAGCGGATGGCGGCCAGGGTGGAATCGGCCAGATTGCGGCGGTCGTCGAAGTCCCCGTCGATGGTCAGGCCGTAGTTGACGCCGGTGGACCGGATGAACTGCCAGTAGCCCACGGCGCCGGCATGGGAGCCGATATGGGGGAGCAGGGAGCTTTCGATGACGGCGCTGTATTTGAGGTCGTCGGGGGCCCGGTTCCGCCGGAGGGTCTTTTCGATATAGGGCATGTACCGGCCCGTCCGCTTGAGCCAGAGGATGACCTGTGCCGGTTTGTCCAGGAGCAGCATGATCTCCTTTTCGAACCGCTCCTTGATGTCCGGGTCGTGGAGAGGCACGGGCTCCCCGCAGAAATCCATGGGCTCGTCGATGCGGGCCGCCGCCAGCATGAGCTGAACGTGGGACGGCGGGTCGGCGGACCTCGCGGTCTGCGCCGGAACCGGTTCGTTGAAAAGAAGCGGCAACAGTGTCGCCGCGCTCAGTATCCAGGCCGCTTTTCGCATCGTCGCTTCCTCTTTCCCGGCGTTCCTCTCGGAAGCCGCAGGTCGAAATGGAGTTTACTATTGAACGGCTATGTACCACAATCCTCGCGGTCTCTCAACCGGGAACCGTAGAAATTTAAGCGCCCGCGTCGGTGAGCGGCATCACGCTCCGGACGTCAAATATGCACCTTGTCCGGAAAGGCCGGCGCGCGGAGGGAAAGGGGCATTTGTCCCGACGGCGCATAAAATTCCACCCGACCGTCGCCGCCGCAGATCCAGGCTTCTTCCGCGCCGGCCTCGAAATAGAGGCCCAGCTTCGCCAGCATCTGTTCCTTGGTGTTCCCCGGAGACATGACCTCGATACAGATTTCCGGGGCCACCGGGCTGGCGACCTGGTCCTTGATGGTTTCCAGCAGGCCGTCGGACACCCAAACGACATCCGGCGCCTTGACGTTTTCTTTCGTCCTGATGGGAAATTCCTGCAACGCCTTGCCGTCTTTCAGCATCCCTTTGAGGAGATCGACGATGGCGTTTTGAAAAAGTACGTGGGGTATGCTGGCCGGACTCATCACGATTTGCCCCCATCGGTTCAGTTCGATTTTGTAGGGCAGGTTCTGCAGCGCGGCATCGGATGCGATCTCTTCCCATTCCATTTGTTTGGGGCCTTTCGCCGTTGAATCGTTTATCCAATCTGGGGCATCAGCGCCCATTTCACGACCCATCCATCGCCGTCCGGGTCGGCGTCGAGGCAGACAATGCCGCCGTTCTGGAACTTGAAGACCCGCTTTTCGGCGTCCCCGGCGGTCAGGCAGCCGGTCATCTTCTCCATGAAGGGCAGGTGACCCACCAGCATCAGGTTTTCTTCGGATTTCAGATTTTTGGCGGCGGCGGCCACGTCGTCCAGGGCGCCCAGTCCCTCCCGCTCGCTCACGCCCCGGGCGGGGGAGAGGGCTTCGGCGAAGATCTCCGCCGTCTGGAGCGCCCGTTTCTTGCCGCTGTGGGCGATGGCGTCCACTTTTACGGTGTAGCCTTTGGCCGCGTCGGCGATCCGGCGGACATCCGCGGCGCCGTCGTCGGACAGCCCTTTGTCCGGGTCCACATCCTTGGGAAGATTTTTGCCGTGTTGTACGAGGTACAGCGCCATGGAATGTCTCCTTGCGGGTCATTTGGTTGCTTGTAATTTGATTGCGTAACCGCTATAGTAAACCCTTTTTGCCGAATATTATAACGGTATTCAGTTGCCACATGCAAATTTTTTCTGGAGGAGAGTCCATGAGAATCGTCACGCGAGCTGATTTCGACGGCGTGGTCTGCGCCGTCCTGCTCTACGATGCGGAGGATGTCGATGAACCGGTGAAATGGGTGGAGCCCAACGACATGCAGGAGGGAAAGGCGACCATAAAAGAGGGGGATATCGTGGCCAACCTTCCGTATCACCCCGACTGCGCCCTCTGGTTCGATCACCATTACACCAACCGGCGGGGAAACGATTTCAAGGGGGCCTTCAAAATCGCGCCCTCGGCCGCCGGCGTGATCTTCGACTATTACGGGAGAAATGAGGGGTCTGTTTTCAACCGGGACTACACCGAGCTGATCCGGCAGACCGACAAGATCGACGCGGCGGATCTCAGCCAGGAGGAGGTGCGTCGTCCGGAGTCCTATCCTTGCATTCTCCTCTCCATGACCATCTCCAGCACGGTTCCCCAGGATGAGCCCTATTGGAACCGGCTCATCGACCTCCTGCGGAAAGAGGAGATCGACGGGGTCATGGCCGATCCCGAGGTCCGGGAGCGGTGCGGGGCGGTGATCCGGCAGAACCAGGCCTACAAGGGGTATTTGAAGGATTGCACCCGGATGGAGGGCGTGGTGGCGGTCACCGATTTCCGGTCGTTCGACGAGGCCCCCGCGGGCAACCGCTTTCTGGTCTACTCCCTGTTTCCCGACGCCGTGGTCCACGTCCGCATCCGGTACGCCGGCGAAGCGTCGAACAAGGTCATCGTCAACGTGGGCCACAGCATTTTCAACCGGAACTGCAACGTCAATGTGGGGATGCTCCTCTCCCGGTACGGCGGCGGCGGGCATGCCGGGGCCGGCTCCTGCACCCTCAAGCGGGAAGCGGCGGAACCGGCCATTGCCGACATCGTCGAGACCCTGAAAAAGAACGAGGCGATTACCCAGTAGGCGTTGAAGTTCGGAGTTCCGCCTTCAGGCGGCCGCCTGAAGGCGGAACTCCGAACGGCGCGCCCTACCGGCGTCCTTCGAGAATGCTGGAATCCGTGGGTCCCCTGAAGGGGAGGCGCTTGATGTCCCGGAGGCCGGCCCCGGTCATCATGGCGGTGAGTTCCCCCTCGGAGTAGGCCTGGCCGCCGTCGGTGCCCAGGAGCATGTTGAGGGAGAACAGCGCCGGGAACAGGGGGGCGTCCCGGGTGTCGTCCAGAATAAATTCGTGGATCATCAGCCGCCCGTCGGGGGCGAGGGCCGCCGCCGCCTTTTGAAGGATCTCCCGGCACTGTTCCGGGGTCTCTCCGTGGAGGATGTGGGAGAGCCAGGCCGCGTCGTAGGGGCCGCCGAGGTCCGTGTCTTCGGTGAAGTCTCCCTCTTTGAAGGCGACCCGGTCCGACAGCTCGAACCGTTTAATGGTCTTCTCGGCGAAGGGCCGGGTGGTGGGCAGATCGTAGACCGCGGCCGTCATGTTCGGGTATTTCAAACAGAAATGGATGGCGTAGGCGCCGGGACCGCCGCCCAGATCGATGAGATGGCCGCGATCCGGGAGGTCCACCACGTCCGCCGCCATGGGGGCCTGGAGCATGGCGTTGTTGAACATGCCCATGAGAAAGCTTTCCCGCACCTCGGGGTCGCTGAAGGAGGCCCGCTCCCGCACCGGCCGACCGGTCTTGACCGCCTCGTGCAACTGCGTCCAGGAGGGGGCGAGATGATGATGGTGCTGGATCATGTACCCGAGGTACCGGGGCGAATCCTGGGATAGATAGGCGCTGGAGGCCTCGGTGTTGGCGTACCGGTCGGCCTCCTTTTTCAACAACTCCATGGCCGCCAGGGCGTCCAGCAGCATGGCCGCGGCCCGGACCTCCCCGCCGATCCTTTCGGCGGTTTCTTCCGCTGTCAGCTTTTCATTTCCGATCTTCGTAAATACATCCAGCTTGACCCCCGCATGCAGCGTGCAGGTGCGCCAGTAGTAGCCGGAGGTTTCCAGGAGCGTGCCGGGATGCCATT
>CAZZBE010000104.1:5331-6717 GCA_964652715.1 uncultured Desulfobacteraceae bacterium
TGGATTACGGCTACCACATGCTGGTGATGCCGACGCGAAAAGCGGCGGCCTGAGAAGACAAGGGAGCGCCGAAATGATCGAAAACGCCATCATCATGGGCGCGGCGGGGCGGGATTTCCACAATTTCAACGTCTATTTCCGCAACAATCCCCGCTACCGGGTGGTCGCCTTTACCGCCACCCAGATCCCGGACATCGAGGGCCGCCGGTATCCGCCGGAACTGGCCGGGGAGGGATATCCCGACGGCATTCCCATTTACGAAGAGGCGCGACTGGCCGACCTCATCCGGGAACACCAGGCCGATCTGGTGGCTTTCTCCTATTCCGACGTGCCCCATACCGAGGTGATGCACAAGGGGGCCGTCGCCATGGCCGGGGGCGCTGATTTCATCCTGCTGGGGGCCGCCTACACCATGCTCAAGCCCAAAAAGCCGACCGTGGCGGTCTGCGCGGTGCGGACCGGGTGCGGGAAATCCCAGACCACCCGGGAGGTCTGCCGGATCATTCGGGACCGCGGCAAAACGCCGGTGGTGGCGCGCCACCCCATGCCCTACGGCGATCTCACCAAGCAGGTCGTCCAGCGGTTCTCCGATTTTTCCGATTTCGATGCCCACCGCTGCACCATCGAGGAGCGGGAGGAGTACGAACCCCTGGTGGAGCGCGGCATCGTGGTCTATGCCGGCATCGACTACGGCAAGATCCTGGAGGCCGCTGAAAAAGAGGCCGACATTATCGTCTGGGACGGCGGCAACAACGACACGCCGTTTTACCATCCTGATCTCCACATTGTCTTGTTCGATCCCCACCGGCCCGGTCACGAACTCCGGTATTACCCCGGCGAGACCAACATGATCATGGCCGACATCGCCGTCATCAACAAGGTGGATTCGGCCCCGGCCGACGGGGTGGCCCAGGTGCGGGAGAACATCCGGACCCATGCGCCCAAAGCCGAGATCGTGACGGCGGAGTCGGCCCTGCTGGTGGATGATCCCGACCGGATTTCGGGGAAGCGGGTGCTGGTGGTGGAGGACGGTCCCACCCTGACCCACGGCGAGATGGCCTTCGGGGCGGGGTTCATCGCCGCCGACACCCACGGCGCGGCCGAGCGGGTGGATCCCCGTCCCTATGCGGTGGGCTCCATCCGGAAGACCTTCGACCGGTATCCCCACATCGGGCCGGTGCTCCCGGCCATGGGGTACGGCGACGTCCAGACCCGGGAGCTGGAGGCGACCATCAACGCCACCCCCTGCGATCTGGTGCTTTTCGCCACGCCGGTCAACCTGTCGCGGTTGCTGACGATCGACGCCCCGACCCTCCGGGTGCGCTACGAATACCGGGACCACGGCGAGCCCCGGCTGGCCGATGTCCTGGAGCGGAAGCTGAAAGG
>CAZZBE010000104.1:6817-15112 GCA_964652715.1 uncultured Desulfobacteraceae bacterium
CAGCAGGAATGCTGCCCGTCCACGCCGCGCCTGCCCCTGGAGATCCTGGTGGCCCAGACCCAGGGCCAGATCGGCTACATGATCGAATCGACCCTGGACAGCGAACTCATGGCCATCGGGGTCCACCATCATCCCCTGGTGAGCCTGCTCTCCTATGTGGTGGTGGATCCCGACGATCCGGCCTTTGACGAACCCGCCAAGCCCATCGGTCCGGCCTTTAGCAAATCGGAGATCCGGGATCTGCCCTATCCCGTGGTCAAAACGTCCAAGGGCTACCGGCGGGTGGTGGCCTCCCCCAAACCGTTGACCATCGTGGAAAAACGGGAGATCCGGCGGCTCATCGACCGGGGCTTCATCGTCATCTGCTGCGGCGGCGGCGGGATTCCGGTGATCCGGGAAGGGCGGTCCTTCGCCGGGGTGGACGCGGTCATCGACAAGGATCTGGCCAGCGCCAAACTGGCCGAAGAGGTGGGGGTGGACGTCTTCCTCATCGCCACCGACGAAGCGGGGGCGGCGGTGGACTATGGCGGGCCGGATCAGCGGTTTCTGCGGTCCGTGACCGTGGACGAGGCCGAAGCCTGTCTGGAAGACGGCCATTTCCCGCCCGGCTCCATGGGGCCCAAGGTGATGGCGGCCGTCTCGTTTATCCGGGACGGGGGAAAGCGGGCCCTGATCACGTCGGTGACGGCCGTCGAAGCGGCCGTGGCCGGCGAGGCCGGCACCGAAATTCGGCTTTCCTGAGCGCCTGCCCGCGCCTTTGGACGTTACGGCCTGGCGTCGCTCACGGCCCGGACGTGGTAAAACGCGCTGAAATCCTGCCACCAGACAAATCCCATATCCGCGCTCACGAACCAGGCGGCGATGAAGGACCGCCGGTCGCAGCTCCAGAGCTGTTTCTGCCGCCGGTCAAAGACCGGTTCCAGGCAGTAGTCCTCGCCGTGGGGCGTTTCCGCCAGGAGCGACATGAGTTCGTCGATGGTGGGCAGCCGCCAGTCCCGGCGGCCGGCGAACCGCCGCCCGTTCAGATCGTCGACGTAATCGTGGGCGTCGCGCCAGGTGACGGGGTAGGGGGTCCCGGACCGCTGCCAGGTCAGGCCGGTGGCGTTGTCGGTCACGCCGCCGTCGCCGTTGTCGTGGAAATCGTTCTCCACCCGGACCTCCGGCCGCCACAGATCGTCGACGCCGAAGACCTCCACGGCGGCTTTGGGCCGCGCCTTGACGGGGAAATGGCGGTGGTGGACCCGCTCCGGTGGGCGGGTTTCCGCTTCTGATTTCACCGGATAGACCCGGCAGACGGTCGCTTTCCGCCGGGTCCATTCCCGGGCCAGGCGGTCCAGTTCCCCCATCATGGCGCCGGCGGCGGTGAACCGCTGGCGCGGCGAGGGGGCGATGGCCTTGAGGAGGAAGCCGTCCCACCGCCAGTCCAGATCCGCATTGAACCGGCTGGGCCGCTCCGGATGGTCGGCGGGCAGGGCGCCGGTGAGCATCCGGTAGAGCATCACGCCGACGCTGTAAAGGTCGGCGGAGACGTCCACGCCGTCGGGGTCCGCTTCCTGTTCGGGCGCCGCATACCAGGGCGATCCGACCTTGAGGTGGTCGGGCGCCTTGAAGGTTTCTCCCCTGAGCTTGGACAGCCCGAAATCGCAGATCTTCACGGTGTCGTAAACGGTAAGGAGGATGTTGTAGGGTTTGATGTCCCGGTGGATGATGCCGTGGTAATGGAGGCAGGCCAGGCCGTCCAGGATCTGGCGGGTGTAGTCGATGGCCTTGTCCAGGCTGATGATCCGGGACGGCGAATCGGGCCGGTAGCTTTCGCCGATCATGATGCCGAGGTTGTTGAAATAGTAATCCATCAGGTAATGGAGACGCCCGTCGCCGGTTTTGCCGAAGTTCCAGATCTCCACGATGTGGGGATGGCGGAGCCTGGCCAGGGTTTCGGCCTCGGAGACGAAGATCTCCCGGATCCGCTGGTCTCCCAAAAGGCCCCGGAGATGGGGATGGGGGGATAGCGCCTTGAGGGCCGCGATCTTGCCGATGACGGGGATCCGGACCTTGTAAATCCGGGCCATTCCGCCCCGGCCCAGCAACCCCCGGATCTCGTATTTTCCGATGGTTTTCATGTCGGTTTCCCGGTGGGCGGTTCTACCACAGCCGGTCGGCGTGGGATTGGGGCAGGCCGGCGTCGATGATGGCCTGAGCGGTTTTCTGAATGTCGTAGGTCACGAACCGGATCTCGATGCTCCGGGCGTCGGCGTCGTAGACCCCGTATTTGGCCCGGTTGTCGGGGTCCCGGGGCTGGCCCACGGCGCCGATGTTGACGATGTAGCGGTGTCCCGGCCGCAACATGACGCTTTCCTCCCGAAGGGGGCGTTGCGACGCCTTGGCGCCGTCGTGGTCGACGAGGGTCAATTCGTGGGTGTGCCCCACGAAGCAGCAGGTTTCGGGGAAATCGGCGAAGGCGGTCCGGATCCGGTCGCCGGTGACCTGGAAGAGATAGGTGGTCAGGGAATCGGGGGGGAACCCGTGGACGAACCGACACCCGTTCCGGGTCAGAAAAGGGGGTCTGGACCCGATGAAGTCGAGGGATTCGCCGCTCAGCATCCGCCGGGTCGCCTCCAGAGACCGCCGGGCTTCAGGGTTGAACCATTCCAGGTGGCGGGGTTCCGCCACGGCCCGGTCGTGGTTGCCCTGAACCGTCGGGATGTTCCTTTCCCGGAAGACGCGCACCACCCCTTCCGAATGGGGGCCGTAGCCGACCATGTCGCCTAATGAAACGATGTCCCGGATGCCGAGGGCGTCGATGTCCGCCAGCACGGCCTCCAGGGCCGTCAGGTTGCCGTGGACATCGGAGATGACCGCGAGTTTCATGGATCCGTCTTTTCCTTCCGTTTCCCTTTGGGTTTCAGTTGAATCATCGCCGGCGTTGCCGGAGCTTACATTGATTAAACCATCAACGGGCCGGAAAATCAAGGACCGGCGATCCGAAGCCGTTCCGATGCCCGGGCCGGGCTTTTTAAACCCTACAGCGGGGTAAAATGGGGGAATGACCCTATTTAGGTCCGACAAGCGGTGGGGTAATCTTGGATGAATGCATGGTTCATCCCACGGCCATGCCCGGTCAAACAGGCGCCAACGCGAAGGAGACAAATCGGATGATGGATACGACCCAAGAAACCAAAATCGATCCCAAAGTGCTATGGCCCTCCCTTTTCCTGGTGCTGGCGTTCAGCGGCGCGCTGCTGAGCTTTCCGGACAAGGCGGGGGACATCACCCAGATCGTCCTGTCCTGGATCAGCCTCAAGTTCGGCTGGCTGTTCCTCATTTTCGGATTGGGGTGCGTGCTGTTTCTGCTCTGGCTCGGCTTCGGCCGGTACGGCCATGTGAAGCTGGGCGGGCCCGACGACGAACCGGAGTTTTCCACCTTCAGCTGGATCGCCATGCTCTTTTGCGGCGGCATGGGGATCGCCATCGTCAACTGGGCCTTTGTGGAGTCGGCTTATTACCTGGCCAGCCCGCCCTTCGGATTCGAGCCCTTCTCCCACCAGGCGGCGGAATGGGCCGGGGCGTACGGTCATTTCCACTGGGGGCTCACCCCCTGGGCCATATACGGCGTGCCGGCCTTTGCCGTCGCCTATTCCCTCTATGTCCGCAAGCGCCCCTTTCTGCGGCTGAGCACGGCCAGCGAGGGGGTGATCCGGCCCGGATCGCTGATCGGACTGGTCTTCGACGTGGTGGTGATTTTCGGCATCATCGGCGGCGTGGGCACATCGTTGGGACTGGGCATTCCCCTGGTCTCCATGCTGGTGGGGGATCTTCTGGGCATCCCCGATTCTTTCGGGCTCAAGCTCGCCATCCTGGTCGTCTGGACCGCCATCTTCACCACCAGCGTGTTTCTGGGCCTGAAAAAAGGGATCCGGCTGTTGAGCGACATCAACCTGAAGCTGAGCCTGGTCCTCCTTCTTTACGTCTTCGTGGTGGGGCCGTCGGTCTTTATCGTCTCCATGTGGACCAACAGCTTCGGGCTCTATCTGAAGAATTTTTTCTGGCTGAGCCTCTGGACCGACCCCGTCGCCACAGGCGGATTTCCCCAGGACTGGACCATCCCCTACTGGGCCTGGTGGCTGGCCCTGTCGCCCATGATGGGACTGTTCGTGGCCCGGATTTCCAAGGGGCGGACCGTCCGCCAGCTGGTGATGGCCCAGTTGCTGGGGGGCGGCATGGGGTCCTGGCTCTTCATGGGGGTTTGGGGCGGATACGCCAGCTACCTCAACCTCAACGAGATCGTCAACGTCTCCGAGATCCTCAAAAACGGCGGGATTCCGGCGGCGGTGGTCGCCTGCCTGCGGCAGTTGCCGGCCTACGGATACCTTATCGGCCCGGCCTTCACCCTTCTCTGTTTTGTCTTTCTGGCCACCACCCTCGACTCGTCGGCCTACACCCTGGCGTCCCTGAGCTATCGGAACCTGACGGGCGACCAGGAGCCGGCCCGGTGGAGCCGGGTGATGTGGGCGATCGTCATCGCCGTGGTCCCGATCAGCCTGCTTTCGGTAGGGGGGCTCAAGGTGGTGCAGCTCTCCTCGGTGCTCGTGGCCCTGCCCATGGTTCCGGTGATGATGGTGCTGGCGGTGTCCCTGCTCCGGTGGCTCGGGGCCGATTTCGGCGAGCGGCTCCGGCCCAAACCCATGACCCTCGACGCGCCTTTCGGCGCCCGGAAAAAGGAGTCTCATGAATCGTAAACCGACATTTGTCTGTCCGGCGCTCCTGCTGGCGGTCTGTCTGACGCTCTTTGCGGGCGGGACCGGATGGGCCGCCGATCGCGAACTGACCCTTGCCACGACCCCCTGGCCCCCCTACGCCGGCCACGATCTCAAGGCGGAAGGGTATGCGGCCGAGATTGTGGTTCAGGGGTTCAAACGGGCCGGATACGAGGTGACCATCGACTTCTACCCCTGGCCGGACGCCCTGGAATCGGCCCGGTCCGGAAAAGTGGACGGGCTTTTTCCCATCTATCGGGAATCGGGCCGGGAATCGGATTTCGTCTTTTCCGACCCCCTGGCCGAAAGCCCGCTGGGGCTGTTCAAAACGTCTCCGATGCCGGGAAAAACGCCCCTGAGCGCATCGTCGAAGCCCGCAGAGGATATCGAATATTCGGCCGATCCCCGGGTGGACCGGGAGGCGGCCCTGGAAGGGCTGACGGACTACACCTTCGGCATCGTCCGGGGGTACGCCAATCCGGCGGTCATCCAGTCCGAAAAGTTCGAGGTGATCAAGGCCGTCAACGACCGGGAGAACATGGAAAACCTGATGGAGGGGCGGGTGGATCTGGCTGTCATGGACCGCCGGGTGGGCCTCTTCCTGATCACCCAGCATCATTTGTGGCGGAAAGACCAGGTCGCGTTCATGGAACCGCCGTTGTCGGTGCGGCCGCTGTTTCTGGCGCTGTCTAAAAAGCGGACCGACGCGGAGAAACTGGTGGAGGCCTTCAACCGGGGCGTGGACTCGCTGGAGGCGGACGGGATACTGAAGCGGATCAAAGAGTCCCACCAGATAAAGTGAATGAGGACCCCCTTCCCGAAGGGGGTTCCCATGTATGGAGAAACGGCCCGCCTAAACCGCCACGGCCTCTTTCCAGTAAGGGTTGATCAGGTCCTCGAAGATGGCCATGGCCGCCTCGGACCCCTGGCCGGCCGCGGTGACGATCTGTTTGTAGCCGCCCTCCACGTCGCCGCCCGAATAGATGCCGGGGATGTTGGTCCGGTGCCGGTCGTCCCGCTTGATGTATCCTTCCTTGGTCAGTTCCACCCCGATCTCTTTGGCCAGGGCCACGGCCGGTTCGTATCCGATGGAAACGAAGACGCCGTCGGCCGGGACTTCCGTGACCTGGCCGCTCTTGTTGTTGGTCAGGACCACGGACGTTACCCGCTCCCGGCCCCGGATCTCCTTGATCTCGGCGTCCCAGAGCACGGGGACCCCCGTGTCGAAGAGGTTCTTGCTGAGATGGTCCTGGGCCCGGAGTTTGTTCCGGCGATGGACCAGGGTCACGTCGGCCCCCATATGGTGGAGATAGAGGGCTTCGGTGACCGCGCTGTTGCCGCCCCCCGCCATGAGGACTTTTTTCCCCTTGAACAACGGACCGTCGCAGGTGGCGCAGTAGCTCACGCCCCTGCCGGAGAACCGGTTCTCGCCGGGCACGCCCAGATGCCGGTGGTTGGCGCCGGTGGCCAGGAGCACCGCCCGGGTCCGGAATTTCCGGCGGCTGGTGGTCACTTCGATGGGATCGCCCGGTGACTTTCCGGGTTCGATGCCCACCACCTCTTCGCCCTGGAAAATGGTCACATATTCCAGGGCGTGGTTGACCATGATGTCCACCAGGGTCTTTCCCCCGACGGAGGTAAAGCCGGGGTAGTTTTCCACCACCGGCGTGGTGGCCACCTGTCCCCCCAGCATCCCTTTTTCCACCAGGGCCGTCTCCAGCCCGGCCCGTTTGGCGTAGATCCCGGCGGTGAGGCCGGCGGGGCCGCCCCCTACGATCACCAGGTCGGTCTCCAGCTCCGCGGCGTCGATGTCCGGGATGAAGATCCGCTGCTCTTCGTATTTGATCATCGACTGGATGAAGATCTCCTCGGACTGGGCGCCTTTGCCGACGAGGACGTCGTCCGCGAAGGTCTGGGGCACGCTGTGGGCCTCGTATTCCCCGGCGATCCCCGGGTTGGCCTGGATATCGACGATCTCCAGGGAAACCAGGTCCGGCCGCTCCACGGCGGCCTTGACGGCGTTGACCGACTGCTGGGGGCAGTAGGGGCAACTGGGGCTCACAAAGACCTTGACCCGGCGGGGACCGTCGAGGTCGGCCATCATCTTCCTGGACTGATCGCTCAGGTTGCTGTTTTCGAATCCCACCAGGAAGAGCAACTCCACCAGGGTCCGGCCTTCTTCCCCCACCGGGGCGCCGTTCCAGTGAATGGTGTATCGGTCCGGCTGGAAAACCATGGCCGGGAAGGCGGCGACGCCCCATTCCGCGGCCAGTTTATGATCCGGCCGGTATTCCTCGAATTTGATTTTGGAGGAGATCTGGCCAAAGGCCTTCAGGGTCTGGCGGGCCGCGTCGGCGAAGACGTCGTTGGGATCGTCGCCGGCAAACAGGACGATGCGCACGTCCCGCGGCATTTTATCCAGGGCTTCTCCCAGGTGGGCCATCATCTCCTGTTCGGTCATTTGGGGTGATTCGCTCCCGTTTTGTGCGTTGGCCATATCTTTTTTTCTCCCTTCTCGTGGTGTCGGTTCGATCATTCGCAGGCGCCTGTCCTTCGGTCCAACGATTTGGAAAATTAAGATAAATACCATTTAGAGCGATATCAAGGCGCCGGCCCGTTTTTCATCGAAATATATCGGGGGACGGGAGTTGATTGCAGGTCATCCACTTTTTCCGCCAGTTCGTTGCTCATGGGAGGGCATTCTTATGGTATAATGACCTTATTTGTTGGGATTCCAGCAGACCGGGGAGGTTTTTCAGGCGAATGCCAGGGCGAAAAAACAACGTCAGCGATTCTGAACGGGCATCATGGGCCTTTATCGGACAATAAGGGCGGACCTGGCGGCCGGGCGCATCGCGTCCGCCTTCCCGGATGCGGCGGAGCCGGATGAATACGGGCTGGTCTTCGTCGGCGGGGTCCTCACCGCGCCGTCCCTCATCGAGGCCTACACCCGGGGTTTTTTTCCCTGGACCGGCGAGCACCCCATCCCCTGGTTCTCGCCGGACCCGAGGCTGGTGCTGTTTCCGGAGAACTTCAGGACCACCCGGCGGTTCCGGCGCACCCTCCGGCGGGGACGGTTCGTCATCCGATTCGATACGGATTTCGGCGAGGTGATCCGGGCGTGCGCCACGATCCCCCGGCCGGGGCAGCGCGGCGCCTGGATCACGGACAACATGATCGCGTCCTACACCCAGCTTCATCGGCTCGGCATCGCCCACAGCGTCGAAACCTACGACGCGTCAGGCCGGTTGTGCGGCGGGCTGTACGGGCTCACCTTCGGCCGGGCTTTTTTCGGGGAATCGATGTTCACCCGGCGGTCCGACGGATCGAAACTGGCCCTCTGGGGACTGTGCCGGTTTCTGGCAAAGGAGGGCTTCCACTTCATCGACTGTCAGCAGGTGACGGCCCATCTCATGCGGCTGGGGGCGGTCCCCATCCGGCGGGGCGAATACCTGGAACGGCTGGCCCGCGCCCTGGCCTTCGATTCCCTCCACCGGAACTGGTCGGACGTCGCGTCAGTCCGATGAGCGCGCTTTTTCGA
>CAZZBE010000105.1:0-15067 GCA_964652715.1 uncultured Desulfobacteraceae bacterium
TAAAAAAGCTAAATCTCGTTTCAACTGCTGCGAATATTTCCACACAAAAAAATGGAGCAAACTCAAAATAGCTCGGGATCAAAAAGCTTTGATTGGCCGTGTCTCAAAATTGCGGAACTGACTCTTTGTAAGTGAGGTTAGGCTTCTGTTTTCGCGGGATATAAACATTTAAAATATAACGAATATTATATTTAAATTGGTTTTAAGCTTAAAGGAGACGTGGAAATTGAACCTCCCATTTGTTTGCCAAAAAGCAAAAATACCAATGTTTTTCTCGACGACAACTTTAATAATTCTTCTTTTTTTAGTGGGGATTTTCAAACAAGCGTCGGCTCAAATTATAACTGACGGCACGGTGGGCCCGGCGCAATCGCTTTCCGGGCCGGACTACCAAATCCCTCAGAACCTCGGAACAACGACCGGCGACAATTTGTTCCATAGCTTCGAGAGGTTTGGCCTTACCCAGAATGAAAGCGCCTCTTTTACCGGCGCCAATTCAATTCAAAACGTCATCAGCCGCGTGACTGGCGGCGAAACTTCTTCGATTGACGGCTTATTGCGGTCAGAGGTGGGCAATGCCGATTTTTTCTTCATCAACCCGGCTGGCGTTGTTTTCGGGCCGAATGCGCAGGTAGATGTTCCGGCGGCGTTCCATGTGAGCACGGCGGATGAGTTGCGTTTCGATGACGGAAATGTGTTCAGCGGCACAGATCCCGAAAAGAGCACATTGACCATGGCCGAGCCGGCTGCTTTTGGGTATTTGAGCCCTCAACCGGCGAGTGTTGTTTTGAATGGAAGCCAATTGACGTTTGCGCCGGAAAGCCGGGTGTCTCTGGTTGGTGGCGATGTGACAATAATAGGTGATGGGGCACAGGGGGCGGTTCTGGAAAGTGAGGGGGGGAACATCAGGCTGACCGCGACAGGCGACCAGGCTGGAATGGTACCCATTGAGAACGTCAAGCCAGAAATTATGGGGGGTAAGGTTCGGATTGAAGCCAGTAGCGTGGATGCAAGCGGGCCTGGCGGTGGCCAATTAGGTATCAAGGCAGGTGGTGTTCAGATTAGTGCCGCTAATGTGTCGGCAAACAACACAGGCTACATGGGTGATGTGGATGGCGGTGTTGATTTGGATGTTGACGGCCCAATTCAAATCGACCAAGGAAGTCGCATTGAGAGCAATGCGTTCGGGGAAGGTGGCTCTGCTGGCATTAGGGTGAGTGCTGCAAGCCTTACGATAGAACAGAGTGAGGGTGAACGTTTTACCGGCTTGTTCAGTGAAGTGGAGCCCGAGGCTGCAGGGGATTCGGGCGGTATCGATGTAAAATTGTCGAAAAAGTTGCTGATTAAGGGCGTAGGAAGCATAATGAGTTCGACTTGGGGCGCGGGCAATGCAGGACCAATTCAGATCGAAACGGGAGATCTTGTTATAGATGGCGATGGAAGAATTGTTAATTACCGCGGTGTAGATTTCACGGCTGGGCTTGGGAATCTAAGTTTATTTGATTCGACAGGAAATTGCGGAATGGTGCTTGTTTCTGCAAAGAATATGCTTTCCATCTCTAACATGGGCGATATTTCTTCAGCAACTTTAGGCAAGGGCAATGCAGGCGATATCATCATTACAGCTAGTGAGATTCTTTTAGATGGGAAAGAAACAGAACTAGGAGCGGGCATATCAGCGGGGGCATTCGATCAGTTTTCCGGCAAAGGTGGAAGCGTAAACATTAGTGCATATAAGTCCATGACAATCAAAGGTAACGCATATATAAACAGTTTCACAGCTGGTAATAATAATGCTGGTACGATCAACATTAATGTGGTTGATAATTTAGAAGTGATTAATGGCTCACAAATTTCAAGCTACAGTCATTCAGAGGGAAATGCTGGGAATATAATAATTGAGTCTGGGAGGCTGATAATTGATGGAATTGATGAAACAGATGAACTATTGACCGGCATCTGGAGTGAAGCACTTCCTGACTCGCAGGGTGATGCTGGAAGTATTGATGTCATTTCTCATGGACCAATTGAAATTCTCAATGGAGCAAGAATTTCAAGTAGAACTATTGCAAAAGGAAATTCAGGAGAAGTAAATATCAACTCTAGTGAGCTTTTTATCAAGGGAATTGAAGAAAGCATTACCGGAATATGGAGTCAGGCATCTCTTTATTCAGAAGGCGCTGGCGGAAATTTAAATATAACAGTGGATGGGCTTCTAAAATTAATTGATGGGGGCAGTCTATCGACTGGCACTTATAATGCAGGGGATGCGGGTAATGTAAAAGTCCATGCCAATGAAATTTCGATTCAAGGTTGTCAATGGTCCACTACTGGGATCGAAAGCGATGCAACCATTGACTCGAAAGGCGATGCTGGTAGAGTGGAGGTGGTAAGCGCTGGTTTATTAGAACTTTTAAGTGGAGGAACCATATCTGCAAACACTTATGGAGAGGGCGATGCGGGGGATGTAATCGTTCATGCAGGCGAGTTTAGAGCCGATAAGCACGAAGGCGGAAAACTCACTGGAGTAATGAGCGATGCGATGCAACCCTCAAAAGGAAATGCAGGCACAGTCGATGTAAAAGTAGATAATGTTATGGAGCTAATTGGAGGAGCAAGAATTTCATCCAGTACCTATTCTGACGGCTCTGCAGGAGATGTTTTAGTTAAAGCGGGAAAGATATGGGCAGAAGGTGAACTAGATAATTATTCCTTTATTGGAAGTGAAGCTTACGTTGGCTCGAGAGGGGATGCCGGCCATGTGAATGTTGCTGTTGACGGAATAATTGAATTGTCTGGTTTTGCAACGATTTCTAGCAATACTCGTGCCCGAGGAGATGCCGGGAGTGTTACGGTTCATGCAAAAGGACTCAGAGCCAAGGGCGGTGCAATAGGTATGATGACAGGTGTTAGAAGCGAAGCATTGCCGGCGTCTAAAGGCAATGCAGGCGCAGTGGATGTGACCGTGGATGGTCTTCTGGAATTACTAGATTACGCTCAAATTTCGGCCGAAACCTATTCGGAAGGCGATGGGGGTTTGGTAAAGGTTGGCGCGAATGAAATAAAAATGTCGGGTCAGGGTGCGGGTATTTCGAGCGACGCTTTTGTGGGCTCAACAGGCAACGCAGGTCATGTTCTCGTATATGTTGATGGTGTTCTGGAAATTTTGAATGAATCGAAAATCTCATCCAAAACCACTGGCAAAGGCAATGCGGGAGACGTGGAAGTCGAAGCAAATAGCATTCGAATTGAAGGGAGTGGAGAACTTGTAACCGGAATTGTCAGTTATGCATCGCCTCATTCGGAAGGCAATGGCGGTACAGTGGAAATTAAGGTCTCAGAGATTTTAGAAATACTTGATGGAGGGGAAATTTCAACATCAACTTATGGGGGCGGGGATGCTGGTCGCATATCGGTCCATGCGAGGGAACTGAGAGTTAAAGGGTGTGAAGGCTGTGTAGATGTGTTAACTGGTATCGGTAGTAAATCGTATTCCGATTCAGATGGTAGCGCTGGCTCGGTATTCGTTACAGTGAATGAAATAGTAGAATTGTTGTATAATGCCCATATTTCAACTGGCATATATAGAACAGAAGGAAATGCTGGAGAAGTAAGAATCGAAGCGGAGAAATTAAGGTTGGATAACTCGGATATAAATAGCGATGCAGGTCCTTTCTCAAAAGGCAATGCAGGAATAGTGACTCTAATAGTTGATGAAACCATAGAACTTTTTAATAATTCAAATATTTCTAGTAAAACCTATGCTCAAGGCGATGCAGGGTCGGTTGAAGTAGTTGTCGATGGGTCTTTAGAATTGCTGAGCGATAGTGAAATTTCAAGCGGAACTTTTGGACTTGGGCAGGCCGGGTTGGTGAAGGTTTGTGCTAAAGAATTGAGGATTGATGGAACGGGGGGGGAATCAACTGCGGGTATTTTCAGTGAAGCCATGCCTAATTCTGGGGGCGATGCCGGGTCGGTTCAAGTAGTTGTGGATGGACCTTTAGAATTGTTGAGCAATGGTGAAATTTCAAGCGGAACTTATGGTCTCGGGCGGGCTGGAATGGTGAAAGTTCGTGCTAAAGAACTGATGATTGACGGAACTGGAGGAGAATCATTTACTGGTATCTCCAGTGAAGCTAACTCTAAGTCTGAAGGCAATGCCGGAACAGTCGATGTAGTGGTGGCCGGCTCGATTGAGGCTGTAAATGGCGCACGAATATCAAGCAGTACCTTTGCGAAAGGCGATGCAGGTACAGTGAAAATCCAAGCCAGAGATATCAGGCTTGAAGGGGGAAATGAATTTGCAGTTATTGGAAGCTTTGCCGGCCAAGATGCAGACGGAGGTGCAGGATCGGTATATGTATCAGCCAAAAGTTCCATAGCGCTTATTGAGGGAGGATACATTTCAACACATACTTTTTCGGAGGGGGATGCTGGTCGAATTGAAATTAATAGTTCTGAGCTGTTCATAGATGGGAAGAACAAACAAAATGCTACAGGCGTTTTTAGCAGTACACAAGAAGGCGCAATTGGCTATGTTGGAAATATTGCTGTCTTCTGCGATCATCTGGAAATTCTCAACAATGGTCAGATCAGCATCGCCGCACGTAATACTCTTCCTGATAATCAGTTATCTGAAGTGCCTGATAGTTTAATAAAAATTGAGGCCAACAGCGTTCATCTTGACCAAAATACCAAAATTTCCGCCGAAAGCAGCGGAAATGTCCCTGCGGCGGCTATCTATATCAATGCCAATGATCTGAAGGTTGAAAAAGAAAGCCGGATCACAACTATAGCGATTGATGCAGACGGGGGCTCCATTACTGTTAATGGAAAAGTCATCATGCTTCGCCATGGGCTTATCACGACTTCAGTGGAGGGTATATCGGGTGACGGGGGCGATATTATAGTTGCTGGTTCTTCGGTTAGCCCGTCCAATGTGATTATCTTGGACGGCGGCTTCATCCAGGCAAATACTGCTGCCGAAAACGCTTGCGGCGGTGACATTTTCATCGACGCTCGTGCTATAATTGCTGAAAGTGGCTTGTTGGAAGTGGGCGGTGCTGAAAGAAGAGTGTTCAACCCCGGTAGCGGTGTCAATGTTATCCAGGCTGCAGCCCCTGGCGGAGAGCAGGGAGATATTGCCATCTCCGCTCCGGACCTGGACATCAGCGGGGCTTTAGTAAACATCGAAGCTGGTTTTTATAACTCAGTTAGAATGGCGACAGACCCTTGTCGCGCCGCTGCTATGTCAATGCACAGTTCTTTGGTTCTTTGCGGCCAAGGCAACATACCAGCAGGGCCTGGCAACGCTTTGGATATTTCTGTGAGTGCAGACAGGGTTAAAAAATGATTTCACCATGTATCAAAATACTTAAGAATTATTAGGCTGAGAACCAACATGCATTGTTTGTAACGGTTTTTTAGTAAGGCTATTCATTGAAGGTAAACAGTAACTCAATAATCACAGGAGGTACAAATGACAAAACAGCGGTTGATTTGGTTAGTAATTGTTTTTGTTGCCGGGATTTGTTTTGAGGGAGTTACAGCAAGTGGTGCCGCTGAAGAGATTGTAGGCAAAAAAATCAAAAGCTTGATGTCGAGAAGAGAGGAGCTTTTGAAACATGCTGAAGCAAATAAATTGGATAAAGTCAGAACCGGTCAACACCCTTTTCAAAATAAAGTTAGTATGACAGGCATTCATCCTAGGGCGGATATTGTTGTTTCAGATAATCCGGAAGATCTGGAAAGGCTTTCGAACACAGCATGGTTTTGTGGATATCAGATACTTAGTTTTTATGCACTAGAATTTCATATTGACGATTCAGATGTTGAAATAAATGAAGACGGATACGCTACTTTATCATGGCATGACCGGTATGAAATAGAAGGGGTTATGCTGGCTTATAGAACCGATCCCGAAGCAGACACTCCTATGTATGTATTCATGAACGAAGATGAAAATTATTCTAATCATTATGAAGTGGAATTTTCAGGAAACATAGTGAATGGGTACTATTGGCTAACGGCAAAGGAAACAGGGAAGGAATATGGCCCTTATGAAGTAAAGGGATTTAAATGGGGCTCCACTATCTGTGACAAAAATAACGACGACAAACTGGGTATGGCCGAAGCCATACATTATTTAAAAGTCGCAGCAGGTCAATAACTCATCTTGCTTTTATCTATGCGAAATTTAGTCCCAGAGGCTTAACTGAATGAAACGCATTGTTCACCTGAACCTTCTTTTTCTCCTTCTGTTTGTTGCCGCCCAAGCCCGAGCGGATGGTCCATTTGCGCCGAGGACTCCCACGCAACCCAAACCAGCAAATGAGCGTCCGGGGCCGCCGGATTACCTCCCGCTGGATTCGGAAAAATCCTTCAAATTGCCTCCGGCGCCGAAACAACCTGATGCGAAGCCGGGGGGTGCATCCTTTTTTTTGAACGGCGCAACCTTCAAAGGGAATACGGTGTTCACTGATGAAGACCTTCAGGCCGCGGCCGCACCTTTTCTTGACAGGGCGGTCACCCCCTCCGACATAGAAGAACTCCGTTACCATCTCACCCGCCACTACGTGGACAACGGCTACGTCAACTCCGGCGCCATCATCGAATCCAACCAAAATGTTGATGACGGAACCATTACTTTCCTTATCCAGGAAGGCCATCTCAACGATGTCGAGGTCTCGGGCAATGGCCGTCTCCGTTCCGCCTACGTCCGGAATCGGATTTGGCCCGACTCTGAAGAGCCCTTCAACACCGAGACGTTGCAACAACGCTTCCAAATGCTCCTCCAAAACCCCCTCATCGACCGAATGGACGGCCGCATCCGCCCCGGCCTCACTCCCGGAGAAGCATTCCTTGATCTGGATGTCGCCCGTGCAAAACCCTATGCCCTGAGCATCACCGGCGACAACCACCGCCCTCCCAGCACCGGCGCCGAGCGCGTCACCGCCGCCGGGACGCTATGGAACCTGACCGGCTTCGGCGACCGGCTCGACGCCTCCTTTGGGATCAGCGAAGGGGCGGATGAAGCCTCCGTCGGATACGCAATTCCATTAACAGCCCAGGACACCCGGTTGTCGTTATACTACGGCTGGAGTGAAAACGCAGTGATCGAAGAGCCCCTTGCATCGGTGGACATCGAAAGCGAATCGCAAACCGGCGAACTGAAGCTCGAACACCCCATTCTGAACTCGCTGCGCCGCCGGCTGGACCTCGGTCTCGCCCTGTCGGTCCGGAAAAGCGAGACCTTTCTTCTCGGTGAACCGTTCTCTTTCACACACGGCGCCGAGGACGGCGAAAGCCGCGTCACCGCCTTACGGTTCATCCAATCCTTTGTGGATCGAAGCCCGTCCACCGCCCTGGCCCTCCGCTCCACCTTCAGCCTGGGCGTCGATCTCTTCGGTCCCACGATCCACGGAAAAGGGCGGCC
Organism: uncultured Desulfobacteraceae bacterium; assembly: GCA_964652715.1. Lineage (GTDB taxonomy): Bacteria > Desulfobacterota > Desulfobacteria > Desulfobacterales > JAABSP01 > JAABTD01. Next base: position 7,436 of record CAZZBE010000105.1, read on the forward strand.
GGACAGCCAGTTTCTGACGTGGCTGGGCCAGGTCCAGTATGCCCGGCGGCTCGGCGATCATTGGGGGCAGGTCATTTTCCGGGGAGATGTTCAGCTTTCCGACGACGCGCTCCTTTCCCTGGAGCGGTTCGCCGTTGGCGGCGCCGGTACGGTCCGGGGTTATCGGGAGAACGAACTGGTCCGGGACAACGGATACAGCCTATCGGTGGAATGGCGGTATCCGATCTGGCCGTGGGGAGATCAGGGGGCGTCCAAAAGCTCACTGCAACTTGCTCCGTTCATGGATTTCGGCTCGGCCTGGAACAAAGGCGAAACGGCCCACGAGGACCGTCTCCATTCCATCGGCGTGGGGCTGTTGTACACCTACGGCGACTGGATCGACGCCGAACTCTACCTGGCCCACGAGCTTGAAAAGGCGGCGGAGAAAGCGGATCATGACCTCCAGGACGACGGCATTCATTTCCGGGTGACCTTCAATGTGTTATAAAAATAACACCATGAGAACGTCGATGAGCCAATTCATTTTAACGGCAAGCGCCTTGTTCATTTTTTTTATGATGTCGGGACCGGTCGCAAGCCATGGTGCGGAACCAACCGATGCAATCGCTGCTCAGACCGATTCGGACAATGATATCCTTTCATTGAACCGACAGATATCCAATGCTCAGGGGCGGGAAAAAATCATCCTGATGATCCGTCGGGGAGAGGCTTACCGGAAACTGGGCCACTACAACCCCGCTTTCTCCGATTTCCACGCCGCGCTGGATCAATCGCAGACCATGAACGATCCGCTGTTGGCGGCGGTCGCGACACAGAATCTCGGATACGTCCATTATCTTCGACAGGAACCCGAGATGGCCGAATCGCTTCTACGTTCCGCCCTGGGCGCCGCCGAATCGCTGAATCAACCGGCTCCTGCCGCGTCCGCCGCCAACCGACTGGCCATTGTCCTGTCCGGCCAGGGACGGCGGGAGGAAGCCTATCCGCTATACCGACAGGGCCTCAATTGGGCTCAAAAAGCGGAAGATCCGGCCCTGACGGCGGCCATCCATCGCAACCTGGCGCGTCTGCTGGACGACAGCGACCGGGCCATTGCCGAATTGACCGCCGCGCGGGAAGCGGCCACCACTGTCGATGCGAAAGAAGAGCGAACCGACCTGCTGCTGGGCATCGGCGCCGAGGCGAGCCAGGAACGGTTCGGGGACTCGGGGATGGCGATAGCCTACGATGTCCTGACCCAGGCTCTTCAGCTTTCATCGGATCTCGGCGACCCCCGCCGGATCTCCCAGGCCGCCGGCCGCCTGGGCGCCCTTTACGAACGGCGGGACCGCATCGACGAAGCCCTCGGGCTGACCGAACAGGCCCTGGAAGCGGCCCAGCGGCTTCGAGCCGACGACCTGCTGATGCAATGGGACTGGCAGCTCGGCCGGTTGCTGCGGGCGCAGGGCGACCGGGGACGGGCCATCGCCGCCTACAGACGGGCGGTCTACCACATCGAAGCCATCCGCCAGGACATTCCCGTTACCTACCAGGGCGGAAAATCTTCCTTTCGGGAAACCCTGGCGCCGATTTACATGGGGCTTACCGACCTGTTGCTGACCCAATCCGAAGCCGTATCCGAGGGTGAACCCCGGCAGGCGTTGCTCCGGGAGGCCCAGGGTACGGTGGAACGCCTCAAGCGGTCGGAACTGACCGATTATTTCCGCGATCCCTGCGTCGCGGCATTGAGTCGGGGCGTGGAAACGCTTTCGCCGGGAACCGCGGTAATCTACCCCATCATCATGGCCGACCGGCTGGAGCTTCTCGTCAACGTCGCGGACCGGTTGGAGCGGCGAAGCGCGCCGGTCAACCGGGAAACCCTGGAATCCGCCGTATGGGATCTGGTTCGGCGGTTGCGAAATGAAGACGATTACGAAGCGCTATCGAAACGCCTGCATTCTTGGCTCATCCAACCACTGATCCCGGTGCTGGAGGCAAATGAAACCCAGACGCTCGTTTACGTGCCGGACGGGGTTCTCCGGATGCTGCCCATCGCCTGTTTGTGGGACGGCCGCCGGTTTTTGGTGGAGCAATATGCCGCCGTGACCGCGCCCGGACTGACGCTCCTGGATCCGGCGCCGCTGGCGGGAAGGGAGATGGACGCTCTTATGGCCGGCATGAGCGTACCGGGTCCGGTATTGAGCGACCTTCCCGGCCCCTTTTTGGCCGCGTTGCGCGGCATTGGACAAACTGAAATGCGGCGGGGGGTGCGCGGTCTGACGGTGACGCCTGAACAACTGGCTGAATCAGACGGGCGCACTGATCAGAAAGATCCGCCGCCCGAGGATATTGAAAGCATCCGCCATAAATTGATGCTGCCCGGCGCAACGGCGGAGATCCGCCGGCTTTCGGAAAAATTGCCGGGCAAAGTCCTGCTGAACGAAAATTTCTCGCTGGAGCGGTTCTCCTCCGACTTGACGGGCGACCCCGCCTACCGGGTGATCCATATCGCATCCCATGGCTATTTCGGCGGTTCACCGGAGCAGAATTTCATCATGACCTATGACCGCCGTCTGGATATGGACCGTCTGGCGACTCTTATCCGGCCCAAGCAACTCGCGGCCCGACCGGTGGAACTCATCACCCTCAGCGCCTGCCAGACGGCCCAGGGCGACGATCGTTCTCCCCTTGGATTGTCGGGCGTGGTGCTGAAATCAGGGGCGCGCAGCGCCATAGGAACATTATGGCCCGTTTCCGACAGCGCCGCTCAGGACCTGTTGCCCCGGTTTTACGCCAACCTGGACGACAATGCGACCAAGGCCGAAGCCCTTCGCAAGGCCCAAATGGCGTTGATGGCGGAAGCGGATTACCGGCACCCCTTTTACTGGGGGCCTTTTATTCTCGTGGGGAACTGGCTATGAAACGATGGATTGTATTCTGTATGCTGATGATGCTGGCGGGGGCTGGCGCGCCTGCTTCAGGGGCCGAAGAGGAAACGGTTTTCAAAGATTGGGCGTTGCGTTCCCCGGAGGAATCCGCCGAGTGGGTTCTTGAACAGCGGGTCTTTATCGAGGGCAACGATGAGGCGCCGCTGGTTCGCGTCGCCATTCAGCGTCTCGACGCAGAAATGCAAGGGGAAGAACAGGAATCACTCTGGGTGGTGATCAGCGTTCCCCTGGGCGTGCTTCTGCGTCCGGGACTTCAACTGACCATCGATGACGGCGATCCGTCGCATATCCCGATTCACCATTGCCGGGCGGGCGGCTGCATCGCCCTTTTGCCTTTGAGACCCGGTTTGCGAGGCGATCTTGAGGCGGGGCTCAAAGCGCAGGTGGCGTTTCACACGTTGAACGGTCAGCGGGTGGGGGTCCCCGTTTCCCTGATGGGCGTCAAGGCGGGCATCGTCGCATTGGAGAAAAAGTCAGCCAAATGAACCGGAAGTCGTGGGGGTAAAATGAAAAATAACCTGAAAAGAATGTTGTGCGTCTGCATAATCGCCCTGTTCTGCGGCCCCATGGCGGCGCCGCTTTTCGCTGAGGATGACTTGGTGCAAGCGAAAATCGGCATCAAGATCAAAACGGGCCAGGGCGAAATGAGGGCCAGGGCGCGAAACCAGCTACGGGCGGGGGATTACATCCGAGTCTGCGTTCACCCACAGAAAGATGCCTGGGTCTATGTCGTCCACGCCGACGAATCAAAAGCCGCTCTGCTCAACATGACCATGCAACGGGTGCATAGTACGCTGCTCTGCCTGCCCTCCATGTACGCATTTTACAGATTGGACGGCGGGAGTCCATTGGAAAAAATTACCATCGTCTGCAGCCCGAAGGAGCTGCCGAAACTCTCAGAAATGATCGACGGGGACCTGCCGGCCGATCGTTGGGCGGCCATTGAAGAGGACCTGACGGCGCAGAGCGAGATCAGCCTCGCCCGGGAAGGAGAGCGAACATTTGGCATCGCCGGCAATGTGCGCGGAACCGAAACGCTGGAAGCCGGAGATCCGTTCGTTCAAAATTTGCCGATTTATTCGGGCAAGGGCCTTCTGATCAAAACGTATGCCTTCATGGTTCAAAAATAGGGACCAGCGCCGATTTGTCGGCATCCTGACCGCCGCGATGCTTACGGTGTTGTCATTGGCGCTGTTCGGGTTGGGCGGCGTCTGGAACACATACGACTATAAAGCCCTCGATGTTCTCCTAAAAAAAGCCGTCGAAAGCGGCCATGGTCCCAAGCCCTCCTACACGCCTCAAATTCTTTACCTGACGGTTACGGACGAGACCTATGATTACTTCGGCAAGCACTTTCTGGACAGAAAAGATCTTGCCGAACTCAACACTGCCCTGGCCCTCCTCGGGTTGGAAACCGTTATCTATGACCTGATTTTCGCACGTCCCGGCATGCCGGATTCAGATGCGGCGTTTGCCCGCTCCATCCAGAAGCTGGAATCGGTTTACCTGCCCATCGGCTGCGAGCTACAGGAAAAACCAGCACCATTCAGATGGGAAACGATAAGGGAACATGAACGGTACTTGAGGGAGCACCTTGGGCGTCCCGTCGAGAAGGGGCGGCCCATGCCCTACCATGCCGTCCGCGCCGTCATGCAGCAGAGACGCTTTGCCGCCGCCGCCAGTGGCGCCGGCGACATCAACGTCCCCGCCGACCCGGACAGCGTCTATCGCCACATTCCGCTGCTGGTAAAAGTGGACGATCGTTTCATGCCCGCCCTCAGTCTTTCCGTTTTTCTCGATTGGGCCGGCGTCACAATGGAAGATGCGATCGTCGACTGGGGCGACAGCCTGATCGTTCCCGCGGCCGGAAGCGAACGGTTGACAAGGGATGTAGTGATTCCCATAGACCACCGGGGACGGACCTTTGTCCCGTTTGTCGGGCCGATGGGTGAAGATTTTGACGCGATTCCCGTTCATACGCTGCTCCAGTACAGCAGGAACAACGGGTTCCGGGGAAACCTGCTGCACCGTTTCGAGGGAAATTTCGTCCTGATCGCCGATGTGGCCGTGGGCATTTCGGACCTGGGAGCCACGCCCATTGAAGCCGCCGTCCCTCTCGTTACGCTGCACGGGGCCATGCTTAACGGGATGTTGACCCGGACCTTTTACCGAAAATGGTCATTTGAAGGGGCGATGGCGGTTATTTTCCTTTTGGGCATCCTGTTCGGATCCGCTGCCGTCTTCCGATCTTCCTGGATTCTCTATGGCGTTGGATTTCTGGCGGCAATCGGTTTAGTGGGCCTGACATGGGCCGAAATGATTCACTTCCGGCTCTTTCCCGTTATGACCGTGGGGATGGTCATGATTGTGGTTTTTTTCGGCCTTGTGATCTCTTTAGAGGCCGCTACGGCGCGGGAACGCGCCTTCATCCGAAAAACCTTTTCCCGGTATGTTCCTGAAACAATTGTAAATCAGCTGATAACAGACCCCGATGCCGTGCGCCTGGGCGGGGAGGAGCGAATGGCCACGGTCCTGTTTTCGGATCTTGCCGATTTCACGAGCCTGTCGGAGAACATGTCTCCCACCGATCTCGTGGGGCTGCTAAACGAGTACCTCACGGAGATGACGGCCATCATCACATCCCATGGCGGCATTATCGACAAATTCCAGGGGGACGCCGTCATGGCCGAATTCGGCGTTCCGCTGACGATTCCTGACCATGCGGACCGGGCGGTGGACGCCGCCCTGGAAATGCAAAGACGGATGGACGAAATCCGGAAAGACTGGAGTCAGAAGGGCAGACCGGCTTTGCACTGTCGAATCGGCATTAATACCGGATGGATGGTGGTGGGCAACATGGGGTCCAAAGAGGTCCTCGATTACACGGTCGTCGGCGACGCCGTCAATCTGGCGTCCAGGCTGGAAGGGGCCAATAAATACTACGACACCTCCCTGATGATCTCCGAGTTCACCAGGGAACAATTGACGCCGGACCGGTTTCACATGCGGATTCTGGATGTCGTCCAGGTAAAGGGCAAGGAAAAGCCTGTGAAGGTATATGAAGTGTATGCCGGAAAAGACGCAGCGATCAACCCTGAGGAAGAGGAATACTACCGCATCTACAATGACGCGTTCGAGGCATACCTCTCAAAAGATTTCAACAGCGCGGACAAGGGTTTTCTAAACGCCTTGCTCTTGAAACCGGAGGATGTCGCGGCCAGCGAAATGCGTCGGCGGATACAGGCGATCAGAGAAAAGAGCCTGCCGTTCAATTGGGATGGATCCGTCACCCTGACGCACAAATAGCGATGCGTCGTTGAGGCCCGATGACCGGCCCCAGAATCAATCTTGCCCCGCCGGCAACCTCAAAACCTCCCACCGCGCAATCGCCTCCCCTTCCTCCCCCTCCAAACTCTCCTCGACAATGATCCGGTCCTTCTGAATTTCAACCACGAATCCCTTGTTGCGGCCGATGAGCATTCCTTCCCTTACGATGCACCCCCTGCCTCCAGGGGTTTTCACCAGCGCGCGGTTGACCTGTCGCGAGCGGATGGTGGCGGCGAGGCGCGGTTGGGCGAGGTCGTATCGTCGGAGGGGGCGGCAGGTCGCGATTCGGGATCGCTTGTTTGTGCGGCCTCAGTGGTTTCTGGATCGGGTTCGAGGGTGAATTGGCTGAAATGGATGGCGTCGAAAAGGGGTGATTCGTTCAGGTCGATGGCGGGTTCAGCGGGATTGAGAAGGCCAGTAAAAGGGCGAGACATCCAATGGCCGTTGCCGTGATGAGCTTAACAGGCGAAGGCCCGGTGAAGATGTTTCGGAGCCAATCCAGGATTGGAGGGGCGGATGATGATAATGCCTGGGGCAGGTCGGACCACTCCTCGCACCATGGAAACAGATAGCGAACATCCGGCGGGATGGACGCGGCCAAGGTGGCCGCGGCGCGGTCTTCAACTGTCGGATTCGACGTTCGTCCGGGTGGTCGAGATCCACTTCGGGCGCCGGTGACGCCATCGCAACGGCCAGCTCCTCGTTGGAAACAGCGTCCGACTTGAACTCAACGCGCGAATTTTCGCCGTTGCGCAATAAGGCATGGACATCTCGTCCTTTTTCGCCGGGATATGGACTTTCACTGGCGGTTGTGTCATGTTATACTATAATCACAACCGTAGCCCGGTGGAGTGCGGCGCGCTATGGAAATGTCCTTGCTTGTAAACAGGAGAAACTCGGCTAACCCGTCGCTCCCGCGGTTCGGTGGCGATGAAAAATATGAGCAGTTTCGCGGCGGAAAAAGCAACCCAAAAGACCGAAAGCAACGCGTGATATCCAATGGCTTATCAGAAATATACCTACTGGCTCGGTGAAGACCGGTTCCGGGAGTTGAAAAACGCCCTCGAAGCGGAAGGCAACGCTTTGTCCGAAACCAAAAGGGCCGTGTGCCTTCCCTTGTCGCCCCGTGTTCGAATAGGCTATGCGGCGCCCGAAACATGGTCGGCTTACGATGTCTGCCGGCGGCAGGTGTCCTGGCATCGGTATTCCCGATTTGCCGGAAAATACCTCCTGGTCAGCGACACGGAACTGTCGGGTCAGGGACTGACGCCCGAAACCGTCATCCGGAAAATCAAGTTCAAGCCGCCGGAACTGCCCGGCATGGGCAAGGGGAACCGGACCCGTCTTATCGACCAGGCGGCCTTCAACGAGGCGGCGC
>CAZZBE010000106.1:0-2177 GCA_964652715.1 uncultured Desulfobacteraceae bacterium
ATTCCAGTCCCTGTTCCAACGCTATTTGACGCTGGCGCCGGGGCGGTGGGAGTGGGCCGCGGAGCAGGTGCATGCGTACCATCCGGATCCGGGGGTTTTGATGGGGCTGGCGCCGGAAGGGGATGAGGAGACGGCGCGGCGGATTTTGCGGTGGACGGTGGGGGCGGATTCACCCCGGCCCGAGGACGCCGGCCCATAAATTTCGACGACCCGGAAAAAGACCTGCGAGGTTTTGAAAACCTCGCGGGTCTGGGTCGCTCAATTGCAAAACAGTCTTGATTATTCCGCAATTTCATGCGATATCCTTGATTTCGAAAAGATTCACGATTTCAAGGCGATTCAGTTGATCCTGGAACTACTGAGATCCCGGACGGGAACCCCGGTCTCGTATCAGTCCCTGGCTGAAGACGCCGGCGTGGCGCCCAATACCGTGAAAAAATACATCCGGATTCTGGAATCGTTGTTCGTGGTATTTCGGGTGACCAGGGCTTGGACGTCCCCAGTCAATTGGCATCACACCCTCGGACGGGTCGAACCTTCGCGGTGATCGGTGACGGGGACATTGAAAAATTTGATTTGAGGCATCTGCAAATGTCCTTTCTTGCGTCCCAATATATCCGCATCATTTTGAAACGGGCCAAAGCCGGAACCGGAAGTCAAGCCTGTTGCGCGGGTGAAAAGAAAATGAGCGTGTCCATATACAACCTTAAAAGCGTCTTCGTCAAAACGCCGTTTGTCATAACCGGCGGAATGGCGACCCGACTTTATATGCGGGAACGAATGACGCTTGACACCGACATCATGGTTTTGACCGAAGACGCGGAGGACGCGGAAACGGAACTGCGCAAGGCGGGATGCGTCAGAAAAGGAATACTGTCCATTGGCGGCGGCACTTGGACACTGCCCGATCAAACGGAATTGGACATGATTGTTTCAAAGGGACGCTGGGCAAAGGAAGCCATTGAGCGTTTTCGGACAGGGCCCGACGGGCAGCCTTACATTGATTTGCCCTATCTGGTTCTGATGAAGCTTCGTTCTGGCCGGGCCCAGGACATCGCCGACATCAGCCGGATGATGGGAAACGCGGAAGAAGCGTCTGTTGAAAAGACCAAACAAATTGTCGGGCGGCATTTCCCAGAGGATTTGGAAGACCTGGAAAGCCTGATTTATCTTGGCAAACTGGAAATGTCGGAATGAATGTTTCAGCGGCCATTTCTAATTCAATTGCAAAAGGTCTTGAGGATTCCGCAATTCCGTGCGGAATGGTCGGGATTATGGAATGTCGGCGAAAACGATCATCCTTGTCATGCTTCAACGGGCTTCTGAAATCGGCAGACGGATGGACAGATTTCCGGTCCCCGCCCTCTCCATTCCCTACCCCCGAATACCGCCCCTGAAGCATTGACACATCCCGTGGATGTGCGGTATCGATAGCAATAATTAACCGGTTTTCGGGTTTGTTTCCAGCCCCGTCACAATAATTTTCAAATCCATTGCCCCTTTGGGTGAGGAGGCGTCATGAAGCGCGTGTTAAAGACAACGTCGATCATTGTTTGGACCCTGGCCCTCGTTTTGTGGTCGGCGTCCGCTTTCGCGGAGCTGAAGGAGGTGGGCGTGCTGGAATCCTTCGACGGCGACTTTTTGCTCAAGCACAAGGGCTTCTGGGGGGAAACGCCCCAGGTCGGCATGACCCTGTACCACGGGGACAAGGTGCTGACCCGGGAGGGGACCTGCCAGGTCCGCTTCGAGGACGGGTCGCTGCTGGACATCGCCCCCCATTCCAGCGTCCGGATCGCTGAAACCTATATCAAGCGGGGCCTTAAACTGGTCCGGCAGCGGGATGTCCGGCTTTTTATAGGCAAAGTCCGGTACGCCAGCGGGTCGGCCGATGCGTTGCGGACCCAGCTGGTGGCGCCCACGGCCGTGGCGGCCCTCCGGGGGACCGATGTGGAATTCGGCGCCGACGGCATCCTGGCGACCCTCCACATGCTGGACGGCGAAAGCGATGTTGCCGGAAATATCGCGCGGGTGGACAGCGTTCCCGGGGCCACCGCCGACCAGGCCGGGGCGAATCCCGAATACAAGGCCGCCGATACCGCCGGGAAGGTGCGAAGGGAATATCTCAAGGCGGTGCAGTCCCTCGTGCAGTCCGTGCGCGGCGGCGAACGGGAGATTCT
>CAZZBE010000106.1:2277-12049 GCA_964652715.1 uncultured Desulfobacteraceae bacterium
CCAGTCCGGCGACGGCGGCGCCGCGGCCAACGCCCATAAAGTGCTGCTGCTGGCCGCGCTTTACGTAGTGGCGGACATGAACGCCCTGATCGAGGAGAACAAGGCCCTGCTCGACAACCCCGACGACCGGACCGCCGATCGGGCCAAAGAAACCCTGGAGGAGGCGGCGGAGGCGAAACAAAACGCCGTCCGGACCCTTCAAAGGGCAAAGGAGACCGTCAAACAGGTCAACGAAATCGTCAGGGAGGCGTTGTCGGGCGGTCCCGAGGCGGCCCGGGCGGTTCTCCAGGATTTGAAGCCGGTCATCGCCAAGATGATGAAGGATCAAAAGCAGGTCAATCAGGCGGCCCTGGGCGACAAGTTGATCATCAACGTCAAAACCGCCGGGGTGGACGAGGCCCTGGACGCTTATGAAGAACGGGAGAACGAGCGGCGGGCCGAAGAGGACGCCAGGGAACGGGCCGGGGATTTCCAGACATTCGACGTCGGCGGCGCCGCGGCGCTGCTCATCGACGATGCCATAGAGACGAACGGGGAGAATCTGGAGGGGACTCCGGTGGACGAGGCCATCGACGATCTCGAAGACGAGATGGGGGAACTGGAGACCACGGTGGCCGGAGAGGCGGACAGGTTTCCCGATCTGTTCGGCGTTCGGATGCCCCCGGCGGAAACGGACAACGACCGGGACGGCGACGGCGTGCCGGACGACCGGGATTCGGCCCCGTCCGACCCCCGGGTGACCGTGGAAAAAGGCTATGCGGACTGATCGCGTCCGTTTTCCAGAAACCGTATGGCGACAAGCCAACAGGGAGAAAACCATGAAATGTCGCGCGGGTATATATGTGTCGCTGCTGAACCTGGCCGCCTGCATCTTGATGATGACCGGCGTCGCCGCGGCCCAGGGCCGCATTCAATTGGGCGACTTGAACGTCAAAGAGCGGGAAGGCATCCGGCTCGGACGCCTGACGGTGGCGCCGTCCATCGGCTACGAGATGGAATATCATTCCAATGTGTTCCGGGCGCCCTTCGACCGGTGGGAGGAGGACGACCTGATCCACACCTTCACGCCGGCCGTTCATCTGACCTATGATCTGGGCTACAGCCAGTTTCTCGAGGCCGGCGTAAAGGGGAAGGTGGCCGTCTACAGCAATTACAGCGAGAACAACTACGAATCCGTCAGCCCTTATATCTCCTACGAATACAAACGGTCTACGGGGTTTTACATGTCGGCCGGCGATAAATTTACCTATTCCACCGATCCCTACAACACCGAGGATTTGTACCGGGAAGGGGAGCAGGTGGAGTCGTGGGAAAACGATTTCCTTCTTCTGCTGGGCTACCGGCTGGGCAACAAATGGTTTGCCGAGGCGACCTACGACAACCATTTGGAACGATACGACAAAGATGTAGACAAGTGGCGGGATGAGATCGACCATGTCTACAGCCTGGCGGTTTTTTATCAGTTGACCGGAAAGACCGCCGTGTTCGGCCAGTTCCGGCAAAAGTGGGCGGAATACGACGCGCAGAACGACGGTCACGGCGTCTGGTCGGCCGGCACCTCCCGGGATTACCTGCGGACCAGCGCGTTCGCCGGGCTCCGGTTCGAGGAGGGGGGCAAGCTGAGCGGCCAGGTGAAGCTGGGCTACAGTCTGAAGGATTTCGACAACGACCGGGATCCCTATGGCCGGGAGTACATAAACGACGAGAGCTGGGCCGCCGAAGCCGAAGTGGATTATCAGTTCCGGCCCCGGACCCGTCTGACGGCGCTGCTGAACCGGTCCATCGAGGGAGCGCCCGACGTCGATTCGGCCTCCTACGTCAACACCTCGGTCGGGCTGAAGGTGGCCCAGCGGTTCGGAGACCGCATCTACAGCGGGCTCGGATTTTCCTGGGGGCGGTATGATTATTCCGAGGAAGCGCCCGGCCGGCCCCGGAAACGGTTCGACATTTACCGGACGCGGGCCGATGTTCAGTACCGGATCATGAGGTGGCTCTACGCCGGGGCCAAATACGAATTTATTTCCAAGCAGGCCGGAAACGACCGGTATCAGCTGGAAGAGTACGACGATCACGTCATCACCCTGCTGCTGACGGCGACACTGTAAAAACTTCTCAAAAAGACGGTTGCAATTGGCCCGGGATATCGTTAAGATAGCAGCTTGCATCAATTCCAAACAGGAGGCTGTTATCCCTATGAAAAGAGATTTCCCGGGCCGAACCCCCATCGGCGCGTCCCTTTTCGGTCGCTTTCTTCTGGTCCTGGTCGGCGGCCTTTTTCTGTTCTCCTGCGCCGGGACCGGCGAAGTGGTCAGGGTGACGACCGTTCCGGGCAGCGGCATGAGCGGCATCGATGAATCCCACCGGGCGCGCATCGAACAGATCAAGGCGTCGCGGCAGGGCAAGAACAATCGCCTGGATCGCGTTATCCGGGAGACGCCCAATTATTCCGTTAAGGCGTACCTGGCCGAGAATCCCGCCGCCAACAATCCCGGGGCGAGGGATTTCAAAATCGGCGGTTACGACATCCTCGACATCAAGGTCTATGAGGAGCCGGACCTGACCCGCGAGGGGATGCCGGTGAGCGCCGAGGGGTATATCTCCTTTCCGCTGATCGGTCGTCTCGAGGTCGCCGGACTGTCCACCTCGGAAATCGAAGAACTTATCTCCAACAAACTGGCCGAGGGGCAATACCTGCTGGACGCCCATGTGTCCGTCACGCTCCGGGAGAACCGGAGCAAGGGGTTTATGGCGCTGGGGGCCGTCAAGGCGCCCGGATCGTATCCCCTGCGGGGGCGGGAGCGCGTGCTCGACGCCATTTCCCGGGCAGGGGGAATCGATGCCGGGGAGGCGGGCAAAGAGGCGGTGATCATCCGGACCTTGAAGGAGGAAAAGGCCGCCGGCGCCGGAGAAGAAAAGATCGCCATCCGGATCGAACTGGGCAGACTGCTCAGGGGCGGAGACCCGGAATCCAATCTGCTCCTCTACGACAAGGATCTCCTCTACATTCCCAAGGCGGAAAACTACTATATCATCGGACAGGTCCGGAAGCCCGGATCATACCCCTACAAAGACAAAGAGATCACCCTGGTGGAAGCCATCAGCCGGGCCGGCGGGTTCACCGTGCTGGCGTCCCGGAACCGAACCCGGATCGTTCGTCTGGAAGACGGCGTGGAGAAAATCATCGAGGTCCGGGTGGACGCCATCACCGAGGCCGGGCGCAAGGGGCAGGATGTCCGGATCATGCCGGGAGACGTGATCGTGGTCCCGGAGAGTCTTTTTTAAACCGGAGAGTCTTTTTTAAATCCGAAAGCGTTTGCAATGGAAGCGACAGACGAAAAACCCATCGAGCTGAGAGATTATCTGCGCGTGCTGGTCCGGCGCCGTTGGACCATCCTCGCCATTTTTTTTCTGGTGACGATCATCACCGCCGTCAACACTTTTTCGGAGATTCCCATTTATCAGGCATCGGCCCGCATTGTCATCGAGCGGGAGAACCCCAATGTGCTTTCCATCCAAGAGGTCATGGGGGTCAATGCCTACTATGACTATTACCAGACCCAGTACAAGATCATCGAGAGCCGGGCGGTGGCCCGGGCGGTGATCCGTCGGCTGGATCTCGGGGAGAGCAAGGAGTTTTTCCCGCCGCCGAGAACCGACCTGGTTTCCAAAATCAAGGGCGGGTTCCGACAGTCCATCCAGGTGGTGAAGCAGTTTTACGCGCAACAGATCCGGTCCCTCCTGCGGACCGGCCAGGCCGCTGAAATTCCCATGGATGGAATGGACGGCGAGGTGCTCGAAGATCCCTACGGCATCGACCCGGGGCTGGTGTCGGCGATGATCGGGCGCATCCAGGTCAACCCCATCCGGGAGAGCCGGCTGGTGGACGTGGGAGTGACGGCGAGAAACCCCGCCATGGCCGCCCGGATGGCCAACGCGGTGGTGCGGTCCTACATCAATCAGAACCTGGAAACCAAGCTCCAGGCGGCCAAGGACGCCGTGAAATGGCTGACGGAACGGATCGAGGAGGAGCGCAAAAAGGTGGAAGCGGCGGAAAACGCCCTGCTCCAGTATAAAAAAGAGAACGAGATCATCACCGATTTTTCCAGCGATTCCGAGAACATCACCGCGGGAAAGCTGGCCCGCCTTAACGAGCAGACCATCGAAGCCGAATCCCGGCGGGTGGAAGCCGAAACCCGCTACCGCCAGGCCCTGGCCCTGAAGGACAACCCCGACATGCTCGACTCCATCCCCGAGGTCCTGACCAACGAACTGGTCCAGCAGATCAAGAAGATGGAGGTGGATCTCTACAACCGGATGTCGGAACTGTCCAAAAAATACGGCCAGAACCATCCAAAAATGGTGGCGATTCAGTCGGAGCTTGCCGAACTTAAAGGTCGGAAGGCCCAGGAGGCGCAACGGGTCATCAATTCCCTCAGAAATGAGTACAAACTTGCCCTCGCCCGGGAACGATCCCTCAAGCAGTCCCTGGAAGGTCAGAAACAGGAGAGCCTGGAGCTGAATCAAAAGGCGATTCGCTACAGCGTGCTTCAGCGGCAGGCCGAGAGTTCCAAGCAGATGTATGATCTGCTCATCAAGCGGTTCAAAGAGACCTCCCTGACCGAAGAGATGAAGACCGGCAACATCCGGATCATCGACGAGGCCCAGACGCCCAGGTCTCCCATCAAACCGAATAAAAAGCGAAACCTTCTTCTGGGCGTCGTCCTCGGTTTGATGCTGGGCGTGGGGCTGGCCTTTCTGCTGGAATACATGGACAACACCGTCAAGCTTCCGGACGAGCTGCGGGACCGGTTTAACATCCCGTTTCTCGGTCTGGTGCCGGCCTTCGACGCCCGGGAAGAGCTGGACGGCTATGCCGGCGACCTCATCGCCCTCCATTCGCCCGCTTCGACCCCCAGCGAGAGCTTCCGGAGCATCCGGACCGCCATTTTGTTTTCCTCGCCGGACGTGGATCCCCAGGTGACCCTGTTCACCAGCGCCGGGCCCGACGAGGGCAAGTCGCTGTGCGCCGCCAACCTGGCGGTGACCATGGCCCGGGCCGAATCCCGCACGCTGCTCATCGACTGCGACATGCGCCGGTCCCGGATGCCCTATCTTTTCGGCATCCAGCAAGAGACCGGTCTGTCTTCCATCATCGTCGGGGCTTCCCGGCTCGAGGACGAGATCGTCCCGACGGGCGTGGAGAATCTGGACATCCTCCCCTGCGGCCCCTTGCCCCCGAATCCCGCCGACCTGCTGGGCTCCGGAAGGATGGCGGCGATACTGGAGGAGCTGCGAAAACGGTACAAACGCGTCGTGCTCGATTCCCCGCCCCTCGCGGCGGTGACCGACGCCGCCATTCTGTGCCAGAAAACCGACGGCGTGGTGGTGGTGATCCAGGCGGGCGTGACCCCCCGGAAGCTCGTGGAAAACGGCATCAACCAGCTTCGCATGGTCGGCGCCCACATCCTGGGCGCCGTGCTGAACGGCGTGGATATCAAGCGCGACGCCTACTACTACGCCGGGTACTATTACGGCGAATACGGCCCGGATTCGGGCAGGAAGAAGCAAAAGCGGCCCATTTTGACATGATTCAGGTCAACGGAAATTCGCAGCCCCCGGCTATTCGATAAACGATCCATTAAAAGCCTCCGTTCGGGGGCTTTTTTACTTCTATGGCCCCGTCCTTTTCAAATACCGTCCGCGCCATGGCGATTGCCGCGGCCATCAGCGCTGTCTTTCTCATCCCTGTTCTCACAGGCGCGTCGCTGTCCGTCGTCGAGGGAGTAGAGCGGAAGACCCGGGATTTGCGCTTCCGGTTCAGGGGCCCCATATCCCCCTCCGGGGAGGTCGCCATCGTCGCCATCGACGACCGGAGCATCAAGGCCGTCGGGCGCTGGCCCTGGCCGCGGTTCGTGATGGGCGAACTGATCCACATCATAGCCGCCGGCGGGCCAAAAGCCATCGGCATCGACCTGCTCTTCTCCGAACCCGAAACCAACCCGGAGCTGGGGAAGGTCCGGGAATTGATGTCGGCCTACCAGGGGCTGGGCCTGCTCACCGACGATATGCGGTCCCAGGCCTTTTTCGGGGAGATGGTCGAGGCCCTGGAAACGGCGGATAACGACGCCTATCTGGCCGAAGCCGTCCGAAATGCCGGAAATGTCGTGCTGCCCGTCGTCTTTACCGCCGGCGGACCGCCGGCCGGTTCGGAGGCGCCGGCCTTCATGGAAAAGGGCGTCTTTGCGGGCAGGGGCGTGCAAAAAGCGCCTCGAAACATTCCTGAATACGACCGCGTTCTTCTCCCCATCGACCGGTTGGGGGAAGCGGCGAACCGGCTGGGATTCGTCAACGTTTTTCCGGACCCCGACGGAGCGGTGCGTCGCATTCGGACGCTGGTTCCATACAGCGGCGAATCCTATGCATCCCTGGCGGCGCGGCTGGCCGATGCAGGCGCTCCGGGCGGGGACGTCCCCGGTATGCCGGCCGATTTCCACCTCAACTATTACGGGCCTCACGGCGTCATCCCCACCTGGTCCATCGTCGATGTGCTGACCGGCGCGGTCCCGCCGGAGACGTTCCGGGATAAGCGGGTGCTCATCGGCGGAGCGGCGATGGGCTTGGGCGACCATTACCCGGCCCCCTTCGCCTCCTATTTCTGGGGGGCGGAAATCCACGCCACGGCCATCGACAACCTGCTGACGGGCCGGTATCTCCGTCGGCCGGACGGGCTGCGATATCTCGACGCCGTCCTCCTGCTGATCCTGGGACTCATCCTGGGGCTGACCCTGCCGCGGCTGCCCATCCACTGCTGTTTTCCCTTTGCCGCTTTTCTGATTTTTCTTTTCGCGATGTTCGGGCAGTATCTGTTCAGCGCCCATCGGCTCCTGGTTCTATGGGTTTATCCCATCTCCGCGGCCGTCCTTATCAGCATCGCCATTTTCTGGATGCGGTACGCCACCGAGGGGCGGGAAAAACGGATCCTCAAGACCGCCTTCCAGCAATACCTGAGCGCGCCGGTGGTGGATCGGGTCCTGCGCCACCCCGAACAACTGGCCCTGGGCGGCGAAAAAAAGACCCTGTCGGTCCTGTTCGCCGACATCCGGGAATTCACCCTCATGGCGGAGATGATGGACCCGGAGGCGCTGGTGAAATTCATGAACCGGTACCTGACGGCCATGACCGACGTCATTTTGGACAACGGCGGCACCCTGGACAAGTACATCGGCGACGCCATCATGGCGGTCTTCGGCGCCCCGGAGGACCAACCGGACCACGCCCGCCGCGCCTGCCGCGCGGCCCGGCGGATGATCGACGCCCTCTACCGGGAGCGGCGACAGTGGAAAACCGAAGGATTTCCGGAAATCCGCATCGGCGTCGGCGTCAACACCGGCCCCATGGCGGTGGGGAACATGGGATCGGAGCGCCGCTTCGATTACACGGTCATGGGCGACAACGTCAACCTCGGTTCCCGCCTGGAGGGGCTGAGCAAAGTCTACGGGGTCAAGATCGTGGTCAGCGAATTCACCCGGGCCGCGGTGGGCGAAGCCTTCGCCTTCCGGGAACTGGATTTCGTCCGGGTCAAGGGGCGGGAAAAACCGGTGCGGATTTTCGAGCTGTTGACCGGCGACGAGCAGGCATCGGTTGATTTCGCCTTCGCAGAGCCATTTGAAGAGGGCCTGGCCGCCTACAGAGGCCGGCAATGGGATGACGCCATCCGCCTTTTTGAAACGGCGCGCCGGATGAAGCCGGCGGATGCGCCGTCGGATTATTTCATCGAAAGGTGCCGCGAATTCAAAACCACGCCGCCGCCCGACGGATGGGATGGGGTGTCGGTGGCGTTGAGGAAGTGAAAAACCCGCGCTCATGCAACATGAAGAGAAATCAAGCTGGATCGATTTGACTTTTACCCGCGGATAAGTGTATACAAAAGCAGTATCCCGGAATGCCGGCGATAGATCTGGAAGACAATCCGTTCAACCAAAAGGGGGCAGATTATGACAGGAATTCCAAGACGGTATGGGATGATCGGAACGGGGTTGTGCGTGTTGGCGGCGATGGCGCTGTTGAGTACGGGATGTTCCCCGTCCAAGTTCAGCAGGCCCGGGGCTTCGTCCTTCAAAAGCCAGACCGACCGTCCGGTTTCCGTCTATCGGGAGTTTGGAGACGTGCTGATCCCCAGCGCCCTGGTACCGGACAACGACGCGTCCTATATCGTTGAAACGCCGGGTTCGGCCACCGGCGTTTTGGCCCTCATCGGCCGGGTCCAGCGCAATTCGCTCATCGATTTTTTCAACCATAACATGGCCAAGGACAACTGGCGGCGGGTGACCGTTTTCAAATCCCCCCAGACCAGCACCATTCTCCTGTTTCGCAAGGAAAACCGCTGGTGCATCATCAGCATCCGGGAAAAAGGATTCAGAACCTACGTCCAGATCGGCGTCGCCCCCGGCATGAACACGCCCGCAAGCCCCGCATCCGCGCCATCCGAAGAGACGTTGAAATAGAATTGTTTTCTTCTACATGACCCGCGCCCTCCACAATAAAGAAATCGTCCTCGGCGTCTCCGGGGGCATCGCCGCCTACAAGGCCATCGAATTGCTTCGGCTCATCGCCAGGGCCGGCGGGGCCGTCCGGGTGATCATGACCCGCAACGCCCAATGGTTCGTGGGACCCATGACCTTCGAGGCCCTGTCGGGGCGGCCGGTCCTTTCCGATCTCTTCGAGCGCAACGGCGGCGACGCGGCCATCCGTCACATCGACTGGGCCCAGGCGGCCGACGCCGTTGTGCTGGCCCCGGCCACGGGCAATCTCATCGGCAAGTTCGCCAACGGCATCGCCGACGACGCGCTGACCACCCTGCTCATGGCCGTGACCTGTCCGGTTCTGGTCTGCCCCTCCATGAACACCCACATGTACGAAAGCCGCCCGGTCCAGCGGAACATCGAGCGGCTCCGGTCCGACGGCCATCTGATCGTGGCCCCGGGGTCCGGGGAAATGGCCTGCGGAACCGTCGGCCCCGGCCGGCTGGCCGAGCCGCCGGACATCCTCGACGCCCTCGAAACCGCCCTCACCCCCAGGGATTTCATTGGAAAACGCATCCTGATCACCGCCGGGCCGACCCGGGAGCACCTGGACCCGGTGCGGTTTCTCAGCAATCCCTCCACTGGAAAGATGGGCTACGCCGTGGCCAAAGCGGCGGCCCGACGGGGAGGGGAGGCGACCCTGGTCTCCGGACCCGTCAAGCTGACGGCGCCGGCCGGGGTCAGGACCATCCGGGTCACCTCCGCCCTCGAAATGGCCGAAGCGGTGTTCGATCGGATGGAAAGGACCGACATCGTCATCAAAACGGCGGCGGTGGCCGATTACCGGCCCCGGGACCGGGCGGAACAAAAAGTCAAAAAAGAGGACCAGGCGGCGCACAAACAGGTGGCCTTCGAGAAAAACCCCGACATCCTCAAAATCCTGGGAGAACGAAAAGACCGCCGGATACTGATCGGCTTCGCCGCGGAAACCGAGAATCTGGCGGCCCACGCCGCGGAGAAGATGGCCCGCAAAAACCTGGACATGATCGTGGGCAACCTCGTGGGCGGGGCCGACGCCGGTTTCGGGTCCGACACCAATCGCGCCACCTTTTTTTACCGGAACGGCGACTCGGAATCGCCGCCCCTCATGGAAAAATCCGACCTGGCTCACCTCCTGCTGGACCGGATCAAGGAGCGACTGCTCCCATGACGACCGAAACGCAACATCCCGGCGACGCCGAACCGTCCAC
>CAZZBE010000106.1:12149-15026 GCA_964652715.1 uncultured Desulfobacteraceae bacterium
GGTTCCTGGCGGACAGCGGATGCCCCGGTTTCGACCCTTCCCCGGAAACCCTCGACATCCTCAAAAAATGGGACGGAAAACCGACGTCGGCCGCACCGGGGAAGGGGGGCAAGGAGACCCTCGACGACATCCGACGGGAACTGGAAGACTGCCGGCGCTGCGCGCTCTGCGGCGGCCGCTCCCGCATCGTGTTCGGCGAGGGCGATTCCAACGCCCGCCTGGTCTTCGTGGGGGAAGGACCGGGCCATGAAGAGGATCGCCGGGGCCGGCCCTTCGTGGGAGAAGCCGGCCGGCTCCTGACCAAAATCATCGAAGCCATGGGCGAAACCCGGGACTCGGTCTACATCTGCAACGTGGTCAAATGCCGGCCGCCGGAAAACCGGACCCCCGAACCCGACGAGATCGCCGCCTGCCTGCCCTTCCTGAACCGCCAACTCGCCGCCATCCAGCCTGATTTCATCTGCGCCCTGGGCGCCGCGGCCGCCCGGACCCTCCTGAAGACGGACCGGTCGATTTCCCGGCTTCGGGGCCGGTTCCACGACCGGGACGGCGTCCGGCTGATGCCGACTTTCCACCCGGCCTTTCTGCTCCGGAACCCCGACCGGAAGCGGGACGTCTGGGAGGACATGAAAAAAGTGATGGCCGCCATGGCCCAAAAAACCGATTGACAGATGCGGGTTTTCGATTAATAATGCTCTATTTAACGCCCGTTATGTAAACGGACCGAAAGCGGAGGCGGCGAAGCGATCCTCCGCTTTCGATTTTCAATAGCCTGATGGCGCGACACCGAACCGCCAGAACCGAAAGGAGCGACAGGAGGAATGGGAGGCAAGAAAAAGGAAGTCAAGGAAAAACCGCTGGAGAAGATGACGTCCAAGGAACTTCGGGAAGTGGCCATGGAAATCCCCGACATCGTGGGGGCCCACGGCATGAACAAAGCGGAACTCATCTCCGCCGTCAAACAGTCCCGGGGCATCGAAGAGGAAGGCGGCGGCAAAAGCGGCGAAGTCCGCGAGATCAAGCAGAAGATCAAGGACCTCAAATCCAAGCGCGAGGCCGCCCTGGAAAAAGACGACGAGAAGATGGCCGACATCCTCCGGAAGCGCATCATCCGTCTGAAGAAAAAGAGCCGGCGGGCCGCCTAGCGGATGGCAGGCCCCACGGATAGGCTGAATGGATGAGCTGAATGGATGAATTGATCGATCCCGGCCGGTTGGCCTTCGACGTCGACGGGGTGGTGGCGGACGCCATGACCCTGTTTGTGGAAATGGCCCGAAACCAGTACGGCATGGCGGACCTCCGCTACGAGCACATCACCTCCTACGAGCTGACGGAATGCCTCGACATCGATCCCGACACCCTGAAGGATCTCGTGGTCCGGCTGCTGGACGACGACCACACGGCCGCCTTGGCGCCCCTTCCCGGCGCCGTGGACGTGCTGACGGAGATCGGACGCCGATACGGCCCGCTCCGGTTCGTGACGGCCCGGCCCACCCTGGCGCCCATCGACCGGTGGCTCCGGCGCCAGATCCCCCTTCCGGGCGGGGCCATCGACACGGTGGCCACCGGCGCATTCGAAGCCAAAGCCGACGTCCTGTTGTCTAAAGGCGTCGAATGGTTCGTGGAAGACCGCCTCGAGACCTGCCATCAACTGGCCGAACGGGGCATCACCCCCATCGTCTTCCGACAGCCCTGGAACCGGAAGGAACATCCGTACCGGGAGGTGGGGGGCTGGCAAGAGTTGAGGGGCATAATTCGGATTTAGAGCGGCGCAAAGGGCGGGTTGGCCGTTCGTCCACCAAGTCCACACTGTCCACTCAGTCCACCCTGTCCACCAAAGTGGGCCGAAGCGCAATGGCGATGAATAGATGAATAACCACATGAACGGCTTCCACGGCACGACCATACTGGCGGTGCGGCGGGGCGATGCCCTGGCCGTGGGCGGCGACGGGCAGGTGACGCTGGATAAGACGGTCATCAAGCACCAGGCCCGGAAGGTGCGGAAAATCTATAATGACCGCATTGTTGTGGGCTTTGCCGGCGCCACGGCCGACGCGCTGACATTGTCCGAGAAGCTGGAAGGGAAGCTGGAGCGGTACAACGGCAACCTGACCCGCAGCGCCGTGGAACTGGCCCGGGACTGGCGCACCGACAAGTATCTCCGCCGGCTGGAGGCCATCATGGTCGCGGCGGACGAGTCCCGGCTCTTTCTGGTCTCCGGCAACGGCGACGTCATCGAGCCCGACGAGGGGGTGATCGCCATCGGGTCCGGCGGCCCGGCGGCCCAGGCCGCGGCCATGGCCCTGATGAAGCACACCGATCTGCCGCCCCGGCAGATCGTCGCCGAAGCGCTGTCCATCGCGGCCTCGCTTTGCATTTACACCAACACGACCCTGACGGTCGAAGAGCTTAAGAGCGGCGGATGAGCGACCTGAAACCATCGGAAATCGTACGAGAGCTGGACAAGTACATCATCGGCCAGAACAAGGCCAAACGGAGCGTGGCCATCGCCCTGAGAAACCGGTGGCGGCGCCGGCAGGTGGATGAAGACCTCCGGGACGAGATCGCGCCCAAGAACATCATCCTCATCGGCCCCACCGGCGTGGGCAAGACCGAAATCGCCCGCCGGTTGTCCCGGCTGACCGATTCCCCGTTTTCCAAGGTGGAGGCGTCCAAGTTCACCGAGGTGGGCTACGTGGGCCGGGATGTGGAGTCCATGGTCCGGGACCTGGTGGAGTTGACGGTCAACGACCTGAAGGTCCGCGAGCAGGAGGCGGTGCAGGAGAAGGCGGCCCGCATCGCCGAGGAGCGCATCCTGGATATGCTGTTGCCCAAGCCCAGGGCCGTGTCTCGGGAGGAAGGGGAGGGCGGCCAGGA
>CAZZBE010000107.1:0-15003 GCA_964652715.1 uncultured Desulfobacteraceae bacterium
CGCCTACTACTACCGGATCACCCCGATTTTCGCCGACGAGGAGGGCCGGCCCTCCGCTACCATCCTGGTGGAGACGCTTCCCTCCATGGAACCCGGCGACCTGGACGGCAACGGAATGGTCGATCTCAACGACGGCGTCATCGCCCTGAAGGTGCTGGCGGGCATTTCCGAGTCGGGACTGAGGGCGGACTACATCGACTCCACCGCGGACATCGACGGCGACGACCGGGCCGGGCTGGCCGAGGCGCTCTTTTCGCTCCAGGTCGCCGCCGGCCTGCGGTAAAGTTTCAGGACGCCTCCGGACAATTTCTTGTGAATCGGCGCGGCATCTGGTATAAGATAAGGTGTGCGGGGTCATCGGCCCCGCGCCCTTACAAACCCCATACCTAAGGAGGCTCACCATGTCGGAAAGTGTTTACAAAATCATCGAACTGGTTGGAACAAGCGCGACATCCTGGGAAGAGGCCGCCAGGGCCGCGGTGGAAACCGCCGGAAAAAGCCTGAAAAACATGAGAATCGCGGAGATCAACAAGCTCGACATGCGGGTGGAGGAAGGCAAAGTCTCGGCCTTCCGGGCACGGGTGGCGCTCTCTTTCAAGTACGAAACCTGATTCCGCCCTTTTTTTTCCAACCGATCGTCCATCGGCATGCGGCTGGTCCCGACCGCCGCATGCCGCCGAATACCGGCTTTTTCCAGCACTGGAGGGTCCCATGCCCGATAAACGGAAGGTCAAACGACGCCACCTCATTTATTACCTGAGCATTTTTGAACGCAGCACCGACCGCCTCGTGGGCCAGCTGGTGGACATCACCACCCGGGGCGTGATGCTGACCAGCGAAAACCCCATCGAATCGGGCCTCCACATGGAACTGCGGATGGTGTTGCCCGACGTGATCGACGGCGACAACCAGATCACCTTCGACGCCGTCAGCGTCTGGTGCAAAAAGGACATCAACCCCAATTTCTACGCCATCGGCTTTGAATTCGAGAGCATAACGCCCAAAACCTTGTCCATCGTCGAAAACCTGATCCAGGAATTTTCCTTCCTCGATTGATCCGTATGGCCGGATTCCTTTCACAACCGTTTGTTTTTTTAAAGGAGATGGAAAAATGAAAACCAGCGTCGCGAGACTGTGCGCCTTTTTGGCCCTGGCATGCGCCGCGGCGGTTCTGCCCCTTTCCGCCGCCGAAACCGCGTCGGACGCCGGGAAACCGACCGACGACTTTCGCGTTCTCGACATCAGCGAGCGTACCTACGCCGGCGGGCCGGCCGTCGCCGTGCTCCTTTCCGCGCCCCTGGATCCCACCGTCCGTCACGACGACCATCTCCGCATCAGCGATCCCCAGGAAGTGCTCAAAAGCGCCTGGGTGCTCTCGGACGACAACCGGACCCTCTATTTCCCCCATGTCGAACCGGAGACCGAATACTCGGTCACCGTGCTCCCGTCCCTGACGTCCGCCGACGACCGGACCCTCGGCGAACGGGTGAGCGAGGCCGTGACCACCCGGAAAATCACCCCGGCGGCGAGCTTCGCCAGCGAGGGGCTGATTCTGCCGGCGGGGATGACCGACGGCCTGCCCGTGGTCACCGTCAACGTGCCGGCGGTGGACATCGAGTTCTTCCGTCTCAACGACGACAGCCTCGCCCGGTACATCCGGTGGCGGGACACCACCGGACGCCAGAGCTACTACAAGCTCCGGAAAATGGATCAATACGGCGAACTGGTCTTTTCGGGCCGGTTCAGCCTCGACGCCCCGGAAAACCGCCGGGTCATCCGCCACATCCCGGTGGAAGACATCCCGGCCCTGGAGGAACCGGGCGTCTATCTGGCGGTCATGCGCCGGCCCGGGGAATACGACCATAACTATCAGACCACTTATTTCCTGGTCACCGACATCGGCCTCCACGCCCGGGTCTACGACAAGGAATCCCTCCTCGCCGCCGTCTCGCTCCAAACCGGCCGGCCCCTGGCCGGCATCCGGTTCCGGTTTTTCAACAAAAAAGGGGAAGTCGTCCACAAGGGCGTCGCCGACGAGCAGGGGCGGTACCGGTATCCCGGCAAACTGACCCGGGACGTCCGCATCGTGGAAGCCCGCGGCGACGACGGGATCAGCGTCCTCCCCCTGGACGTGCCGGCCCTGGACCTGAGCGAGTTCGACCTGTCGGGACGGCCCTACCGGCCCCGGGAGGTCTTTCTCTACAGCCCCCGGGACCTGTACCGGCCCGGCGAAAGGGCGGTGGTGTCGGCGTTGCTCCGGGACCACGACGGCCGGATCGCCGACGGCCGTCCCCTCACCGCCAAGCTGTTGCGCCCCGACGGCCGCGAGGTCCGGACCTTTGTCCTCCATCCGGAACCGCCCGGGGGGCTCGATTACTACGAGACGATCCTCGACATCCGGGCCGACGCCCAGACCGGCCTCTGGAAGCTCCAGGTCTACGACAGTCCCTCCGCCAAAACCCCGGTCGGCGTCTTTGAATACCATGTGGAGGAGTTTCTCCCCGAGCGGATGAAGCTCGACCTCTCCGCCAGCCCACAATACCCCGGCCCCGAAGACGCCATAAAGGTGGATGCGACCGGCGAATACCTCTACGGCGCGCCGGCGGCCGGCAACCGGCTGGAATCCAAGGTGCTGGTCAAGGCCCGGCGGGAACTCTCCGACGACCTCGAAGGCTTTCTCTTCGGCCAGGCGGGCGACGAGGACTACCAGGACTTCTGGGAGCGGTCCGATACGACCCTGGACGACGACGGCCAAACCACCCTGACGGTGGAAAGCCGGTGGAAGGAGATGAAAAGCCCGCTGTCCGTCTGGGTCATCGCCAGCCTCTACGAATCGGGCGGACGGCCGGTGACCCGCAACGTCCGGCGCACGGTGTGGCCCGCCGACAAACTGGTGGGGGTGCGGCCCCATTTCAACGATCTCCGGGCGGACGCGGGCCCGGTGACCTTCGACGTGGTCCGGACGAATCCGGCGGGCGAGCGGCTGCCGGCCGGCAACCTGCTGGTCTCCCTCGTCAAGGAGGACCGGGACTATTACTGGGAGTATTCCGAATCCACCGGCTGGCGGCGCCAGTATTCCGAAAAAACCTACCGGTTTCTCACCGACGCCATGGCGCTTAAAGGCGGCAAGGCCGAACCGTATACCCTCCACCTGGAGCGGGGCCAGTACGTGCTGTCCGTCGAGGACCCCGAAACGGGCCTGACCACCAGCGTCCGGTTCCGGGTGGGGCGCTACTGGTGGTACGACGCCGGCGAGGGCGAGTCGGCGGCCCGGCCCGACAAGGTGGTGATGACGCTGGACCGTCCCGCCTACCGGCCCGGGGACGTGATCGGCCTGACCGTCACCCCGCCCCACGACGGCGAGGCCCTCATCATGGTGGAAGGAACCGATCCCCTCTGGATCGGCCGCCGAAAGGTGTCGGCCGGGGGGACCATGATCCAGATTCCGGTATCGGCCAAATGGGACCGCCACGACCTCTACATCAGCGCCGTGGTCTTCCGCCCCGTAGCCGCCGAGGAGAAGATCACCCCCGCCCGGTCCATGGGCATCGTCCATCTCCCCCTGGAACGTTCGGACCGGGAGATCGCCCTGGAAGTCTCGGCGCCGGAGAAGATCGTCCCCAACGGACCCCTCGCGGCGACAATCCGTCAGACGGGAGACGACCCGGCCCCCGAGGCCTATGTTACGGTGGCGGCGGTGGATGTGGGGATCCTCAACATCACCGATTTCGAGACCCCCGACCCCTTCGACTGGTTTTTCGCCAAGCGGCGGTACAGCGCCGAGAGCTACGACCTCTACGCCAGGGTGATCGAAAACCTGGAGGGGCAGGCGGCCCGCCTCCGGTTCGGCGGCGACGCCGACCTCGCCGGCGGAAAAAAGCCCGAGACCCAGGTGAAACTGGTCTCGCTTTTCAACGGACCCGTCGCCTTCGACGCCGACGGCAAGGCCGAGGTCACGTTTCAAGTCCCCGACTTCAACGGCCGGCTCCGGGTCATGGCCGCGGCATTCAGTTCCGGCCGGTTCGGTTCGGCCGAACGGGACGTGACGGTGGCGGCGCCGGTGGTGACCCAGCTCTCCATGCCCCGGTTTCTCTCCCCCGGCGACAAGACCCGGTTCACCCTGGACGTCCACAACCTCAGCGGCGAGCCCCAAAACCTGACCCTGGACATGACCGCCGAACCGCCCCTGGTCCTCAGCGGGGGGGAACGGTCCCTGAGCCTGGCCGACGGCGAAAAGACCACTCTCCGTTTCCCGGCGACGGCCGAAGGGGCCTTCGGCGGCGGCGTCGTCCGGCTGCTGCTGGAAGGGGAAGGGCTGACCCTCAGGCGCGACTGGCGGCTGGGGGTCCGGCCCGGATACCCCGGCATCGCCCGGGAGGAACGAAAAATCCTCCGCAAAGGCGACTCCTTCATGCTCGACGACCGGATGATCGAAGACCTCGTCCCCTCCACCGTGGAGGCGTCCGTGAAGGTGTCGCCGGTGCTCCCCCTCAATCTTCGGGAAGTGGTCAAGGGGCTCATCTCGTACCCCTACGGGTGCCTGGAACAGACCACCTCCCGGGCCTGGCCCCTTCTGTACGCCACGCCGGAGCGGATCGCCGAATTTCACCTGCCGTCCATCGAAAAGAACGAGCGGATCAGGCGGCTGACCGACGCCATCGAGCGGCTCTCCACCATGCAGCTCGTCTCGGGCGGCTTCGGCCTCTGGAACCGGTCCAGCCCTGAAACCCCCTGGCTGACGGTCTACGTGACCGATTTCCTCCTGACGGCCCGGGACATGGGCATGAACGTGCCCCCGGACCTTCTGGACAAGGCCCTGAACCGGCTGACGGAATACCTGAAGACCATGCCGCCGGTGGAGGACTACCTGTCCAAGGCATCGGCTGAAAAGTTCGCCTTCGCGGCCCGGGCCTATGCCGGCCATGTGCTGGCCCGCCTCAGCCGGGCGGAGCTGGGGGACCTCCGAAACCTCTTCGACAACCACCGCGACAAGGCGGGCGCCAGCCTGCCCCTGGCCCATTTGGGGACCGCCCTGGCCAAAATGGGCGACCGGAAGCGGAGCCTGGAGGCCCTGACCCTGGCCGCGGACAAACGGCGGGAGGAAAACGGGTACTGGGGCGATTACGGCAGCCCCCTTCGGGACCTGGCCCTGACCCTGCCCCTGCTGATCCACGCCGACGCGACGGTGGAAGGGCTCGACGACCTCATGCTCGACCTGGAGGACCGCCTCCGGGCCCGCCGGTGGATGAGCACCCAGGAAAAATACGCCCTGTTCAGGGCCGGCATCGCTCTGTCTTCAATGGAGAAAAAATCCTGGGAAGGGGTCCGGATGATCGGCGACAGCAGCCGCCCCCTCAAGGCGACCGGCGACTACCGGTTCACGCCGGATGTGGCCGATTTCGACAAGGGGATCACCATCGCCTCCGGAACCGACGGCATCCTCTACGCATCGGCGGCCGTCAGCGGCTACACCAAAACCCCGCCCCCGCCGGAGAGCGAGACCATCGCCATCCAGCGGCGGCTCTACAGCCTCAAAGGGGAACCCTTGAAGACGCGGACCTTCCATGTGGGGGACCTGGTGGTGGTCCACCTGGAAATCCGTTCCGAACAGTTCATCCCCGACGCCCTGGCGGCGGACCTGTTGCCCGCCGGGTTCGAGATCGAAAACCAGAACCTGAAGCATGCGGTCAGCCTGGAGGATTTCAAAATCGGGGACGAAGACCTGTGGCGGCTCAGGGAGAGGGTCGATCTTCTCCATGAAGAATTCCGCGACGACCGGTATGCGGCGGCCCTCCGCCTCTCCGAGCATGGCGCGGCCCATCTGTTCTACCTGGTGCGGGCCGTGACGCCCGGGACCTTTTCCGTGCCGCCGCCCCTGGTGGAATCCATGTACCGGCCCGAAATCCGGGGCATCGGCGAAACGCCGGCCCCGGTTGAAATCCTTAACCAAAAGCGCGACAAACAAGCGGATTAACCCACGACAGAAGGACGCCCAAACGCTATGACCCTATTCAAACGATGCAAGACGCCGATCCGACGAACGCCCCTGCTCCTGGCCCTTACCTTTATATTCGCTCTGGCCGCCTGCGGCGGGGGCAACGGTTCCGGCGGCGGCGGCGACTGCGACTGTGAAAAGGCGCCGGTGATCGAGGAAAACGGACTGGTCTTCACCTTCGAGGGCCAGAGGGTCCGGCCGCCGGCCAACGTGTCGGTCTTCTTCAAGCTGGACACGGTGGACGGCCTGCCCGTTACCGGGCTCCGGACCGAGGACGTCCTGGTCTACGAGGACGGCGATCTGATCTCCCAATACGAAAGCCAGCAGGCGGTGGTCCCCACGCCGGGCCAGTTCCGGTCCCACACCCTGCTGCTGCTGGACCTGAGCGGGAGCATCCTGGAGTCGAACAACCTGGTCCCCCTGAAAGGGGCCGCCCGGGAATTCGTCTTCGCGGTCATGGATCAGCCCGACGGCGCCAGCGGGGGATCCGGCATGGACATGAGCATCTGGTGGTTCGACGGGGCCCGGTCCCTCCATCCCCTGGTGGAAGATTTCATCTCCGACACCAGCGTCCTGCTGGAGCGGATCGACGCCATCACTCCCGAAATAAGCGAAGACCCCTCCACCAATCTTTACGGCGCCGTGGTGGACGGCATCGACATGATCCAGAGGGAGGTGGCCGCCTTCGACGACCGGATTTCGGTGGGGTCGGTGGTGATCTTCACCGACGGCGCCGATCAGGCGGGCTGGCGGACCCGGGAAGAGGCGTTGACCGCGGTGGAAAACGCCGGCGACGACGTGTCCATTTACACCATCGGGCTGAGGGGCGAGATCGAAGAGACCGTGCTCACGGCCATCGGCCGGGACGGCCATCCCTTCGCCGACGACGTGGAACAGCTCGTGCCCCAATTCGAGGAGATCGCCCTCCGGATCCGGGAGGACGCCAACAGCCATTACAAACTGGAATACTGCTCGCCCAAGCGGGCCGGGGATCACGACCTGATGATCACCGCCTCCATCGACGGGTCGCGCGGTTCCATCGTCACGTGCTTTTGCGCCGAGGATTTCAAAGGCGGGTGCATCATCCCATGACTTCATCGGAAATCATCCTCACCCTTGTCCAGAACGACGGGTGCCCCCTTTACAATCAAAAGGACGAGTTTTTTCTCGTCGGACGGGTCCTTTATATCCCCGGCGGGAAACCCGCCTGCACCACCCTGGTGGCCGACATTCTCCGGGCTTACCTGGAAGCTCGGAAGGGCGGCGGCGCGGCCGCCGGGGACCGGATGTTCGGCTGCAGCGGCCCCAAAACCGGGTGCGCGGGGTCCGTCCGGATGGAATGGGAGGGGGCCGAGGCCGACATCCCCCAGGCGTCGGGGGACGACAGCCGCGGGGAAATCACGGAGGCGCTGAAGGGCTTCGAGATCTTCAGGGATCTGGAAACCCCCCACCTGGCCTATCTGGCCAATTACCTCAAGCTCAAAAAATTCCCCAAAGACGGCGCCATCCTCCAAAAAGGCGACCCCGGCGACCGGCTCTACATCGTCGTCTCCGGCCGCGTGGCGGTGGAGGAGGAAAGCGGGGTCCGCATCGCCGAGCTGGGAAAAGGAGAGGTCTTCGGCGAGATGAGCCTCCTGAGCGGCGATCCCGTGGCGGCCGGGGTCCGCGCCATAGAGACCACCTGGGTTCTCTACGTGCGGGGGGCTCACTTCCGGCGGATGCTGACCCGGTTTCCCGCCCTGAACGAATACTTCGCACGCCTTCTCTCCCGCCGGCTGACCCGCGCGAACCGGGGACTGGAGAGCGACGCCGCCTCCGCCATGACGGGCCGACTCTCCGAAATCTCGCCGGCGGAGCTGCTCCAGACCCTCCACCAGAATCAGAAGACCGGCGTCCTGACCCTGGACGCCGACGGCGACGTGGCCATCCTCGCCTTCCGGGAGGGCGAACCCATCCGCGCGATCCTCGGCGACCGGGAGGGGAAAGAAGCCTTCTACGCCGTGCTCAGGGCCCGGAGCGGCCGGTTCAAATTCACGCCGGGCCTGGACGCGGAAGATATGGAAATGGCGTCCATGGGCGATTTCATGTGGCTGCTCATGGAAGGGCTCAACCGGATCGACGAGGAGCGGGCGGAAAGGGTGAAAAAGAGATAGGATCTATAAGTTTTAAAAACAAATGGTTATCCATATAGAAGAATTGAGAAAATTACTGGCGGGAAAAGACGAAAAGCGCCTTTTCCCCTGTGTTGAAGATTTGGTGACGAATGGACTGGACCCCCAAAGATTCACCGCGGAAGAAAGACATCCCTCCCGTCAGGACCTCACCCAGTACCTTGCCGCCTGGTCCCGGTTCGCGGGGCTGTCCGCCGATGAATGCCGGGAATGGATGTTCGATTACTGTATGTCCATGCTGTCGGCCATCTCATCGAGTTCTCAATCGAAAATCCGCCATAGCACCAAAGGCAACATCAAGTATATCTACGGAAAAGAAGTCCCTTTCGATTGCCGACGCGAGAACAATCCGTTCAGGGCGGCCTGTGATCTGTCGTGTCCTGTTCACGATAAAATGGCCCGGCGGGCGGCCCGGGGTGGTTCCGAAAAGGAGGCCGCCGATCTCTACGCCTCGCGGGAGAATCCGGCGGATGGTGAAACGCCGACAAGCAGTCCATCGGTTAAAGCGCAATACAAAGACCAGTTCCAGAAAGCGGTGGAGACGGCCCAAGAGCTTCTGGACCAAGGCGTCTCCAGGGCCGGCATCGCAGAGCGATTGAATACCATGGGGTTTAAAACCCGAACAGGGAGAGCCTGGTCCAGCGCGATTTTGGGAAATGAGCTGAAAAAACTCGAAGAATAACGATGATTTTCAGGTCTCCTGTTTGATGGCCGCCAAAATCCGCTCGTGAAGCCGCCCGTTGCTCGCCACGATGCCGTAATTGTCCAACAGTTTGTGCCCCTTTGAAAAATCGAGCGGTTTTCCGCTGAAATCGGTCACGGCCCCGCCGGCTTCCGTGACGACGATGGCGCCGGCCGCGTGATCCCAGATCTTCTCGCGGTATTCTTCGGATCGGGGCAGCCTTAGATAGATCGACGCATCTCCGCTGGAGACCGCGGCGTACTTGGCCTGGCTGTCCATGCGGCACGGGAATGCCTTGATGCCGATGGCCGCCGAGATTCGATGATGGACGTCGTGGGCCGCGTGGGCCTTTTCCACCGATTCGCAGAACCGGGCGCGTTGCGGGTCGGCGATGTCGTCCACCCGCGCCCGGCGGGCCTCGCCGCCGTTGAGGGGTTGGGCCATGGTTCCGTTCCCCTTCGTCGCGTAGAACAAATAGCCGCCCGGGTCGGATTCGGTCATCTGAAAATTCGGGCACCCCAGCACCCCCAGCACCGGCGCGCCGTCTTCCACCAGGGCCAGGGCGATGGCGTACTGCTCCCCCCGCAGAAATCCCTTGGTGCCGTCGATGGGGTCCAGGGTCCAGTACCGCTTTTTGAAATCGATCTTCCGGTCGCCGAAATCGATGGCGCTCAGGATGTCCGCTTCGGCGGCGTCCGGCTCGATATCCCGCGCCAGCCCCGCCACTTTTCCCCGAAGATCGTCGTTTTCCTTCAGCGCGGCCGATTCCTCCTCGCTCACCACCGGATCATGCGGAAACGCCCGCCGCAACGCCATATTGATCACCGCCTGGCTGGCGAAATCAGCCAGGGTGACCGGGGATCGGTCCGCCTTCCGGATGGCGTCCACGTCGATGGTGTTCTGCACTTTCCGGCAGAGGACGGACGCTTTCTTCACCGCGTCCAGGGCCGTCGTCAGTTCGGTTTCATATATCATGTCGTCGCCTTTCGTCATTTCAAGGTTGGATCATCGGATTCGATGAAAAAATCCGAGTTTAACACAGGTCCCCCCTTCAGACAACCGACGGAAACCGCGAAAACCTCTGGACAAGGCCCATGGTTCTCCACTATGGAGAGAAGAGACGCTTTTTGGATCGTCCGCAACCCACCACCTCAAAGGAGGCCGTCATGCCAACCGTTGTCCATTTTGAAATTCCGTTCGATGATTTAGACCGCGCCCGGACCTTTTACACCGATCTGTTCGGCTGGAAGATCGAGAAATACGAAGGAGGGGATTACTGGATGATCACCACCGCCGACGAAAAGGGCGAGTCGGGCGTCGGCGGCGGGATGATGCGGCGCCAGCAGCCGGGACAGCCCATTATCCAGTACATCGACGTGCCGTCGGTGAGCGATTACCTGACGAAAGTAACGGACCTGAACGGCAACGTCCCGGTCTCCAAAACGGCCGTGCCGGGCATGGGCTATTTCGCCGTCTGCCAGGACACCGAAGGCAACAGCTTCGGCCTGTGGGAGACCGACCCCAACGCGTCGTTTTTCGCCGACCCCGCGGAGGTGTTCATCGCCGTCATGGCCGCCACCATCGCCGCCGACGACAAGTACAGCGTCGACGAAATGCGGGCGGTCTGGTACGAAATCGAGAATATGGAGATCTTCGAGGGGCACGACTACCGGGATCTGGAGTCCCGCATCTTCAAGTTCTTCAAAAAAGATCCCGCCGATCCCAATGCCTTCGAACCCCAGGAGATCGATCTGATCGTCGCGTCGGCCCGCCGGATGCTGAGCCCGGATCTGAAGGAAAGCGCCTACAGAATGGCCCTGAAACTGGCCCGCGCGGACCGCAACCTGGAAGGCTACGTGAAAGAGATCGACGAGCGGGAACAGGCCCTGCTGGATCGCTGGCGGGAGGGGCTGGAGATCGCCGACGCGGTGGCCCGGCGCATCGAAGGAGAAGTGGCCAAGAGCCATTCCTGAGCTGAAACGGACGACCGGAGGAAAGGAAGGATAACATTCAACCTCATGCACTACGAAGGCCCCATCTATCGCCCGCCCAGCGAAGCGAACTCCGTGTTGATCCAGGCCACCGCCGGCTGCCCCTGGAACCGGTGCACCTTCTGCATGGTCTACAAAAACGGCCCGCGCTACCGGGAGCGGGAGCCGGACGACATCCGCCGCGATCTCGACGAAGCCCTCGAAATTTATGGTGATCGCGTCCGCACCCTCTTTTTTCCCGCCGGCAACACCATCGCCATGCGCGCCGACCGGCTGGCGGCGATCTGCGCCCATGCCCGAGAGGTTTTCCCGCACCTGGATCGGATCACGGTTTACGGATCATCCCAGTATATCCAACAGAAAGGGCCGGAGGACTTGAAGCGGTTGGCGGACGCCGGGTTGACGCGGATTCACGTTGGGTTGGAGTCCGGGGACGACGAGATCTTGCGCCGCATCCGTAAGGGCGCCGACAGCGCCACGCACATCGAAGCCGGGCGAATGGCCATCGAGGCCGGTCTGGAACTGAGCCTCTACGTCATGCTCGGCGTCGGCGGCCGGTCTCGCACAGCGGAGCACGTCGCCGGAACGGCGGCCGTCCTCAACGCCGTCCAGCCCCATTTCATCCGCCCGCGGACCTTCGTGCCCAAGATCAACACGCCGCTGCTGGAAGACATCGAAGCCGGGCGCTTCGAGATGCTCGGTCCCCGCGGCGTGCTCCGGGAAACCCTCGGACTATTGGAGGCTCTCGACACGGACAGCCGCCTGGCCAGCGACCACTACACCAATTACATCAACATCGAAGGCCGGCTGCCGGAGGACAAGGACCGTATGATAGAGCGCGTCAAAAACGGCCTGACGCGCCGCGAATCCGACTTTCGGCCGTTTTTTGTCGGAACCCGGTAACCCGGGAAAAAAGCAGCCATGGCATCATGGAACAATGACATCGCGCCGACTTGAAAAAGGAGCAACGACCCATGGGATGGCTTTCATTTTTATCCGGCAAGACGCCGGAAGACATCGAGAAGAAGGGCGACGCCCTGATGGCCGACGGGCTGGTCGGTCACGCGAAAATCGAATATGAGAACGCCCGCCATCGACACGGCGGGAAACCGTCGGCGGACCCGGAGTTCGGCGCGCGGATCGACGGGAAGATCCGGGACGCCGGGGAGGCCCTGGCCGACGAGCATGTCCGGAACGGCCGGGATCTGATCGACGCGGATTGCCCCGAGGATGCGGCGGAGCTTCTCGAACTGGCCCGTGAGTTGACCGGACGCGACGACCTGAAAGCGGAGATCGGCGGGTTGTTAAAAACCATCGAGGATGCGAGGAGAGCGGAGTTTGCCCAACCCTTCCGGGAGGTGGACGAATTCGAAGACAGGGCGGCGGAAGGGGGCCGGGAAGATGATGACGAGGACGCCGAGGCCTTCGACGACGACGAGGAATACCTCGACGCGTTGCTGTCCGCCATGCCGCCTGATGAACAGGAAGCCTATGAGGGGTACGGGGAGACCTTTCTTTGGGGATTCGTGACCTTGAACCGGGGCGAATTCGATGCGGCGGCCGACTATTTGAGCCAAGCCCTCGAGGAGAACGCGGATGCGCCCGGTCTGATTCCCCTGGAATTGGGCGCCTGTTACCTGAACATGGGGCAAAACGAAGCCGCCAGGGACATTCTCGAACCCTTTCTGGCGAAAAATCCAGAAATCGAACGGGCCTACCCCCTTGTCTGCGAAAGCCTCTGGGGACTGGGGGAATACGACCGGGCCGCGCGACTGCTGGAAGCGTGCCCGGAATCTTTGGCGGACAGCATGGTCATCGTCGTCCTCAAGGGCGAGACTTTGGTTCAGGCCGGAAAACTCAACGAGGCCGAGGCGTATTATCGGTCGTATATCGACGAGAACGGCCGGAACGAATTCGTGGTGCGGGCCCTCGCCGAGATCCATAAGGCCCGGGGAGAGGCGGAAAAAGCGATGCCGCTCTACGCCGAACTGGTCAGCGCCCGCACCGGGTGCGGTCGCCGCGCCGATCCCGAACTGCGCCGGTCCTATGCGGACGCCGCCTTCGACGCCGGCCATCTCGCCGTCCCCATTCTGGAACTCTACCTGGGACTGGCCCGGGAAGATCCGGCCAATCGGGCCGAATACTTCGGGAAAGTCAGCCGAATCTACGCATCCATGGGGAACGAGGCCGAAGCCCGGCGGTTCGCGGCCTTTGCCCGGGACGCCTCCTGAATGAGGCCATGAATGCTCTTTTACGGGACTGGAATTGCATCGAAATGTCCTGTAGGGACAGGATACAACATCCTTGCATGAAAACCTTTCATGGCGTTCCAATCATACGAAAAGCAGTGCTCGTACTGATAGCCATTGTGTATGCCTTGCATGGTTCGGTCATATTTCTGATGCCGGATTTCTTCCCCACACTGCCCAACCCCAGCGGCTTGGCCATCCCGAGCTTATGCATGCAACCTTCCGGAAGGCTCAGCGCGGCCAGCAGCACGCCTAGTTCAATGCCGGTCAGATTCTCGAATCGGGCCCGGCCGGTGAAAACCACGCCGGCCCTGACGGGCCTTATGATGGCGTACTGGCTGTCGTCTGGTTTATCGCTTTCTAAATCCGCGAGAAACGCATCATGATTATTGGGTTCTTTGACGAGACCAAGGGGCCGTGTTTCATCCCATTGATGCCAGTAGAGCTTGTGCCCGCGGCTGGCCGTTAGGTCCCCTTTCAGGTAAGTGGTCAATTGCCTGACCCCCTTTTCTCCGTCTTGGGTCAGATAATGCGGGCAGCAGGTGATTTTGGGTGAAGAAAGGATTTTCGGAACCATCTTTTCTTCAAACCAGTCGCTGTCGCTTCCCCCGGCAACGGCGTCCTCGAAAGCAACGCGGCTTTTTATGGCGGGTCCTTGATTTTCCTTGTTCCACGGCGTGGAAACGGTCCCATACCATAATTCATCAGAAATCGGTATGGTTCGCCCTATCTCAAGGATTGTTCAACTCTTGCAATGCCGCATTCATGTATCTTCCAACCAGAACGATCTTTTTTGGCGAAACCAGCCCTTACTCGTGATCTGAAGCCTTGGGCCCGAACATTGACTCGTTGGCCATTGCTTATATCAATGCCATTGGTAACGATTTCGATTTCCTCGATAAAGTGCTTGCGATACTCTTTGGCGATTTTTGTAGAACCGCCGGAGCCGGCGGTACCGCCCGACAACGTCGAAACCGATGCTGTACTGGAGTTTTCGGAGGCAGACCGGACAAACGTGGAGGGGCCGGGCGTCGCTTTCCGCCAAATGATTGGACCCGTTCATCATGCAGTGGAAATAGACGCAGTGGGCCAGTCCGAACATGTGGGCCGTTTCGTGGGCCAGCACCTTGCAGCTTCGTCGGGGGATAGAGGTCCGCCATGGTGATGGCCAGAATGCAGAAGCCGCCTTTCGGCAACCGCCGCTTCAGATACGCCAGGATGTCCCCCGTCAGGATCTGTCCGTTCCCGGTCAGGGGGTTGGTCCGTCGGGTCAGGTCGGCGTCGATGGGCAGAAGGTCCACCGGCATATCAAAACAGGCGATTCCATACGCCTTCAGCACCGCCGGGGACGGCGGCCGGTCCTCCGGAAACGCTCCCAGGGGCTGGAGATAGATCCGGTTCCGTTCGCCGTCCGGCCGGTTCGGTGCCCGATGCGATGAATTCCCGGAATGTCTGGCCCGATTCCGGATGTTCCGCCAGCCAGTCCCCGGGTTTCGGCGTCGGAACGGGGTCGAAATCCGATCCGGGCGTCAACGCCCGCTGCAACGACGCCGGCAGGTCGTAAATGAAGCTGCGATTTTACAACCGGAATTACGTCAACACCCATTTCGGCGGCAGCCTCTACGCCATGGTCGATCCGTTCTACATGCTGATGCTGATCCAGATCCTTGGAAACAAGCATATCGTCTGGGACAAGGCCGCGTCCATCGAATTCGAGACCCCCGGCCGGGGAACCGTCCGGGCCCAGTTTCGGGTGGACGACGCCATGATCCGCGATATAGAAACCCATACGGCGGACGGGCAAAAATACCCGCCGTCCTATGCCGTCGACATCACCGATGGCCGGGACCAGGTGGTCGCCCGGGTTCACAAGACGTTGTACATCCGAAAAAAAGTTCGATAGGCCGGATTGTAT
>CAZZBE010000108.1:0-14911 GCA_964652715.1 uncultured Desulfobacteraceae bacterium
GGGGAGGAGATCGCCCGGGTCAAGGACCGGCTGACGGAACTGGAAGGGGAATTGAAGGCGGCGTATGAACGGTGGGAGGCGTTGGAAGGGCTGTCGGAGACCTAACTCCCTATTATCTTTTGCTGTTTACAGATTTTAAAAATGATAGAAGTTCCGCATCAACATATCTGCTTTCCGGAGGCATATTTACGTGCTCTTGCTTTGGCCAATCTCATAAGATGCTCAAGTTGCATGTAGTGCTCAAGTTCGGATTTTTCGTCTTTCGACAACCCTCTTGTTTTTTCAAAATAGATGAGATCTCCGACGCGATTTCTAACAGAATCGGAAGGCGTAAAAGCTATAACAGAAGTTGGATTTGTTCCTGATGCAATAAATTCAACTATTTCTTCATATGCTTTTAATTTGCTCATCTGACAAAACCTTTTTAAAGCGTTGCACAGTAATAAAAGACCCCCCCTCTTCCCTGGAAGAGGCGGAACTGGAAACGGCCTACAAGAGATGGGAGGTGTTGGAGGCGTGGGCCTGAGAAACCTTCCCTTCCCCTTCCAGGGATGAGGGGCGCAGGTTAGATCCTGCTGGAATATCATCTTCTAATCCATTGTATTTGTTGAATCTTAGCGACAAATTTCTCTTTGACATTACCAAACATATCGCACCATTTGCACCAAGCCACATACGGTCCAGACTACCCCCCGGAATCCAGCGGACATCGGCCTTATCAAAAAGATCCCATATCAGATGAGAACCCAGACCGACTCCAAATGCAGACACTATGGCTACAATAGCAAAAGAATTGAACTTTTTGAAAATGAAAAACAAGAGAAAAAAAGCTAATCCGCTGTGAAATAAGGGATTTCTATGACTGCCGATCCCCAAAAGTCGAATATCCAGATCCGACAAAACAGTACCCAAATAGCATGGAATCAAAGAAATACAAAACAGCAGCCCTATTTTGGAGCGAGAAATTTTTTCGCCTGCAAATGTACTGACGAAGCCCATCAGCATGATGATTCCAATCAGACTGTGTACTGCCCTGTAGGAACTTTTTTGTCCGAAAATTTTGAGAACCGCCATATTGATCAGAATGGCAACAAGTAAGAATATCGCCAATATGATAATCGCTCTTTTCGTTTCTTGAGTTAAATATTTCGTCATTATCGTCGTATTCCCGGTCAGACCTACGAGGTTTTGGAAACCTCGCTGGTCTTTATAGGGGGAGATTTTCAGATTATCTTATGCCGCTTCCAGTTCAGCTTCATCTGATTCTTCCGGAGTCATTGTTATAATAACCCGTATTCTTTTATGTTGTTCCTCACTGAGTTCTTTTTCCAGATGATCCCATACATAGTTCTGTCTTTCGGTCTGTGACATACCCTCAAAGCTTTTTGAGACAACAAAGCCTACGATCTTTCCCGAACCGCTTTCTTCCATGTCAATTTCCAGTTTTTCAAGTCCCAGCCTTTCAAACACTTTTTCTATTTCTGCAATTCTTTCCATCTTTTTGCTCCTGTGCTGATCACCGTCAGTGCGGAGTCCAGCACTGTCATTGAGTTGAATTTCAACCAATCCCCTTTTATTCCCCTGTCCAATTTCAGTTTTTTTAATTCAGCCCTAATCAGCTCCTCAGACGCATACCGGTAATTGTTTTTCCACCTGGACCAGATATTCCCGAGTGCCGCACCGATGTCTCTTCTCTGACTGACACTGATGATCTCCGATATGCCGCTTGCTCTTAATAGACGCGTCAGATCATGTCGTGAATCAAAATCATCCGTGTTTCCTGCTGCATATGCTCTAAACATACATTCCACGGAAACGCCCGATAAATATATCGAACCGACATAATTGCCTGAATTATAAAGTTTCCTTGCATCCTCAATCCTGTCCAGAGAT
The DNA here is from genome assembly GCA_964652715.1 of uncultured Desulfobacteraceae bacterium. Classification (GTDB taxonomy): domain Bacteria; phylum Desulfobacterota; class Desulfobacteria; order Desulfobacterales; family JAABSP01; genus JAABTD01. The sequence continues at coordinate 1,894 of CAZZBE010000108.1, forward strand.
GCTTTGAGGTAATGTTCTGATGATATTTTCATCGGTAACTACGCAAACATTTTCTTTTACGGCATAACAAGTGAACCGAAAAAGACCTGCGAGGTTTTGGAAACCTCGCAGGTCTTTTTCTCCAGGGGTCTATCAAACGTTCGGCAAAATATTCGTGAACTGATACTCCGACACCGGCTCGCCGGCCGACGCCTCGAAATCCTCTTCTCCCCATTGTTCGATGGAGAGGTATTTCTCACCGGTGTCGTCCTCGTAGTCCCACGCCATCAGGGGATGGCCCGGTCCTTTGCCGTCCTTGTAGAAATGGCCGCCGCCGCCTTCTTCCAGGTAATAGGTCTCCCCTTCGTAGACGATCTCCTCCGGGGGCTCCTCGTGCTCGACGATATGGTCCCGAACCCCTTTGCCCAGTTTGCCGAAGGGGATCTTGCGGGCGATGGCCCATTCCACCTCGTCGTCTTCCTCCATTTCGAGGTAGATGGTGTCGTCCACGCTCTTGAGCTGCCATTCCCGGGTGATGTCCCCGGCGCCCCAGTCGTAATGGTGCGCCCCTTCCACCTGCCAGGTCTGCATGTCGTAATCGACCATGTACCCGACCTTGAGATCGGACAAAACGAAGTCGGTCTTCGGCGGCGGCGCCGGCGGCTTTTTCTTTCCAAAGCCGAGAAAATCCAACAGGCCCATAACAGGGTCTCCTTTATCCGGTCATGCCCATCTTCTTTTTGAGTTCAAGCAGCTGGGCCGAACTGGACGCTTCCAGCTGGGCGCCGCCCTTGAGGGCCGAGGAAATCTCGTCGTCCACGCTTTTGTCCGCCGAGGCCATCTCTCCGTAAGCGATGGCCAGGGATTCGTCTTCCTCCACCTTGTTCTTCATCTTCTCCAGCATCGCGACGGTGCCGGAGGTGTCGATACTGGAGAGCTGTTTATTGATCTTTTTGGTGGAGGCCGCCGTCTTGGATCGGGCCCGGAGCGTGGTCAGATCGTTCTCGTAGGTGGAAATGGAGGATTTGATCTTGGAGACGTTGGCCTGGAGCTGGTTGGCCATGCCCTCGTGGCGTTCGGCCTCCTTGCCGATCCGGAGGGCGTCGTTGGCGTACTCCTCCTTCTTGCCCAGGGCCTCGGTGGCCAGCCGGTCGGCCTCCGCCGGGTCGAGCCCGCCGTTCTGGGCCTTCTGGAGCAGCATCATGGCCTTGCGCTCGTAATCCGCCGCCAGCTTTTTCTTGCTCTCCGCCTCTTTCCGGGTCCGGATGGCGATGCCCTTGACCTCGGCCAGGCTGGTCATGGCCTGCTGGAGGTCTGTTTTAAGATCCCGAATCCCCTGTTCCGTGAGCTTGATGGGGTCTTCGAATTTATCGACGACGGAATGGGCTTCCGCCTGACCGATCTTGAAAAGCCGTGAGAAAATCGACATTGCGCGTCCCTCCTCTTTCTGTGGCTAACGGGTCAAAAAAAATTACGCGGCGAAATTGAGCAGTTCGCCGCCGTATTCCGAAAGGGCCAGCCCGAGGGCGTGGATGGAGCCCTCGAGTTCGTTGCGGTCCAGATTGTCCAGTTGCAGGGTGTCCCGGAAAATCACGGTCTCGCCGGTTTCATCCAGCACGAAGGCCCCATGGACCAATTCCCGGTTCATCTGGAGCAACCGTTTGAAAAATCCTTTTCCCACCGCCTCGGGCTTGACCTTCATGATGACCTGTTCCAGCACCAGGATGGGGGATTCGCAGTCGATGACGAGGTTTTTGACGCCGTTTTCCTCGTCGTCCACCACCACCATTCCCTCTTCGGGATCTTCGCTGACGATGGCCACGTCCATCTCCCAAAGGTACTCCTTGACCATTTCGAATTTCTCCTTCATACGCACACCTCCTGACGGGTTAGGGTTGGTCTCTTCTTGGCGATTGCCGCAGAACGGTCATGTGATCGTCGGGCGGTCCCGGGATATGACGATCAGCAGATCCGCTTTATTGAGCGTGTAGTCGTTGCCGGGATTGGCCTTCAGGTTCTTCCCCTCCTGATCTTCGACGCCGATGCACAAGACGTTGTGGTCTTTTTTCAGACGGCACATGGCGTCGTAGAAGCTGGCGCCCGCCAGATCGGCGGGGACCGGCATCTTGTAAAGATCCTCTCCGTACCGGTTGCTCACCAGTTCGCTCACCATCCGGGTGATGCCGTGATCCAGGGCCGCCTGGACCAGCATGTTGGTGCTCAGCTCCCCCACCACGATGATCTCGTCGGCGGAAGCCATCTCGCAGTATTCCACGTTTTTGGGGTCCATGAGTTCCACGCAGGTGTAGACGGTGGGGTTGAGGCTCTCGATGGTGAGGGTGTTGAGGATGGTTTTGGCGTCCCGGGAGTAAGCGTCCAGCTTTTCGTCGGAGAGCACCAGCACCACCTTGGCCTCGGCGATGTTGGCCTTTTTCAGGTTCTCCGAATTGACCTCGCCGCGGATGAAGTAAAGGTTGGGATCATCCAGGGGTTTTTCGGCCAGTTCGGCGATGACGACGATGGGCTCGTTTTCGCCGCATTTGGGATCGGCCCGGAGATCGGCGACGATCTCCGCCCCCCTGTAGTTCCATCCGCAGATCAGAAAATGGTCTTTGGCGTGGGTCGCTTTCATTCCCTTGCTCTCCAGAATCTTCGTCTCGATGAAGGCGCTGGCGATGGTGGCCGTCAGCACGCCCAAAAAGCCGATGCCCATGACCATCACGGACAGGCCGACAATGCGGCCGCCGGTCGAGACCGGCGAGATATCGCCGTAGCCCACGGTGGTCATGGTCACCACCGACCACCAGAGGGCGTCCACATACTGCATGTTTTCCTCGAAACAGACGAACCCCAGGGTACCCAGAAACAGCACCGCCAAAACGATGAGCAGCACCCGGAACAGCTTCTCCCGCTTCAAAAACCCGATGACGTGTTTGAGGAAAAGGGTGATCCGGTCCATGGTCCGCCTCTTATCTCATTCGCTGAAAGGAAAAGGTTTGCCCCAGGTTTCGGAGAACAGGATCTTCTCCATGGATTTCCGGGAGCGTTTGGCCGGCGCCTCGTCGGCCGGATAACCGACGGCCAGCAGCGCCGGGACCTTCACGCCCCGGGGGATGTCGAGGATCGCTTTGATCTTCTTTTCGGCGAACCAGCCGATCCAGCAGGTTCCCAGCCCCAGTTCCCCGGCTTTCAACACCATGTGCTCCATGGCGATGCCCATGTCGATCTGGTAGTATTCCGTCCCGGTCACCCGGGCGCCGACGCGGTTGGCGACGATGTCGAGCTTGGAACAGCCGACCATCAGCAGGGGCGCCTGGGATAGCCACTTGTTGGGGATCACCGGCCGCATGGCGGTCTTGCATATCTTTTCGATGACTTCTGCCCGGGTCACGGCGATGAACCGCCACGTCTGGCTGTTGCAGGCCGAGGGCGCCAGCCGGGCCGCCTCGCCAAGGGCCCGGATATGGTCCTCCGGCACGGGCCGGCCTGTGTCAAAGGCGCGGACGGATCGTCGTTCGCTGATGATCCTGTCGAGGCTCTTCCTATCCGTCATCCCTTCGCTTTCTACATCAATTTACCGTTGTGATCAAGAAAATACTGATTTATCCATTAAATACCTTTCTGGATGGCCGCCGGAAAATCAAGCTTTACTTTTCCCTTCCTTCCTGTTAAAAAGCCGTGCGATAAACTATCGGAAACACGTTTTTTATCAATTTTCTCTCTCAAAAAGGAGTCATCATGGGAAAAGGAGACCAGCGGAGCAAACGGGGCAAGATCTGGCGGGGAACCAGCGGGAAGACGCGGCCCAAGAAAAAGAAGAATAAAGCCAATGAGGACAAATCCGCCCAGGAGGAATAGCGCCCCCGATTGTCCACCCGCTCCCCCGACATCGACGAATACATCGCCGCCCTGATCGCCTCCCCCCGCATGGGGGATCAGGTGGTCCATCACCGCCTGATCCCCGGGGAGCCGCCGCGCTACGGAGACGACGACATCCCCTGGCCGGCGGCCATCCGGGAGATGCTGAACCGGCTCTCTATTCACCGGTTGTACAGCCATCAGACAGAGGCCATCCGGGCCGTCCGGTCGGGCCGCCACACCGTGGCGGCCACCCCCACGGCCAGCGGAAAAACCCTGATTTACAACCTTCCGTTTTTCGACAAGCGGCTCGACCGCCCGACGGCCAAGGCCCTCTATCTCTTTCCGCTGAAAGCCCTGGCCCAGGATCAGCTGGCCGGGTTCCGGCGCATGGCGGCGGCCTGCGAAGGGCTGTCGGCGCCCGCCGAGATCTACGACGGGGACACCACCCCCTACCGCCGGAAAAAGATTCGGGACCATCCGCCGGCGGCCCTGATGACCAACCCGGAGATGCTCCACCTGTCGCTGCTCCCTTACCATCCCAAATGGCAGGGGTTTTTCCGGGATCTGACCCTGGTGGTGGTGGACGAGGTGCATACCTATCGGGGGGTGATGGGCTCCCACATGGCCCAGGTCTTCCGAAGGCTGCGGCGGATCTGCCGGTATTACGGGGCCGACCCGACCTTCGTGTTCAGTTCGGCCACGGTGGGAAACCCCGACGAACTGGCCCGCGAACTCACCGGGCTGGACGTCCATCCGGTCACCCGGTCCGGCGCGCCCCGGGGGCCCCGCCACCTGGTCTTCCTGGACCCGCTCCAGGGGCCGGCCCGGTCGGCCATCCTGTTGCTTAAGGCGGCGCTTCACCGGGGCTTGCGGACCATCGTCTACACCCAGTCCCGGAAGCTCACCGAACTCATCGCCATCTGGGCCGGAAACCAGGCCAGGGCCCGGGGCCGGTTCGGCGACAAGATCAGCGCCTACCGGGCCGGGCTCCTGCCCGAGGAGCGGCGGGAGATCGAAAGACGTTTGTCCAGCGGCGATCTTTTGGCGGTCATCTCCACCAGCGCCCTGGAACTCGGCATCGACATCGGGGACCTCGACCTCTGCCTCCTGGTGGGCTATCCCGGAACCATCGTCGCCACCTGGCAGCGGGCCGGCCGGGTGGGCCGCTCCGGCCAGAGTTCCGCGCTGGCCCTCATCGGCGGCGAGGACGCCCTGGATCAGTATTTCCTCCGCCACCCCCGGGAACTGCTGGACCGTCCCCCGGAAACCGCCGTGGTCAACCCGGACAATCCCGCCATCCTGAAAAAACACCTGGTCTGCGCGGCCGCCGAACTCTCCCTGGCCGCCGATGATCCCATCCTCGGCGACGAAGCGGCCCGGAAGGCGGCGGCGGACCTGGAGGCCGGGGGCGACCTCCTCCGCAGCGCCGACGGCGGGACCCTCTTTTCACGGGCCAAATCGCCCCACCGGCGCGTCAATCTCCGGGGCGCCGGGGGCCAGTACGCCATCGTCTGCGCGGAAACCGGCCGGCACAAGGGGGAGATCGACGAATACCGGGCCTTCCGGGAAACCCACCCCGGCGCCGTCTACCTCCACATGGGCAGGACCCACATAGTCCGGTCCCTGGACCCCGACACCCGGACGGTCACGGTGACCGAAACCGATGTCGATTACTACACCCGGGTCCGGGGGAACAAGGATACGACCATCCTGGAGATTTGCGAGGAGACGCCGGTCCGGGCCACCCGGGTCTGCCGGGGACGGCTCAAGGTGACCGACCAGGTCACGGGCTACGAACAATGGCGGATCCACGGCCGGAAAAAGCTGAAGATCATCCCGCTGGACCTTCCTCCCCAGACCTATGAGACGGAGGGGATCTGGTTCATCGTTCCGCCGTCGGTCCAGAAAGCGACGGAAGCGGCCCGCCATCATTTCATGGGCGGAATTCATGCCGTGGAACATGCCGCCATCTCCATCTTCCCCCTCCTGGTCATGTCGGACCGGAACGACCTCGGCGGCATCAGCACGCCGCTCCATCCCCAGTTGGGGACGGCGGCCGTCTTTGTCTACGACGGCATGCCCGGCGGCGCCGGCATCAGTCACGGGGCCTTTTACCGGGCCGAAGAACTCCTGTCCGCCGCCTTCAAGGCCATCGCCGAATGCGACTGCGAGACCGGCTGCCCCTCCTGCGTCCACTCCCCCAAATGCGGGTCGGGCAACCGGCCCATCGACAAAGCCGCCGCCCTGTTCGTCCTGAACGGCCTGCTGGAAAAAGCGGCGCCTGTCCGGCCGATCCCGACGCCGCCATCCCCGCGGTCGGCGCCCGGGTTGCAACCGCCGTCCGCGGCCCGTCCCACGCCCCGATACGGGGTTCTCGACATCGAGACCCAGCGCTCCGCCGACGAGGTGGGCGGGTGGCATCTGGCCGACCGGATGGGAATCTCCTGCGTGGTGCTCTACATTGCGGAAACCGACGCCTACGAGGAGTACCTGGAAAAGGATGTGGCGGCCCTGATGGACCGGTTATGGAAGTTGGATCTGGTGGTGGGATTCAATATCCGGCGGTTCGATTACAAGGTGCTGTCGGGGTATGTCGATTACGATTTCCGCCGGCTGCCGACCCTGGACATCCTGGAAGAGGTCCAGGGCCGGCTGGGCTACCGGCTGTCGCTGGACCATCTGGCGGGAGAAACCCTGGGCGCCAGGAAGAGCGCCGACGGCCTCCAGGCCCTGCGGTGGTGGAAGGAAGGGCGAGTCCGGGAGATCATCGATTATTGCAAGCAGGATGTGGCCATCACCCGGGACCTGTTTCTCTTCGGCCGGGAGAAGGGGTATCTGCTCTTCCGGAACAAGGCGGGCCAGGCGGTCCGGGCGCCGGTGTCCTGGTAGGGGACCGCGGGGGCGAAAAATTTTTCGCCCCTGCAAAATTTGACTTTCCTATCGATTCCGGACCGGCCGGACGGCCCCGCATTTGGTCAGTTCGATCTGGAGCTTGGACCAGGCCTGTTCCTGCTCCGCGGTGACGACCACCGCCTTTTTGTTCCATCCGTGCCAGACCAGTTCCGAACTCCAGTACCAGGCGGCGTCGCTTTTGGGGAAGGGCGGGCTGATTTTGTAGATCCCGGCCAGTTCCTCCACCGTGGGCAGCCGCCAGTCGGTGTAGCCGCCGGCGTCCAGCCCCGAAACATATTCCCTGGCCCGGTCGAAATCGATGCACCGCCCCAGGGCGACATAGGAGTCCACGGCCGCCCACATGAGACCGGTCTTCCGGTCCACCAGGGTCCCGTCCCGGTCCGGCGCGAACCGGCCCGTCCGCCGGGCCTGGGCCGTGATCCGCTGCTCTTCCCGGGCAATCCGGGCGGCCCGTTCCCGCCGGGCCCGCTGGGCCTCGTCCCGGGCTCTCTTCCGGGCCTTCAGTTTGGCCAGCACGTCCGAGGCCGCCTCCAGGTATTTCTGGGGCGGGTTCTTGCCGATGTAGGCCGACACCCGATCGATCCGGTCCGCGAGCCGGACCTGTTCGTCGCGGCTGTAGGCGATGACCCTGGCGAATTCCTGCTTCACCCGTTCCTCCGCCAGCCGCGCATCCACGCCCTTTTTCTCCTCCCGGAGTTCGGCCAGCACCTCGGTCGCCTCCTGGGTGTGGCGGCCGCCGGGATACTCGGCCATATAGCCCTCCATCCGGGCGATGCGATCGTCGAGACCGACGAGGCCGTCCTTGCTGTATTCCAGGGCCGTTTCCCACGCCTCTTCGGCCGCCAGATAGGCCGCCTTCCGGTTTTCGATCCCGGCCACCTCCCCGGAGATCCGCTCCCGCAGGTAGCCGGGCGCCTCGGGATTGGCTTCCAGGTAGCTGGCGTAGACCTGCTTGGCCCGGTCGAAATCGTACATGCCCAGTTGTTCTTGGGCGGCTTTGTCCAGGGCCGACAGGTCCGCTTCGTACTGCCGGCGCTTCTGGTATTTGATCCGCAGCCCCTTGACCTCCTCGGCCTGCTGGGTGCCCGCGAACCGGGCGATGAACGCATCGGTCAGCTGGATGCACTCGACCCAGTCCCGCCGGTTTTCGCAGGCCGCCAGATCCTTTTTCAACTGGCTGTAATAGGCGTCCACCAACTGGATGATCAGGTTCCGGACCTCGTCGAAATGCCGGCCTTCGGGGTGCAGGCGCACATATTTGTTGTAGGCCGCGATCTTCTGGCGGTAGTCCCCCTTTTCCGCGGCCGCCCGCATCTGCTGGAAATCCCGGTCGTCGATGAGCCCGGGGATCTCTTCCTTGGCCTTTTTGATCTCGTCGGCGTGGGCCCCCTTGGGATACTGATCCAGGTACCAGTCGTAGGCATTCAGGGCCTCTTCGTATTTCCCGGCCTCATAAAGCTTTTCGACGTCCGCCATGGTGGCCGCATAATCCCGCTCTTCCATCTGGCGGCTGATGTCGGTGAGGAATCCCCGGGCCTGGGACGCGTATTCCGTCCCCCCGTAGCGGGCGACAAACGCCTTCAGATCCTTTCGCTTCCGTTCCAGGGGGATGTCGGAGTTGTACCGCTGTTCCACCTGCTCGTAGGCGCTTTGGATCCGGCTGGCCTTGACCATGTTCATGGTGAAGGCGCCGGCGTAGATCACCCCGATCACCACCAGGATCGCCGCCGCCGCAAGCCCCCAGAAGGTGGGGCTTTTGGGGTTCATTTCGACGGTCCATTTCTCCATGATCAGGATCTTGCCCGGCTTCCGGGTGATGAGGGGAATCTTCTCCTCGATGGACCATTTTTCCTTGTGGCAGTACTCCTTGATGTATTCGATGGCCTCCTCGAAGTCCATGCCGATGCGCATGGCCTCCCGGACCAGGATCTCGAAGGCTTCGCTTTTGACCTTGCCGCCGATGGCCGCCACCCGGATGGCCTGGTTGAACTCCGCCAGCTTGGTCAGGTTCCGGGTCATGTCGTAGGCGTTCCGGCTCTTGGGGGACCGGAAGATGACGATGCAGTGGCCGGCCAGGGCGCCGCTGGCCGTGGTCGCCGCGTCCTTTTTGCCCTGACGGCGAATCTCCATCTCCTTTTCCCGGGACACCTCCTGGAGGATTTCCAGGGGCGCGTTGACCGGCATGTCGAGGAATTCATAGAGCGACGAGGCGCCCACGATTTTGAGATTGTCGTCGATGTGCTTGACCAGGGTGGTGTCCAGGGGTTTGGGCCGGCGGACCTTGGATTCCGAGTCCTTCTTGATGGGGCATTCCAGCCGATCGAAAATCTTGCTTTCTTTGATGTTGTAGATCCGGGAGAGTTTGGTGATGGCCCCTTCGGTGATGAACCCCCGCTTTTCGCCGCACTGGAGCAGGTACTGGTCGATTTCCAGGAACCGTTCGTCCTTTTTTTTCCGGATCCGCTCCCGGACCTTGTCCGGACCGATGGCCAGCTTCCTGGCCAGGGCCTTGACGGCCTTGTCGTCGTCCCTGCCCGACCGGAGGAGCTTTTCGATCTCGGCGTCGATCCGGAAGACCACTTCGTTCTTTTTAAGCCGCTCCTGGACCAGGGCTTCATCCACCTCGTCGATCCTGGCCAGTTCGCTCATCTCCTTGGAGGTGATCTTCCCCTTGGCCATGAGCAGCCGGAGGTGGCCGTCGAGCTTCTCTTCTTTGGTGGACTCGGATTTCTTGAAGGTTTCCCGGGCCGCCTCGGCCTCCTGTTTCCGGAGCTTGGGATTGGAGAAGACCCGCTTCATGTCCGGAAGCAAGCCCATGAGACGCTTGGCCTCCGTGGATTTGGTGGGGTGGTTCCGCAACCGGCTCCACTGGGCCTGTTTTTCCTTGAGCGCCGCCTGGATGACCTTCAGATCCTGTTCAGGGGGGTCGATGGACAGCCCCAGCAGCAGATAGTAGTTTTCCCTCTCCATGATATCGTTCAACCCAATAGTTGCGAGTTACAAGTCGCGCGTTGCGCGTTCAAGAAACAACGAGGCTCCGGCTCCGGGCCTTGGCGGCCTCCAGCTCTTCTCCGCCGATCACCGACCGGGTGTCGATGGCGACGTCGACCTTCCGCCTGGAGGCGGTGGGCTCGATGGCGCTGATCTCCAGCCGTCCTTCCTCGTTGAGTTTGAAGGTGATTTCGATGGGGGTGTCCGCGGCCAGGCCGTCGGGCAGTCGCAGCACCGCCGTGCCGATCTCCACGGCCTCGTGAAGGGCGGTCATGACGTCGGTGGTGTCGTTTTCCATGATCTGGATGGAGACCGCCTCCTGGTCCGCCACCGCCGTGCCGAAGCTCTTGGTGATGACGTTGGGCACATCGGTGTTTTTGAGGATAAGGTTAAAAACGATCTCTTCGTCTTTGGAGTTGACGGCGATGATGCCGAAGCTCTTGCTGGCGACGTTGGTTACCCGGACCCGGGTCAGCCGGACGTCGGCCGGCCGGAGATCCTGGTCCTCGGCCACCAGCTGCTCGACCTCTTCCAGGACATCCTCGATCTCGAATTCCTGGGTCTCCTTGGCCGATTCCGGGTTGTCCCGCTCCCGCCGCCGGGCCACTTTCCGTTTCAGGCCCTCGTTCATGGCCAGCTTCAGGCCATAGATGGCCGCGCCCTTGGCCACCGCCTCGTCGGGGTCGAACATCCGGGGCTTGACGCCGAATTCCTTTTGAATCCGGGCCCCCACCTGGGGCATCCGGGTGGCGCCGCCCACCATGATGATCTCGTCGAAATTCCAGTAGCCCTTTTTCTTGGCCTCCTCCAGCATTTCGTGGGTCAGGGCCGCGGTCCGTTCCAGGAGGTCCTGGGTGATCTCGTGGAATTTGCGCCGTTCCAGGGTCACCTTGACCCGTTCGCCGCCGTGGGTGATGAGGATGGGGGTCTTGTCCCGGTGGGAGAGGACCTTCTTGGCCTTTTCCGCCGACAGGAGCAGGTCCTGGCAGGTGTCCGGGTCTTCCAGGATGTCTTCGGTGGATTTGGCCGCGTTCTGGAACTCCTGGACGAGATAGGCGACGATCCGGTCGTCCCAGTCCTTGCCCCCCAGGTTGTGGTCGCCGCCGGTGCAGATCACCTCGATGGCGCTGGACTGGATCTCGATCATGGTGATGTCGAAGGTGCCGCCCCCGAGGTCGTAGACCAGGACCACCCGCTCGTCCTTGACCTCCATGGTGCCGTAGGCGATGGCGGCGGCCGTGGGCTCGTTGATGATCTGGCGCACGTTGTAGCCCGCGATTTCCCCGGCCCGCCGGGTGGCTTCCCGCTCGTTGATGCCGAAATAGGCGGGGCAGGTGACGACCACGTCGTCGATCTTCTCCCCCAGGTGTTTTTCGGCGTCCTGGACCAGTTTCCGGATGATGAAGGAGGAGATCTCCTCGGCCCGGAAGGTCCGGCCGTTGTGTTCGAACACGAAATCGGCTTCGCCCATGGACCGCTTCACGAAACTGACCACGTCGTGGGGATAGAGTTTGGAACTCTCCTTGGCCACCTCGCCCACCACGATGCTGTCGCCGTCGAAAAAGACCACCGACGGGGTGATGGGCTGGTTTTCGGAATTGGGGACCACCACGGGTTTTCCGTACTCGTCCATATAGGCGATGGAACTGTAGGTCGTGCCCAGGTCGATACCGAATATCCTCTGATACTCACTGCTCATTCACAGACTCCCAACTGGCTGAGACTCGGTTCGTTGCTGTCCGGACGCCCGTTCATCCGCTCGACGATTCCTTGTAGACGTAGGCCGTCACCATCTCCGGGCGGATCACCTGTCCCTCCCACTCGTACCCCGGGCGGAGGCTCTCGGCCACGGTCTTGTCCTTCTCCTGGTCGCCGGTCGTCAATGTCTTGAGGACCCGTTGACGGCTGGGATCGAACCCGTTCCCCTCGACGGTGAAGGGTTTGACCCCCTGGCGGAAGAAAAGGTCCTCCAGATCCGACGGGATCCCCTTGAGGAGGTCGAGCATCTTGCTGGGATCGATTTCGGACGGCGTCTGGTGCTGGTAGTGATCCACCAGCTTCCGGATGTTGTCGATGATCTGAATGATGTCCATGATGATGGACTGGACGTATTTTTTCAGGAAATCGCTTTTGTATTCCTGGAGATCGTCGTGGAGCTTGTCGATGATGGCGTTTTTGTGGGCGTCGTATTTCAGCTTGCTCTCGAATTCCGATCGGATCCGGGCCATCTCCCGCTCGATCTTCTCCAGCCCCACCTCCAGAGACGCGTTGGAGACCGACGCCACCGGCGCCGGTTGCGGCGCCGCTTCCCGGGCGGCCCCGGCGGCGCCCCCCTTCCGCCGCTCGTCCAGCAGGGCGCCGTGGAGGCGGTCGATGACGTTGCTCTTCTGGGCGTCGTACTTGAGCTTGGTCTGGAAATCGGCGTAGAGTTTGTCCATCTGCCGTCCCAGCCCTTCCATCTTCTCGAAGAGGGATCCGACGATCGCCTGCATCGTCTCCGCGTCGGATTCCGCTTCCGGCGCCGCCGCGGGCGGCAATTCGATCTCTTCCCCTTCCGCTTCCTCCCCGTCGTAGACGGGCTGGCTGTCCAGCACGCTGCTGATCACCGAAATGAACCCGTTGACCCGGCCCTGGGCGTCGGGCCGGTAGTTCCAGTCCACCTGGAGATTGAGGATCTTTCCGTTCTTCCGGATGTACTCCCCGGTCCAGGGGAATGGCGCGTATTCGCCTTCGGCGATTCGGGTGAGGTATTCGGTGAGGCGGTCCCGCTCGACGTCGTTGGCCAGCAGATCCCATATCTGACGGCCTTTAAGTTCGCCCATCTTGTAGCCGAGGATACGATAGAAAACCGAATTCATATAGGTAATAATCCCGTAAATATCGATCTCCTGGATGGCGTAGAGGTTGGTTTCCAGCAGGGCCCGGTAGCGCTTTTCGGTTTCGTGGAGGGCCCGCTCCGGCCACCGCTGCTCGTCGCCCAGCTCCTGTTCAAGGGTTTCCAGCTCGCCGATCCGCCGCCGGCACATTTCCAGCTCGGTGATGAGCTGCCCCTTGGTTTTGTATTTGTCTCTCGTACTGCTCAATGGGTTCCTGATCCTTTCGGATAAAAAAGGCGATAAAAATGGAGGAAGATGCGGGCCGGAACAGAGCATGAATGCGATGTTTTGACCGTTGAAATTATAGGGTGTCGCCATGGGAGTGTCAATAAGAAAGGTTGGTATGGATCATTGACGAATCCCGCGTTATGGAGTAATCATAAAAAAGTGCGCCCATG
>CAZZBE010000109.1:0-14846 GCA_964652715.1 uncultured Desulfobacteraceae bacterium
CGCCGTCCGAAATGGCGCGGCCGAAGCCGATGAGTTGGCCGGCGTGATAGACGAACACGGTGGTGTAACTGGCGTCGAACGCTTTTTTGTGTACGTTGGGGGCATGGTATCCCATTCCGACACGTTTTAAAATGTCTCGTACCGTTGTCCAGTCAACGCCTTTGCTGTCTGTCTTGATATCCAGTTTCATATTCCTTAGCTACCCATGTTCTCACGATAACGGAAAGAGCACCCAGACGGGGATGCCAGTGCTCCCGGAGTTGAGGGCGGGGTTGGGGTGATGGGCGAAAAAAGCAGGCAGTGGTAAGCAGCGCCGCATTTATGAGAATCTGTTTGCGCGACTCATAGGAGCGTGCAAACACACCTGCGTAGCCGTACCCGGCCAGTAGACCGACTTGAGAAAAAACCATGGTAGGCCGGACCGACGGCGTTCCGCCGTACCAGGGGAGGATGAAGCGGGCGATGATGGGTTGGACCTGGAAGAGGAAGAAGGCGCTGATGAGGATGGTGAGGGGGAAGGGCATGGGGGGATGGTCTTTTTCGATATTTCTCATGAGGGGGTGCTTTTCAATCCGTGGCGAACCGATTCGCCGACGGTTTGGCTGACCAAAATGTGTTCGCTGATGCCTTGTTAAGATCGTCGGGGCCGATTTCGCCCATGACCGCCGATTTGGCGGTGTTCAATTTGCTGGAAATATAATCGGGCATGATGTCCGCCAAGCTTTGCGGGTTATTCAGCTTTTGCAGTTTCTTCGGGTCGAAATTTTTATCGGTCATGGAGATTCCTGAAGCGCCTGCCAGTCATTGACATTCATGTATTTGAAAGTTGGAGAGAGAGGTGAAAATTTCTCTAACAGCTTGGGGTGATGGGCCTATATACAGCCCGTATCTGCCGCTAATTATCCGCGTTGTTGCCTTCGCTGATAGAATACGCCTTGTTAGCGCTTTTTATTTCGTTTGCCTCTATTGTTTTAAGATCTTTGCCTGTTTTATCTTTCCACTCAATTAAACCGTTTGCATTCCTTCCCATAACCATAGCCGCCGCGGTAGACGGGCTACTGAACAAATAATCCGAACTGAATTTTAATTTGCCATCCTTCTCTATGATCAAGCCGGTTTCTATCAGTTCTTCTCTCAATGCGCTAAAGCTCTTCGGGAATGAAGGGACTGTATCGGAGGCAACTTTTGAGTTTTCGAAAACTACAAAACCATCAGATACTCTTTTACCTACTGCATTGGCTCCACGAGCCCCCTTTAAGAATAGTTCCTCTGATTCTATGTCAGCCGGATCTTCTTTTACGATGGGCTCAAAAACCTTGAATCCCATTGTATTTATGAGGATTTTTATGTATTCGATAAATTCTTCCATCTCAGCTTGATCTGGTTCTGAGATTGAAGATTTCGTTGGAGTATTTCCATTTTCAATTTCGTAGCGACTTGCTGAAAGCGCATTTTCATAAAGTCTTGATTCAATATATTTGATGTGTGCTTTATTTAAGTTTTCATCTTTGCTTATGAATACGACAGATTCGTTCCAGAATTCTTTTTCAGATACGTGCTGCACAAGCCTGCCATAGACATTCTCTGCCTCGCCTATGTAAACCTTTGGCTTTAAAGTAGATGATTCAGCTTTGCCAAAAAGCAGATAAACTGCTGTGGATTTTAATTCATCGCGATCCGAACAATCTTTTACTTTCCCCCGAGGGATTCGATATGCTTTGCCTGTCCAGTTCGATAATTCACATATAATACGCCCATCTGGATCTGCATCCAACAAAAACAACTTGATTGTTTTTCCAAATTTATGAAACATTAACATATCCTAAAATGTATCGTCTTTCGTGATCACGCAAATGCCAACCGCCTGCATTTAGGCTCTGGCACCGGATCGTTGAATTCTTTTGCCGTTGCAATCCATAAATCCATGGCCTCTTTGATATTTGCCAATGCATCTTCATAAGTTTCCCCGTGCGCCATGCATCCAGGAAGTTCGGGGACATCGGCAATATAGGCATGATCTTCATCGCTCCAGTGGATATTTATCTCATATTTGTTCATCGTCGTCCATCCTGAATCTGGCTTTTTACGCCTTCCAAATGCCGCCTTTGCATCACAGATGAATCCCACTCAAATAAACAAACCCGCCCTCCCACTTCGCCGAAATCACATCCCCATCCCTCCTGATCCCATAAACCCGATCCACCGACCAAATGGGGCTCCACCAATCCGGATCATCCTCATTCCGCTCCCCCGGCTCCGCGTTCGCCCCGCCCTGGTACCCCCCGTTGCTCTTCAGCTCAAGCCCAAGCCGTTTGACATAAGTCTCAAACTCCTCCTCGGTGATCCGCGCGCGGAGCAGATAGGTAAAATCCACCACTCCGCTGCGGTGCTCCCGGATATCGGACGCCGTGTCCGGCAACCCCTTTCGATACGGCGACTGTATCAGAAGATCGCATCCAAGGGCAAACGCCACGAGCATCCCCAGCAAAGCGCCGAACAACCGACGCCATCCCATCCCATGCCCCCGACGGCCCGAAAGAATCCCGGTTTCCATGCGTCTATCCCCTCCGCGTTCTCTCCACGATCCCATGCCGGATGAACGATCCCACCCCCGAAAACGGGTCAACGGGCCGGTTGTTTTTCTTCCGCCAATTCGTTTCCTTTGTTCCCAAATACTTCAACCACCCCCGCGCCGATGACCAGCGCGGCGCCGGCGGCTTCCCGCGCGCCGAACGGCTCCCCGGCGAACAGGGCCGCGCTGCCGATGCCGACCACCGCTTCGAGCTGGAGCAGGATGCCGAGTCGACCGGGATCGACAAAGCGGGACCCCCAGTACAATCCCCACATCGCCGGAATCAGAATCCCCACCGCCATCAGCACGACCCAGGGGGCCAGCGCGACGATCTTTTCCAGCGCCGGCGGCGGGCCGGGGGCGGTGAGGGGGAGCAGGGAAAAGCCCAATGCCGTCAAGGAGCCGAAAAAGAAGAACGCAAACACCTGCTCGAATACCGATATGTCGGATGCCTGTCGCACCTGCATGGCGCCGAAGGTAAACACGATCCCCGACAGAAGCGCCAGCAGGTCGCCGACGTTGATGGCGGATGCGAAGGAAGCCCCCAATCCCAGGATGATCGCCAATCCCGCCAAACCAAGCACCAGAGACAGCCCCCGCCAGAGGGTGAACCGACGCCCCATCAGCCCCACTTCCACCAGCGTCCCCCATGCCGGCATCGCATAGAAAAGAATCAGGGCCCGGACGACGTTGGTGATCAGCAGGCCTTCGCAATACATGACCACCGCGCCCCCCACCAACAGCCCCGTGCCGTACCGTCCGATGCCCGTGGGGCGCCGCAACAGGAACCGCCGCATCGCGAACGGCGCGATAAAGAAGAGGGGGGCGACAAACTGGCTCAGGATGACCCAGGCCGGCGCCAGTCCCTGGCTTTCGAACACCCTCAGCGGCACCCAGAACAACCCCCAGATGCCGGCCGCCATGGCGACGATGATTTCAGGGCGCGCCGCTTTTTTGATCATTTGAAAATTCATAATTTTCCTTTTTCTTTGTCATAATGACCGGTTTCGCCAGATCATCGCTGTCCGCCGGGATGCCGCCGACCTGGAACGCCCCATCCATCCGGTCTTTATCGACCCGGCGGGAGGCGACCGATTGAGTCGATGCTTGACGGACCTTCAACATAAAGAATATGGTCGTCTGTGTAAAGCATCGGGCGCCGATGCCCCGTTGAACAGGAGAAAGCAAGTATCGGGTTCCGAAAGATATGGTTGATAATCCTTGTGCTGACCACTTTGAAAAACATGGAGACGCCGCGATGTTGAAAAGCAACATGCCGTCATTGAACGACCCGGAGGGCGCATGGGTCCCCGCCGGGCTGCCGCCGGTGATCGACGCCCATGTCCATGTGTTTCCCCGCGACATCTTCAGCGCCATTTGGAAATGGTTCGACGAAAACGCATGGCCGATCCGGTATCGGATGACCACGTCCCGGATATTCGACTTTCTGCTGTCGCGCGGGGTCCGGCATATCGTGGCGCTTCAATATGCCCACAAGCCCGGCATCGCGCAACGACTGAATCACTATATGCTGCAAAAATGCGCCGGATATGAGGGGCGCGCGACGGGTCTGGCCACGGTGCATCCGGCGGACGAAAACGCCGAAACGATTTTGCGGGAAGCCTTCGACGCGGGGCTGGGGGGTCTCAAGCTCCATGCTCATGTGCAATGCTTTGACATGAACGCCGATGAGATGGATCCCCTATACGAATGCTGCCGGACCCATGGAAAACCGGTGGTGATGCATGTGGGCAGGGAACCGAAAAGCCACGCCTATCGGTGCGACCCCTATGAACTTTGCAGCGTCGAAAAGCTGGAAAACGTCCTGAAAAACTTCCCGGGTCTCAAGGTCTGCGTGCCGCACCTGGGGTTCGACGAGACCGCCGCCTACCGGAAACTGATTGAAAAATATGACGCGCTCTGGCTGGACACGACCATGGTGATCACCGATTATTTTCAGCACCGGGAAACCATCGATCTTGGCCGCTACCGGCCGGACCGGATACTCTATGGCTCGGATTTCCCGAACATCCCGTATGCATGGGACAGGGAACTCAAGGAACTGTTAAAATGCGATCTTTCCTTTGATGCACTGGAGAGACTGTCGGGTAAAAACGCCGCCGAGCTGTTTGGGATCCCATTCAAACAGGCCTGACTGACGCCGAGGGCTTGTGGCGACCGCCCTAGTAGCGCAAAAGCTTCCCCGCGGTTGGCGCTATATTCGGCTTCCTGCTGGGCATGGTGGGGACGATGGTGGTGCATTGACATGATGGGGCGTGATGGCGATCCGGCTTACTTCATCAATATGTGCTTTGTTCCATTTGCTGGATATCGTGGATTTTCAGGCTTTTCCGCTTGGGTGGAAATGCCAGGCCCACCTATTCGAAACTGGCTGGCAAAGGAGGATAAATGAAAAAACCGAACCCGATATTCGAACAGCATTACAAGGACTACCTGGCGGAAGTCGCCGGTATCGATCTTTCAGCCTGCTCCGCTATCCTCGGCATATCGCTGGAAGCGGATGGGAAGACCGCCGTGATCCCCTATTTCGGACGCGATTACCGGGTGTCATCCGGGGGGATTGCGGATGCGCATGGAAAGCGGCCGGATTACGCCACCTGCCTGTTGTTGCTGAAATATCTGTTGCTGTGCCCGCGGCGGCCTCCGGTGGACGAGGAGTGGGTGAATTATCGGGATTTGAAAGATTCAGGTCCGCTGACCGTTTATTTCAGCAGCAACGTCCTGAACGTCTTGTCCAGGCGCTATTCGGGGAGAAAAAGCGACCTCGAAGCCGCCGCGGCGGGCCTCGGCGGAAGGCCGCCGGCCAGTAATTATCCATACGATGTGGCGGCGGTGATCAGACCCCTGCCCCGCGTGCCGGTTTTGCTGCTGTTCAACGATGCCGACGATGAATTCCCCGCCCAGGCAGGGGTTTTGTTTGAACGAAGATCGGAGCGGTTTCTGGATGCGGAGTGCCTGGCCGTGTTGGCCGTCGCCCTCGTGGATCATTTTCATGCCGCCCGCTTGCCCGATCAATAAATCGACAACGTCGATTCCCCGTCAAAAATATGCAGATGCTCCAGGTTCAACGCCATCCTGAACCGGTCGCCGGCCTTGACGATGCGGCGGCCGTCGCATTTGGCCACGACCTTGATGCCCTTCAGGTCCATGTGAAGATTGGTTTCGCTGCCCAAAGGTTCTACGACCTCGGCGACGCCGTCCACCTTCCAGTTGTCGGGCAACGTTTCGGCCCCGTTGACCAGGGTGATATCTTCCGTACGGAGGCCCATGAAGACGTCCATTCCTTCGTGAATTTGGGCGTCGGGTTTATGGGGGATCGGGATCTGAAATCCATCGTTGAATTTCAGGTTCAGTGAATCACCGGATTGGACGACTGTCGCCTCCACCAGGTTCATGGGCGGCGACCCGATGAACCCGGCCACGAAGGTGTTGACGGGGTGCTGGAAGATTTCGATGGGCGTGCCCACCTGCTCGATGTAGCCGTCGCGCATGACCACGATCCGGTCGGCCAGGGTCATGGCCTCCACCTGGTCGTGGGTGACGTAGATGGTGGTGGTCTGCACCTTTTTGTGGAGCTGCTTGATTTCGATGCGCATCTGGGTGCGCAGTTTGGCGTCGAGATTGGAAAGCGGTTCGTCGAAGAGAAAGACCGACGGATCCCGGACGATGGCCCGGCCCATGGCCACCCGCTGGCGCTGCCCGCCGGACAGTTCGTGGGGTTTGCGGTTGAGGTAGTCCGTTAGTTCCAGCATGGTGGCGGCTTCATGGACCCGGGCTTCGATGTCCGCTTTGGGGACCTTGCGCAGCACCAGCCCGAAGGACATGTTCTTGAACACGTTCATGTGGGGGTAGAGGGCGTAGTTCTGAAAGACCATGGCGGCCTGGCGGTCTTTCGGGGCCACGTCGTTGACGACGCGGTCGGCGATGCGGATTTCCCCTTCGGTGATGGTTTCCAGCCCCGCGATCATCCGGAGGGTGGTCGATTTCCCGCACCCCGACGGCCCCACCAGAACCACGAATTCCCGATCCACAATGTCGAGATCGATGCCGTGAACCGCTTCGATCTTTCCATATCGCTTTACCACGTTTTTCAATGCAACGGCGGCCATGTATCCTGTTCCGTATCCGTAAAATCCATTTTGGCCCGCCCTCCGGGCGGGCCGCCAAGCCCATACAAAAAGCATTATTTCCCTGGAGAAGTCAAGACTTGATTGCCCTGCCGAATCCGCCCGGGCTTCAACCGAAGCCCTTCACGCCAACCAGTTTTCCACGCTCAAGCCCGGCACGCGGGAAAATTCATCCAGGTTGGCGGTCACCACGGTCAGACCCATTGAAAGCGCATGAGCGGAAATCAGCATGTCATTGGGTCCGATGGGCGTACCGGCCGTTTCCAGTTGATGCCGCAGCCTTGCATACGCTTGATCGACGGGCTGATCCAGTGGCAGGATTTCCATGGCGGAAAGCACCGCCTCCAGTTGGCGGGTGAGACGAGCCGAACCTTTTTTCGCGGCGCCGAACCGCAGTTCCGCGGCCGCCACAATGCTGGTGCAGACGCTGCGTTCTCCTTCCCGTGCGATTCGATCGGTTACCGGCCCGGATGAATTGCGAATCAGTTCCGACACGATGTTCGTGTCCAGCAGATAGCGCAGATCAGGGTTCATAATTCGATATCATCCGGCGGCGGCAGCCTGTCGTCAACGTCCGGAAACGTTTCATCCAGCGTTTCCAGATCTGACAGAACAGCGAGAAGCCCATCGTTTTCGACGGGCTCCACGATAAGCCGGTTTCCCTCCTTGCGAATGGTGGCTTCGTTTCCCTTTAATTCGAAATCCCGGGGAATGCGAATGGCCTGGTTGCGTCCGTTACGGAACAAACGGATATGTCTTGTGTTTTGCATCATAATTTCCCCCTCCCTTGTTGGCATATGTTTTATCATATGCCGTATCGGATCGATATGTCAATGGCTTTTAGGATGTGGGACCAGATTAACCTTGACTCCCCTTATGAGACCTTCTACATTGCCGTTGAGCGCGGCGTCCGTGCTCGCGTTCCATCGGCGGCGTCAGCAATCCGCCGAAATCAAACCCTTTATCATTTCAACAAAGGAGGCGTAACGATGAAAGGACGAAAGTGGTTTCCGGTGATCGCGGCGGCAATCGTTTCCATTTTTTGGGCGACCCAGGCCATGGCGGCGGTGGAAGTCCAGTGGTGGCACGCCATGCGCGGCAGCCGCGGCGAGGTGGTCGATACGATCGTGAAGGCCTTCAACGATTCCCAGTCCGACTATAAAGTCAACGCCGTCTACAAAGGCGAATACGACGAGGTGGTCAACGCGGGCGTGGCCGCCGTCCGGGCCGGCAAACAGCCCCACATCCTCCAGTCCTTCGAGGTGGGCACCCAGACCATGATGCTCTCCGGGGCCGTCTACCCGGTCTATCAGCTCATGAAGGACAAGGGATACGACATCGACTGGAAGGCCTACCTCCAACCGGTGCTCTCCTACTACATGGACAAGGACGGCAACCTCATGTCCATGCCCTTCAACTCCTCGACGCCGGTGATGTATTACAACGTCGATCTGTTCAAGAAGGCCGGCATCGACGCGCCCCTGTCCAAGACCGACCCGGTGACCTGGGACCAGATGGGCGAGATGACCCAAAAACTGGTGAAATCGGGCGTCTCCGGGGGCATGGTCACCGCCTGGCAGTCCTGGACCCAGGTGGAAAATTACTGCGCCATCCATGATCTGCCCTTCGCCAGCCAGGCCAACGGATACGAGGGGCTCGACACCGAACTGCTGATCAACAATCCCAGGCAGGTGGCCCACATCGCCCGGCTCAAATCCTGGATGGACGACAACCGGTTCTTCTACGGCGGACAGAAATACCAGGGCCCCAAATCCGAGTTCATCGCCCAGAACGCCGGCATCTACATCGACTCCATCAGCGGCATCGCCAAGCTCAAGGACGCGGTCAAGGATTTTAAATGGGACGTGGCGCCCCTGCCCGTGGAAGCCTGGATGGAAAACCCCCAGAACAGCATCATCGGCGGGGCCTCCCTGTGGGTGTTCAAGGGACACAGCGACAAGGAATACGAGGGCGTGGCCGCCTTCATGAACCACCTGGCCCAACCGGAGATCCAGATCCTGTGGCACAAGGAGACCGGGTATTTCCCCATCACCATCGGCGCCTATGAGCAGCTCAAGGAAGACGGCTACTACAAGGAGAACCCCTACCAGGAAGTGGGCATCCAGCAGTTGACCCGGCGCGAGCCCACCAAGAATTCCCGGGGCCTTCGGCTCGGCTATTTCGTCCAGATCCGGAACATCATCAACGAGGAACTGGAACTGGTCTGGAACGGCTCCAAGACCCCCAAGGAAGCCCTGGACGCCGCCGTGGCGCGCAGCAACAAAAAGCTGCGGGAGTTTGAGTCGATTTACAAATAGCTAAATCTATCGTTTGACTAAGGTGGACGAAGTGGACATTGTGGACGTGGTGGACAGGGTGGACAACGGGAAATGCGCCGCCGTCCACCGGGTCCGCTTTGTCCACTCAGTCCACGACGTCCACTTTGCAAATGAATTTGCCCGAACCGCCATTTCCTGACGACCGACCACAGCCATGCTGAGAAAACGCTCCTATTTCGATTCGAAACGCCTGCCGTACCTGCTGATCCTGCCCCAGATCCTGGTGACCGCCACTTTTTTCTACTGGCCGGCGGTGCAGGGGCTGGCCCAGTCCTTCATGCTCAGCGACCCCTTCGGCCTGCACAGCCGGTTCGTCCTGTTCGACAATTATGTCCGGCTTTTCAAGGATCCGCTCTACCTGCGGTCCATCGTCATCACCCTGACCTTCAGCGCCTCCACGGCGGCCCTGGCCATCACCACCGGGCTGTTCATCGCCACCATGGCCAACCGGGTTTTTCGATTCAAGAACATCATCCGGACGCTTCTTATCTGGCCCTATGCCGTGGCGCCGGCCATCTCGGGCATTTTGTGGCTGTTCCTGCTGCATCCTTCTTTCGGCGTGGTGGCCATCGCCGTCAAAAAATACCTGGGGGTGGACTGGAACCCGGTGCTGCGGGGCACGGACGCCATGGTCATGGTGATCCTGGCCAGCGCCTGGAAGCAGGTCAGCTATAATTTCGTTTTCTTCATGGCGGGGATGCAGGCCATCCCCAAATCGCTCATCGAGGCGGCGGCCATGGACGGGGCCGGGCCCTTCCGCCGGTTCTGGACCATCACCCTGCCGTTGCTCTCGCCCACGCTGTTTTTCGTGACGGTGATGAACATCATCTTTTCGTTCTTCGAAACCTTCGGCATCATCCACACGGTCACCCAGGGCGGACCGGGGGGCGCCACCAACATTCTGGTTTACAAGGTCTATCAGGACGGCTTCATCGGGTTGAACCTCGGCTCGTCGTCGGCCCAGTCGATCCTGCTCATGGCGCTGATCATCACCATTACGCTGCTTCAGTTTAAATACGTCGAAAAGAAAGTGCAATACACGGGGTAACGCAACCGATGGTCGAAAAAACGCCGATTCTGGACACCCTGACTTACCTGTTTCTTCTGTTCGGCATACTGGTGGTCTGCTTCCCCATCATCTACACCATCATTGCCGCCACCCTTCCCCTGGAGGAGGTCTCCCGGGTGCCCATGCCGCTGATCCCCGGCGACCAGTTCTGGGTGAACATCCAGGCCGCCTGGAACCAGGGGGATCTGGGGACCCAACTGTTCAACTCCTTCATCATGGCCTCGGGGATCACCATCGGCAAGATCGTGGTCTCCCTGCTGGGCGCCTTTTCCATCGTCTATTTCGACTACCGGTTCCGCACCGCGGCCTTCGTGACCGTTTTCTGCACCCTGATGCTGCCGGTGGAAGTCCGCATCCTGCCCACCTACGAGATGGCGGCCAACCTGTTCGGGCCCCTTCAGCACGTCTGGGACTGGCTCCACCTCAACGCCCTGCTGAGCTGGTTTACGGATCACGATATCGAAGTGAGGCTGGATTGGAGCCTCCTCGACTCCTACACCGGTCTCATCCTGCCCCTGGTGGCGTCGGCCACCTGCACATTTTTGTTCCGCCAGTTTTTCCTCACGGTGCCCGAGGAACTCTGCGAGGCGGCCAAGATGGACGGGGCCTCGCCCATGGTCTTTTTCCGGAAGATCCTCCTGCCGCTGTCCAAGACCAACATCGCGGCCCTGGTGGTCATCGAATTCGTCTACGGATGGAACCAGTACCTGTGGCCCCTGCTCATTACCACCAACCCCAAGATGACCACGGCCGTCATCGGACTGAAAAACCTGATCCCGTCGCCGGAAGACCCGCCGGACTGGCACGTCGCCATGGCCGGGGCTTTGCTGGTGATGCTGCCCCCCATCCTGGTGGTGCTCTTCATGCAGCGGTGGTTCGTCAAGGGACTGGTGGAGCGGGAGAAATAGCGGACATGGCCCTCGGCGACAGACCCCTTTTGGTGGATCCGGCCGCGTTCGGCTCTTTGTGCGCCTGTGGCAATCCGCACCCGACGGTGGATGTGCGGCGGTATGCCGGCGACGACGCATTTGCGGTGCTGGCCGACGATTGTCGGGGGGTCGTAACCGGGGGACGCGTGCTGCTGGTGGACGACGAGAACACCCATGCCGCCGCCGGCGCCGCGGTGGTCGAAGCCCTGAAAGATCGCGGGATCGATCCCGTTGTGGCGACCCTTCCGGGCGACGTGGAGATGACCGACGGCACGGCGGATCGGCTCATGGCCGGCCGCGGGGAAATCGGCCTCATCATCGCCGTGGGGGCGGGGACCATCAACGATCTGGGGAAATATGCGGCCAACGCCCACGGGCTGGATTACTGGGCCGTGCCCACGGCGCCGTCCATGAACGGCTACACGTCTTCCATCGCCGCGGTGAAGATCCGGGGGGTGAAGCGGACCCTGCCGGCCCGGCCGCCCCGGGCCGTCTACGCCCATCCCCGGGTCGTCCGGGAGGCGCCCCTGAGGCTGCGCCAGTCCGGGTTCTGCGACATCCTGGCCAAATCGGTGTCGGACACCGACTGGCAAACCGAATCCATGCTCTTTTCCGGTTCCTACTGCCCGCTGCCCTCGGCCGTGGCGACGGGATCGGAATCGGCTTACCTGCCCTTTCCGGAGAAGATCCGCGACGGGGATGAGGACGCGGTAACCGGCCTTTTCGACGGTCTGCTCCTGTCCGGCGTCGCCATGACCCTGGCCGGCTCCAGCGCACCCGCTTCCGGCGGCGAACACCTGGTCTCCCATGTGCTGGACATGCGGGAGGGCCTCACCGGCCGGAAACCGGAGTTGCATGGCCTCCAGGTGGCCGCGGGCGTTATCCTCTCGGCGGTCTGCTACCGAAAGCTGGCGGAACTGGACGCTTCCATGGTGGGGAAGGGCGGGGCGGAGGTCCGATTGGAATCCGAGCTGGAAGGGATCCCCGGGGTCTGGGGGCCTTGCGCCGACGAGGTAAGAGAGCGGTTCCTCCAGAAACGCGCCCAATTGATGCAATTCGACGTCCTGCTGCCGCAACAGTGGGATCGCCTCCAACCCCTCTTCGCCGCCGTCCGGAAACCCGAATTCTTCCTCGACCTCATCCGCCGCACCGGCTTTTCCATGACCCTCGACGCCATCCGGCTTTCCCCGGAAGAATTCAAAACGGCCGCACTGATAGCGCGGACCATTCGGGAGCGGATTACCGTTTTGGATGCGGCGGCGCACGCCGGTGTGCTGGAAGGGGCGGTGGAAGAGGCGGCGGCGTTGATGGGGTGAATCGTCCCAAGATTGAAAAGCTTAAATTTGGTATTGCACAGCGTTGGATCGAAACTATCCGTGGAGGTGGAAAATCAGATTTGAAAAATATCCGGTTTCCATGCCGCGTAACCGTAACCGGTACATATGAAAACCTTTCATCCCGAAACCCAATTCTGCTTCCCCTGGCGTCCCTATCAGGCCCGCGTCCTGGCCGAACTTTCCGAGCATCTGAACGACGACCGGCTCAACGTGATCGCCCCGCCCGGATCCGGCAAGACGGTGCTGGGGCTGGAGGTGGTCCGGCGGCTGAACCACCCGACCCTCATTTTGTCGCCCACTATCACCATCCGGGATCAGTGGGTGGACCGGTTCGTCCAGCTCTTTCTGCCGGCGCCCCATGTCAAGCCGGACTGGATTTCTTTCGATCTGGATCATCCGGCGTTTATGACCGTCTCCACCTATCAGGCCCTTCACAGCCTTCACGCCGGCGGTTCCGCTTCTTCTGAATCCGAAGAAGAATCCGAAGAAGACGACGGTACGGAGGATGAAAACGAGTCGCCGCCGGTTCGCCGCTCCAAATCGAAAAACAGGGGACGCAATCCCTTCGCCCCCCTGCGCCGGGCCGGCATCCGCGCCATCGTGGTCGACGAGGCCCACCACCTCAAGAACGCCTGGTGGCGAAGCCTGACGGCCCTTCGGGCGACCCTGAAAAAGCCGGTGGTGGTCTCCCTGACCGCCACCCCGCCCTACGATGTCTCCCACGCCGAATGGTCGCGGTACAAGACCCTCTGTGGGCCGGTGGACTCGCAGATCGGCGTGCCCGAACTGTTGCTGGAGAAAAACCTCTGCCCGCACCAGGATTACGTCTATTTCTCGATTCCAGCGCCCGAAGAGGCCGGCCCCATCGGCGACTTTCGCGAGGCGGTCCGGGCGTTTCAGGAGGAGGTCCTCCTGGATTTCGATTTCATCGACGCCGTGGAAAGCCACCCATGGATGATGGCGCCCGAGGATCATTTCGAAGCGATTTTCGAGCGGACCGAGGTCTTTTCCGCCATGCTGATCTTTCTCAACGCGGTGGATCGCTGGATTGGACAAGAGGCTTTGGACGCCCTGGGCGTCCGCCGGGAGGAGATGCCGCCCCTGGACCTGGCGTGGCTGGAGATCCTGTTGACCCATCTTCTTTTCCGGGATGGGGAAACCATAGACGCCATGCCGGAGCGGATTTCCGCCCGGCTCAAGAAGATCCGTCGCCGACTGGGCCGGATGGGGGCCGCGGCCCGCGGGAAAGTGACGCTTAGGAGCACCGGCAAGATCCGGAAGCAGCTCGCCGCCAGCGCCGGAAAGCTGGAGAGCGCCGTCGAAATCGTACGGCGGGAATCCGAGTCCCTGAAAGATGCCCTCCGGCTGGTGGTCCTGGCGGACTATATCCACGCCGGCGACATGCCGGCCGCGCCGGGAGAGTTGAAGTCCCTTAACCGGATCGGCGTGGTCCCGGTCTTCGAGCGGCTTCGCCGGGAGCATCTGTGGGAGATCCGGCCGGGAATCCTGTCGGGGTCGCTGGTGGTGGTCCCCGAATCCGCGGTTCCCGATCTGGAGATTATCGCCGTGGAAACGGGCGTAGACCATCGAAAGCTCTCTTTCGAGCCGCTGGCCCATGATCCCGGCTATTGCATTGTGAAAGGCTCGGGCGCGGCCGACGCCAAGATGGTTCGGATGATCACCGAGCTGTTCCGGCTGGGCCGCGTCAACGCGCTGGTGGGGACAAAGTCCCTGCTGGGCGAGGGGTGGGACGCCCCCTGGATCAATTCCCTGATCCTGGCCACCTGGGTGGGCTCCTGGGTTCTGTCGAATCAGATGCGGGGCCGCGCCATCCGGGTGGAGTCGGGCAACCCGGAAAAGACCGCCAACATCTGGCACCTGGTCTGCGAGGAGCCGGCCGTCCGGGAAAAAGGGGACGACATGGCGGCCCTGGACCGGCGGATGAAGGCATTCGTGGGGGTGTCCGTTTCGGGGGACCGGATCGAAAGCGGGATCGACCGGCTGGAACTTCCCCGGCCGCCCCGGGATGCGGCGGCCCTCGCGGCTATCAACGAACGGACCGTCCGGGACGCCGCGGATCGGGAGGGCTTGCGGAAAAAGTGGGCGTCGGCCCTGAAAGGAGGGCGGGTCCGCGGCGCCATGATCCCGGCCCTGCGAACGCCGAAGCGGACCACCGCCGCGGTCCGGCCGCTGGTGGTGCGAAAGGTCCGGGGGATTCTGCTGAAACGGACCCTGCTGGCGTCGGCGGCGTGGACCCTCCTCCTGGGGTTCGCGCTGGCCCTCGCCGACAGCCCGCTTTTCTGGATTCCGGTTGGAATGGCGGCGCTGGTCTTTTTCGCCTGGCTCCCCCGGACCCTGCGCATCCTGTGGCGCTGGGTCCGCCACGGACCCGACGGCGAAAGTCTGCGGCGGATGGGGGAAGCGGTGATCGGCGGCCTGACGCATACCGGCG
>CAZZBE010000110.1:0-4860 GCA_964652715.1 uncultured Desulfobacteraceae bacterium
GGGAACGGGCCGGCACAAAGATCGCCGGGATTCTGGCGTCCCATGAGCCGGTCCCTCTGGATGCGGCGGTGAACGCCCGTCTGGATCAGATCATTGAACGGGCGCGACGCCGCGATGTTCCTACAGAATATTTACCCATGGTTTCAGTCCCGTAGGGACGGCACAAAATAGCGTGGGAGTTCACTCCCGCGCGGCCGGTCGGGACTTTACTCCTTCAACAACCGATCAATCATCTCCGAAAAAAAGGTCATGGGCCGCACCCCGCTGATCAGCGCCCCGTTCAAAATAAACGCGGGGGTGCCGGTGATGTCGAGTTTTTCGGCGGCGGCCAGGTCGGCTTCGATCCATTTGGCGACCTTGTCCGACGCCCGGTCTTTGTTGAATTTATCGACATCCAGCCCCAGCTCCTCCGCGAATCTCACATACATTTCGTCGTCCAGATCCCGGGAGTATTTAAAGAGCTGGTCGTGGTATTCCCAGAACTTGCCCTGGATGTGGGCCGCCATGGCGGCCTTGGCGGCCGGCAGCGCCTCTTCGTGACTTTCCAGGGGCTTGTTTTTGTAGACCCGCCGGACCTTGCCCCGGTATTTCCGGAGCAGGTTGTGGACGATCTTGTCGCCCCGTGAACAATACGGGCACTGAAAATCGGTGTACTCGATGATGGTGATCTTAGCGTCTTCGGGACCTCTGGCGGGGTTGTGGTCGGCGACCCGGGTTTCCACCCGGTTTTCCAGGGCCTCCTCCATGGCCTGTTCCTGCTTTTCCTGCTGCTGCTCCCGAAGGTAGTCGTTGATGGTGTCGTAGAGCAGCTTGGGATTCTCCCGGATCACCTGCTTAACGAACTCCCGGAGCTGGTCCTCGGTCACGGGCGCCATTTGGGCGGTCGCCGCGGCCGGCAGGCAAACGAGCGCCGCCCACACCACGGCCGCGCTGAAAATCGCCGTTATCACGCCTGTCGTATTGGAAAACCGATTCTGTCTCATCATCCTCCTCGCATGGTTTTATCAGGTTGAATTGGATCATTAAAAACCGCTGCGGTGTATTTTCCGCGGCGCTCCTTCCATAATACAGCATCCGCGCCCGCGGCAACACCTAATTTTCACAGGGTCTCCGAAGCGTTCGGGAATGTCCGCTTTGACAGGCCCGGACAAGCTGCCTATAATGACACAAAACTCGATTGACGAACCCCAACCCAAACGGAGGAACCGGAACTGTGGGACAAAAAGCGATCATCATCGGCGGCGTGGCCGGCGGCGCCACCGCGGCGGCCCGACTGCGGAGAATCGACGAAACGGCGGACATCGTCATGTTCGAACGGGGCGAGCACGTCTCCTTCGCCAATTGCGGCCTGCCCTATTACGTGGGCAACGTCATCAAGGAGCGGGAGGACCTGCTGCTGTCGAGTCCGGAACTCTTCAGGCGGCGGTACAATATCGACGTCCGGGTCGCGACGGAGGTCGTGGCCATCGACCGGTCCCGAAAACGCGTCGACGTCCGGGACCGTCGCTCGGGCGAGGTCTACACGGAGGATTACGACCAGCTCCTCCTCTCCCCCGGCGCGGAACCGATCCGGCCGCCGCTGGAGGGGATCGACGAAGAGCGGTTCTTCACCGTCCGCAACGTGCCCGATACCGACCGGATCAAGGCGTTCGTGGACGAGCGTAGGCCCCGGGCCGCCGTGGTGGTGGGCGGCGGCTTCATCGGCCTGGAAATGGCGGAGAACCTGGTGCATCGCGGCGTTTCGGTCGCCATCGTGGAGATGCTCGATCAGGTGATGCCGGGCATGGACATCGAGATGGCCGCTTTCATCCACGATCACCTCCGGGAAAAAGGCGTCGATCTCCGCCTGGGAGACGGCGTGGACCGGTTCGATCGGGAAGACGGCCGCATCCGGGTGAAAACCAAAAGCGGCGAAACCATCCCCTGCGACATGGTGGTGCTGTCGGTGGGGATCCGTCCCGAAAGCGGGCTGGCCCGGGAAGCGGGGCTCGATGTCGCCAAAGACGGCCGCATCCGGGTGGATGAGACCATGCGAACCTCCGACCCGGACATCTTCGCGGTGGGAGACGCCGCCGAAATGCGAAACTTCGTCACGGGACTGCCCACCGCCACGCCCCTGGCCGGCCCCGCCAACAAGCAGGCCCGCGTCGCGGCGGACAACATCGCCGGACGCCGGTCGATTTTCCGCGGGACCCTGGGCACCGCCGTGGTCAAGGTCTTCGACCTGGCCGCGGCCTCCACCGGGTGCGGCGAAAAACGGCTGGTTCACAACGAATTGCCCTACCGCGTCAGCTACACCCATTCCGGGTCCCATGCCGGCTACTATCCCGGCGCCGAGTCCATCGCCGTCAAGCTGATCTTTTGTCCCGGAAGCGGGAGGATCCTGGGCGCCCAGATGATCGGCCGGGCCGGCGTGGACAAGCGGATCGACGTCATCGCCACCGCCATCCGGGGCGGCATGACGGTCTTCGACCTGGAAGAGCTGGAACTGGCCTACGCCCCGCCCTACGGCTCGGCCAGGGACCCGGTCAACATCGCCGGCAACGTGGCGGCCAACCTCATGAAACGGGACGTGGACAACGCCTATCATTACCAGGTGGGCGCGGACGACCTCAAAGACGCGGTGCTGCTGGATCTGCGGACCCAGCCGGAACTGGAAGAAGAAGGGATGATCGACGGCGCCGTCCACATCCCCATCGACCAGCTGCGGGACCGGCTGGGGGAACTGGACCGGGACGCGACCTACATCCCCTACTGCGCAGTGGGCTACCGGGGCTATGTGGGCCACCGGATGCTGGCGCAGCACGGGTTCAAATCCCGGAACCTCAGCGGCGGGTATGAAACCTACCGGATCGCCACTCAGCGGTTCAACCGCCAGTCATAGGGCGTGTAGGACAATCCCACTCCGTCGGCGTTTTCCGAGAGCCATTTCCCTGTCTCGGCATCGTAGAGATAGGCGGCGACATATCGCGCCAGTTCGGACCGGTCCGCGGGAAAATCCGCCCGGTACCATTTGAAGATCTCGGAAACGGACAGGGTCCGCGCCGCCTTGTCCACCGCGGTGGTCCCGTTGATGAAGACCGTCGCGGAGGTTTCCAGCTGGTCGTCGATCCGGTCGGCGTCGTAGGCGTCCACGGGCGGGCAGGTGCGGCTGGCGCAGACCAGGGAGAAATGGATGCGGGGGTCGAGGGCGTCCACCGCCAGGGCCAGGCGGGGATCGTTGCTTTTAAACCGCCGCCGGAGCCGTTTCGGGGGCACGGCGTTTTTCCGGAGGATGCCGTGTTCGATGTCGTTTAGGGCGTATTCCCGTCCGCCGATGATGTAGGTCGTCCGCTCGAAAAAGAAGGGGACCTCCCTGACGGAGTCGGCGATCCCCAGCTCGATGACGCCGTGGATCACCAGGGTGTTGTAGACATTGATCCAGAAGGCGATCTTCTCCGGGTCGGTCTTCAGCCGGGCCGGGTCGAAATCCCGCAGGGCCGCCACCGCATCCAGAAAATCGTCGTAATAATCGGATCCCGCGATGAGCGGATAATCGATCCGGCCCGCATGGCCGTCGTAGAACTGGCCCCGCAGGATGGTCATGATCCGGCGGACCGCCTTGCCCGGGTCTTCCGTGGGGGTCTCCGGTCTCCGGGATTCTCCGGGCGTCAGCACCCGGGGCGTCGCCAGCAGCCGGACCTTGGTGGACAGGGAGACCGGATCGGGCGTCGGACGGGGTTTCCGGGCGTTCAGGTATTCCAGCACGGCGATGGCGTAGCCGATATGGGAAAAGGCCTGGGGGATGTTGCCGGTGATCTCCCGGAAGCGGGGATCGTACTGCTCCCCCAGCAGCCCAAGGTGGTTGGCGAAGCGATGGACCTCCCGGAGACGGCCCTCGGTCTCGTCCAGCCGCCCCTGCCGGACAAGGCAGCAAAGATACCAGAAAAAGCAGATGAGAAATCCGTGCTCCCGGCCGGGGAGGCCGTCGTCGACGGTGTAGCGGAGCAGCGCGCCGTCCCGCATCAGTTCCTCTTCCACCGCCGCGATGGTGCCGGCCACCCGGGGGTCGTCGATGGGCAAAAACCCCACCAGCGGGATGCGGAGCACCGAGGCGTCCAGCGCGTCGGTGTCGTAGTGCATGGTGAAGGCGCCGCGCTTCTCGTCGTAGCCGTTTTCCAGGAGATCCGTCCGCACCGCCTCCCGTTCCGACTCCCAGCGTTCCAGGTTCGCCGGAAAGCCGTAATGGCGGGCGATGTCGATCCCCCGGTCCAGGGCCGCCCAGCACATGAGCTTGGAATGGACCACGTGGTGGGGACCGGTCCGCAGCTCCCAGATGCCGTAATCCTTTTCCCGCCAGATCTCCACCACATGATCCACCAGTCCCCGGATCCACCCCCAGTAATCGGGGTCGATCTTGCCGGCGAATCGGGACATGGCGAAAAACATCTCCAGCAGTTCGCCGTAGATGTCGTGCTGGTGCTGGCCCACGTTGAACTGGCCGATGTTGACGGGACGGGACCCTTTGTAACCGGATAGATGCTCCAGCTGTCGTTCGCCGGTGGGCGGTTCCGGGGCCCGCAGTTGATAAAGGATGTCCAGATCCGCCGGGCCGGTTTTCCGGAGGATTTCTTCGATCCAGGTCATATACCGGGAGACCTCTTCGGTATGGCCCAGTTCGAAGAGGGCGGTCAGGGTCAGGCTGGTGTCCCGGATCCAGGAGAACCGGTAGTCCCAGTTGCGCTGCCCGTAGAGGATGGTGGGAAACGAACAGGTCCCGGCGGCGGCGATGGCGCCCGTCTCCCGGAACTGGAGCAGCTTCATCACCAGGGCGCTCCGGTCCAGAATCTCCTGCCAGAAGCCGTGGAGCGGGTATTTGCC
>CAZZBE010000110.1:4960-14828 GCA_964652715.1 uncultured Desulfobacteraceae bacterium
CCAGGGCGCTCCGGTCCAGAATCTCCTGCCAGAAGCCGTGGAGCGGGTATTTGCCGGTTTCCCGGGCCCGCACCCAGTCTTTCCAGTAGGTTTCGGTTTCCCGCAGCATCCTTGCCATGGCCGGCGCGTCGGGCGGGTCCGCCATGTCGCCCCAGGTCAGTCCGAGCCAGAGAACATCCCCTTTGGAAAAATCGATATGGGCGGTTTCCGCATCCCATCGCATCGGTTCGGAAGCGAACAGGGTCAGCGCCGCGTCACCGGACCGGGCGACCCATCGGTTCCCCTCCCCCCGGGTCCATTGGGGCGTCTTTTTGCCGTACCGGAACCGGGGTTTGCACTGGATTTCCAGGGACAACGCCCCGGAAACGCCGGTGATGCGGCGAAGGAGAAGGCTGTTTCCCGCCGGATCGCCCTCCGCGGACGGCCCGGCGGGCATGAAATCGACCACCTCCGCCTCGCCGGTTTGGGTCCGGAACAGGGTCTTGAGGATATTGGTCCGGGGAAAATAAGACTGAACCGAATCCCAGGCGCCGGCCGGCCGGATCCGGAACCGTCCCCCTTTTTCGTCATCCAGGTTGGCGGCGAACACCGACGGGGAATCCATGTAGGGCAGACACATCCAGTCCACCGATCCGTCGATCCCGATGAGGGCCAGGGTCAGGCCGTCCCCCACGATGCCGTAGTCGCCGATCCGCTTGTATCCCATCGGTTTGCCCCCTTTCGCTGAGACGTCGTTGTTTTGACCGATTGCCAGTCCATTCTGTCGGCTTTGTTAATGATCCTATCAGAAAATTCCACCTGAAACGACCTGTTTTCCTTTTCCAACTTCCAAAATAGGGTCCGAACCCGGTCGATTTCCGGTCTATACCCCATTCCATTTTCACCCCTTCCGGCACTAGTCTATCAGAATGTTTTCTTGAAGATGTTCATTATCCATGCCGAACATCCGTTACCGAACGCGCGAACATAAGGAGATCATCCATGCCCAGAAAAAAGATCGATCTCAAGTACGACATCGACTATCTCTCCATCCTCGATAAGGACGGCGAGGTGGATTCGGACCTCGAACCCGACATCGACGACGACCGGCTTTTGGACCTGCACCGGGCCATGCTGCTGGGGCGTCGTTTCGACGAGCGGATGCTGAAGCTCCAGCGGTCGGGGAAAATCGGCACCTTCGCGCCCATCCAGGGCCAGGAGGCCTCCCAGCTCGGCGCCGTCGCCTGTCTCAAAGAAGAAGACTGGCTCGTGCCCTCCTTCCGGGAGACGGCCGCCGAGATCTGGCGGGGCAAAGCCATGGAGAACGTCCTGCTGGCCTACGCCGGGTTCAACGAGGGCGCCCATGTGCCCAAAGGGGTCAACAACCTGCCGGTCTCCGTGCCGGTGGGCGCCCAGACCCTCCACGCCGCCGGCATCGGGTACGCCATGAAGCTCAAGGGTAAAAAAGAGGTCGCCATGGTCTTTTTCGGCGACGGCGCCACCTCCGAGGGCGACTTCCACGAGGCCATGAACTTCTCGGGGGTGTTCCGGACGCCGACGATCTATGTCTGCCAGAACAACCACTGGGCCATTTCCATCAAGCGGTCCCATCAGACGCGGTCCGAAACCATCGCCCAAAAGGCCCTGGCCTACGGCATGCCCGGCATCCAGGCGGACGGCAACGACGTCCTGGCGGTCTACGCGGCGGCCAAGGAGGCCGCGGACCGGGCCCGGTCCGGAGACGGTCCGACGCTGATCGAGTGCGTCACCTACCGGATGTCGGTCCACACCACCGCCGACGATCCCAAGCGGTACCGGTCCGACGAAGAGGTCGAGAAATGGAAAACGCGGGACCCCATCGACCGGTTCCAGAAGTACCTGAAGGGCAAAGACCTGCTTTCGGACGACAAGATCGAAACGCTCGAATCCGGGATCAAGGACGAGATCAAGGCGGCGGTGAAAGACTGGGAGAAGCGGATGGCGGAACTGACCGATCCGTCCTGCATGTTCGACGACATGTACGCGGAACTGCCGCCCTATCTGGCCGAGCAGAAAGAAGCCTTCGAAAAGACCCGTTCGAGCTGAGGGGATACCGGAAAGGGGGAAGTCATGGCGAAATTGACGATGGTTCAGGCGATCAATCTGGCGCTGCGCCAGGAGATGAAAAAAGACGAGGATGTGGTGGTGCTCGGCGAGGACGTGGGCGTGGACGGCGGCGTGTTCCGGGTTACCGACGGCCTTATCGACGAATTCGGAGAAGAACGGGTGATGGACACGCCCCTGGCGGAATCGGGCATCGCCGGGTTCGCCATCGGCATGGCCCTGTACGGCCTCAAGCCGGTGGCGGAGATCCAGTTTTCCGGATTCGCGTATATCGCGTTTCATCAGATGGAGGCCCACGCGGCCCGGCTGAGGGGCCGGTCCGGGGGCCGGTTCACCGTGCCCATGGTGCTGCGGATGCCCTACGGCGGCGGGGTCCGGGCCCTGGAACACCATTCCGAGAGCCGGGAAGCCTACTGGGCCCACACGCCGGGACTCAAAACCGTCATCCCGTCCTCGCCCCGCAACGCCCGGGGCCTGCTGGTCAGCGCCATCCGGGACCCCGACCCGGTGATCTTCTACGAACCCAAGGCCTCCTACCGGGCCTTCAAGGAGGAGGTCCCCGACGAGGAGGAAACCGTTCCCATCGGCGAATCCCGAATCGTCCGGGAGGGCGGCGACCTGACGGTCATCGCCTACGGCGCCATGATGCGGCCCACCCTGGAGGCGGCCGACAAGCTGAAGGAAGACGACGGAATCGACTGCGAGGTGATCGATCTGTTGACCATCTCCCCCCTGGACGACGCGAAATTCACCGAATCGGCCCGCAAGACCGGGCGGATACTGGTGGTCCATGAAGCGCCCCGGAGCTTCGGTCCCGGCGCCGAGATCATCACCCGGCTGGTGGAAAAATCCTTCGTCTACCTGGAAGCGCCGGTCCGCCGGGTCACGGGATACGACGTGGTGATCCCCCTCTACCAGCGGGAATTCGACTACCTGCCGGGGGTCGACCGGATCATGAGCGGGGCCAGGGAAACCCTCGATTTCAAAGCCTAACGGAAGAGGAGACGCAATGGACTACGAATTCAAGATGCCGGACCCGGGCGAAGGCATCCACGAGGCGGAGATCGTCGACGTGCTGGTGTCCGAGGGCGACGATGTGGAGGAAGAGGACTCGGTCCTGGTCATCGAAACCGACAAGGCCACCAACGAAATCCCCTCGCCGGTCAGCGGCAGGGTCAAGAAAATCAACGTCGCCGCCGATGATACGGTCAAAGTCGGCGATGTGCTGATGGTCTTCGATGTGGCGGAGGAAGAAGCAGCGGAAGCATCGGAAGAAGAACGCGAGGAAAGACCGGCGGAAGCGAAAAAAGAGGAAACGCCGGAACCCGAGAAAAAGAAGAAAAAGACCGAGGAAAAGCCGGAGTCCGATGAAAAGGAGACGGGTAAAAGGAAAGACCGTCCCGTGCCGGCCGCCCCCTCCACCCGCCGTCTGGCAAGGGAACTGGGGGTGGACCTTCACGACGTCCCGGCATCCGGCCCCGGCGGCCGGGTTTTGGCCGAAGACGTGAAAGCCTTCGCCGAAGGGGAGACAAAAGCGCCGGAAAAGAAGGAGAAGACGGCGGAGGAGGAGAAACCCGAAAAAGCGGCCCCCAAAAAACCCAAAAAAGAAGCGCCGGCCGAAGCGCCGGAACTCCCCGACTTCACCCAGTGGGGACCGGTGGAACGGCGACCCCTCCGATCCATCCGCCGGGCCACGGCCCGCCGGATGGCCCAGTCCTGGGAGCAGATCCCCCATGTCGTCCACGGGGACGAGGCCGACATCACGGAGCTGGAAGCCTTTCGCCAGGAACGAAAGGCCGACATCGAGGAGAAGGGCGGCGCCCTGACCCTCACCATCTTCGCCCTCAAGGCGGCGGTGGCGGCCCTCAAGGAACATCCCCGCTTCAACGCCAGCCTCGACATGGACGCCCGGGAAATCATCATCAAGCGCCACTACCACATCGGCGTGGCGGTGGACACGGACCGGGGGTTGCTGGTCCCGGTGGTCCGGGACGTGGACCGGAAGAGCATCCTGGAACTGGCCAAAGAGCTGCCCGAACTGGCCCGGCGAACCCGGGGCGGCGAGATCGACCGGGAGGAGATGTCCGGGGGAACCTTCACCATCACCAACATCGGCCCCATCGGCGGCAAGTCCTTTTCGCCCATCATCAACTATCCCCAGTGCGCCATCCTGGGGCTGGCCCGGGGCAAACTGAAGCCGGTGATCCGCCAAACAAGAGGCGGCGGCCACAAGACCGAACCCCGGCTCATTGTCCCCATCATGCTGGGATTCGACCACCGGCTCTGCGACGGCGCGGACGCGGCCCGGTTCGTCAACCGGATCATCAAGGCGTTCCGGAGCCCCGAAAGTCTGATGATGGTGATGTAAAGGAGAAAATGCCATGGTAATGGGCGAATTCACGCAGGAGACGGAACTGATCGTGCTGGGCGGCGGACCCGGCGGCTATGCCGCGGCCTTCCGGGCCGCGGACCTGGGAATGGACGTGACGTTGATCGATACGGAAGACCGGCCCGGCGGCGTCTGCCTCTTCCGGGGGTGCATCCCGTCCAAATCCCTGCTCTACATCTCGGAACTGCTCCACGATACCCGCCGGGCGGGCGACATGGGATTGACCTTCGAAGAACCGAAGATCGACATCGACAAAGTCCGGGAGTGGAAAAACGGGGTCATCGACGGGCTGGCCAACGGGCTGGCGGGCCTGTGCAAAAAGCGGGGGATCCAGTTCATCCGGGGCCGGGCGGTTTTCGAGGGAAACGACCGGGTGGGGATCCAGGATTCCGACAGCGACGTGACCCATTTCAAGTTCAAGCACGCCATCATCGCCACCGGCTCCACCGCCATCCCCCTGCCGGATGCCGAATTCAAAAAGGGAGGCCGGATCATGAGTTCCACCGGCGCCCTGGCGCTGCCGGACATCCCCGAAACGCTCCTGGTGGTGGGCGGCGGCTATGTGGGCGTGGAGCTGGGCTCGGTTTACGCCAGCCTGGGCAGTAAAGTGACCCTGGTGGAGATGGCCGACCGGCTCATGGCCGGGGCGGATAAGGACTTGGTGAAACCGCTGTTGAAGAAGCTGGAGGAGAATTTCGAAGCCATCCACACCGAAACCAAAGTGTCGTCCGTAAAGGAGGACGACGACGGCGTGGACGTGACCTTCGAAGGCGGCCCGGAGGAAGCGGAACAGCGGTTCGACCGGGTCCTGGCGGCCATCGGCCGCCGGCCCAATTCAGGCGACATCGGCCTCGACAAGACGGACGTGGAGACCGACGACAAGGGCTTCATTAAGGTAGACGAAGAACGGCGGACCGCCGAAAAGCGGATCTTCGCCGTGGGCGACGTGGTGGGCGGCGTCATGCTGGCCCACAAGGGGATGTACGAGGGCAAGGTGGCCGCCGAAGTCATCGCCGGCGAACCCTCGGCCTTCGACGCCCGGGCCATCCCCGCGGTGGTCTACACCGATCCCCAGATCGCCTGGTGCGGTCTCACCGAGGCCGAGGCCAAAGAGCAGGGCCGCAACGTCAAGGTCGGCCGCTTTCCCTGGTCCGCCTCGGGCCGGGCCGCTTCCATGGGCCTCCGCCAGGGGTTGACCAAGATGATCGTGGACGCCGAGACCGAACGGGTGCTGGGCGTTGGGATTGTGGGCCGGGAGGCCGGGGAGATGATCTCGGAAGGGGTGCTGGCCGTGGAGATAGGAGCGCTGGCGGAGGATCTGGCGTTGAGCATTCACCCCCATCCGACGCTGTCGGAGGGGGAAGGAGAGGCGGCGGAGGCGTTTTTGGGGAAGTCGACGCATATTTTGCCGAAAAAGAAGAAGAAACAAGGGTAATTTGACCGAAAAGGAGTATCCCCATGATTTCACGTTTTAGAATACTGATGGTTTGCTCTCTCCTCCTGTTGACGATCACCCTGATGTCATGTGGGACCGCTTTTCTCGGGCCTGAAACAGTCCCGGTCCAAAACCAAATCCCACTGACAGAGGAAAACGCCGGCGGCGCATGGGACACGAACGACCTGGTGGTGAGTTATCGGTATCAGAAGGAGCCGGGGCGGCTGGAGATGTCGGGAAAGGTGACCTTTTTCGGAAGCATCACCAATTTCAATGCCTTTGAACGGTTTTCCCTGACGCTCTATCTGTTGAACGGAGCGGGCCGCATCATCGGGAGAAACCGGATTGCCGCATCCGGTTATTACCAGGATGTCGAATCGATCCCCTTCGATGAGACGATTCAGCTTCCGGAAGGAACCGCCGCATTCGCCTTCGGTTACAGTGGAACAGCGGTCAGCGGCGGCAGCGGTGAAGACGGGGGGAGCAGCTGGCAGTTCTGGGAGACGCCCGGGAACTGACGCTTTCCCAGATCCTCTTTTTTAGGGGTCCCCCCGGCGCGTCGTCGCCGGGGGGATGTTTTTCCTATCGCCCCCCCACAAACGGATTGAACTTCTTCTCCCGCGCCACCGATGTTTCCGGCCCGTGGCCGGAATAGACCACCGTGTCGTCCCTCAACGGAAAAATCTTGTTTTTCACCGACGCGATGAGGGTGTCGAAATCGCCGCCGGGGAGATCGGTGCGGCCGATGGATCCGGAAAAGAGAAGATCCCCCACGAATACCATGCCGTCGGTGTGGAGCGACACGCCGCCGGGGCTGTGGCCGGGGGTATGGAGCACGTTCAGGGTGATGTTGCCGAAAGTGATCTTGTCCCCGTCCTCGAGGCTCTTGTCGGGATCCGGCGAATTGTCCGCCGAGAGGCCGAAGGAAGAGGCCGCCGCCGACAGTTGGCCGAGCATGGGGGCGTCGCCCGAATGGATATAGAGCGGCGCCCCGGTGGCCTCCTTGAGCTTCCGGTTGCCGCCCACGTGGTCGAAGTGGCCGTGGGTATTGATGATGTGCTTGACGGTCAATTTTTCTTCAGCCAGGGCCAGCAGGATGCGCTCCGTCTCGTCGCCGGGATCGATCACCGCCGCCTCGCGGGTTTCTTCGCATCCGAGTATGTAGCAATTGGCCATGATGGGCCCGAGGGCCATTTGTTTGAGGATCAAGGGGACCTCCTTTTTTTTTAAAGGGACAAAGGGACAAAGGGACAGAGGGACAAAGGCGCAAAGGGCGCCGCGTCCCTCCCCTTCGTATTTCAATTTCAATTCAATCCGATGAAACGCGTCACTGTCCAGGGGAATCCTTGTCGTCCGACGCCGCGCGGTCCCTGGCCTGCTGGATCAGCTCCACCAGGGACGCGACCTTGGGTTTGGGTTGGGCCGCGGAGAGGCGCTGGAACGCCTCGGCCGTCAGCCGGTCCCGGAAATAGGACGCCACGTCGAAGATCTCCCACCAGCAGTCGAGCACCTTGGGGCATCGTCCGTCTTCGCCGTCGCAGTGTTGGCGACAGTAGGCGAAGGCGACGGGGTGACCCAGCCGGGGGCATCGGCGCTCCAGGGCGTCGGGATCAGGGGTCAAGATCATCACCGGCTCTTGAGCACGGCCGGTTTCGGATGATTCGCAAAGACCTTTTCGGCCTCCTCCAGTTCGTCGTCCGACAGCACTTCGTTCTGCAATTCGTTGGCGAAATACCGTTCGTAGGCCCCCAGGTCGAGGAGGCCGTGGCCGCTCCAGTTGACCAGGATCACCTTCTCCTTGCCCTCTTCTTTGGCCTTTTTGGCCTCGTCGATGACGCAGGCCAGGGCGTGGGTGGTCTCCGGCGCCGGAATGTGGCCCTCGGTCCGGGCGAACATGGCGCCGGCCTCGTAAGCGGAAAGCTGGGTGACGGATTTCGGGGAGATGAGCCCCTCTGCCGCCAACTGGCTCACCGTGGGCGCCATGCCGTGGTAGCGCAGCCCGCCGGCGTGGAAGGGCGGCGGCACGAAGGCGTGGCCCAGGCTGTGCATGGGCAGCAGCGGCGTGTACCTGGCCGTGTCGCCGTGGTCGTAGACAAAGGGCGCCCGGGTCAGGGTCGGGCAGGCCGCCGGTTCCACGGGGTAGATCTCCAGGTCCTTGCCGTTGATCTTGTCCTGGACAAAGGGGAATGCCAGGCCCGCGAAGTTGCTGCCGCCGCCGGCGCAGCCGATGA
Organism: uncultured Desulfobacteraceae bacterium; assembly: GCA_964652715.1. Taxonomy (GTDB): domain Bacteria; phylum Desulfobacterota; class Desulfobacteria; order Desulfobacterales; family JAABSP01; genus JAABTD01. Next base: position 13,098 of record CAZZBE010000110.1, read on the forward strand.
CGATGTCGGGATATTCGCCCACCAGGTCCATCTGCTTTTTGGCCTCCAGGCCGATAACCGTCTGGTGGAGCATCACGTGGTTGAGGACGCTGCCCAGGGAATACCGGGTCTCGCCCGCGACATCGCTCACCGCCGCTTCCACGGCCTCGCTGATGGCGATGCCGAGGCTTCCGGGGGTGTTGGGGTCCCGCTCCAGGGCATCCCGGCCCGCCTTGGTCTCGTTGGAGGGGCTGGCGACGCATTTGCCGCACCAGGCCTCCATCATCGATTTCCGGTAGGGTTTCTGGTCGAAGGAGATGCGCACCATGAACACCTTGCACTCCAGGCCGTACTGGCAACAGGCGAAGGAGAGCGCGCTTCCCCACTGGCCGGCGCCGGTCTCGGTGGTGATCTTCTTGATGCCGAAGATCTTGTTGTAATAGGCCTGGGGCACGGCGGTGTTGGGTTTGTGGCTCCCCGGCGGGCTGACGCTTTCGTTCTTGAAGTAGATCCGGGCCGGGGTCCCCAGGGCCTTTTCCAGGGCGACGGCCCGAACCAGCGGCGACGGCCGCCAGATGCTCAGCACCCGCAGCACCTCGTCGGGGATGTCGATCCACCGCTCGGCGGAGACCTCCTGCTCGATGAGATTCATGGGGAAGACCGGCGCCAGGTCTTCGGGTTTGACGGGGTTTCCGTCCGGTCCCAGGGGCGGGTTCAGTTTGATGTCCGCCAGGATGTTGTACCACTGCCTCGGGATCTCATCCTCCTTCAACATGATCTTCCGTGCTTCCATTTAGATGCCTCTTTTCGTATGTTTAAGCGGATTTATCTGCATCGGTCTTCTCCAGGGCCTCGATCTCCCCCCGTTCGATGGCCAGCCGCACGCTGTCCAGAATCCCGTTGATGAAGGCGCCCGATTCCTCGGCGCCGAACTTTTTCCCGGCGTTGATGGCCTCGTTGATGGAGACCTTGGACGGGATGTCGGGACAGTAGAGCAGCTCGTAGACGCCGATGCGCAGGACGTTGCGGTCGACGCCGGACATGCGGTGGAGCTTCCAGTGGGCGGAAAACCGTTCGATGGCGCCATCGACCGCCGCCCGCTCGGCCACGATGCCGTTGACCAGGGTATCGAAAAACCCGACGGCGCTCCGGGGCGGGTTGAAATTATCCCGAAACCGTTGCGCCGTCTCCGGCGACATGTCCCGGTGGGCGTCCATAAAAAAAAGCGCCTGAAGCGCCAGCTCTCGCGAGCGGGTTCGAACTCCCATGGGTCCTTTGCTAGGCTCCGTCCACGCTCTCCATGAGGTTGGCCATCTCAATGGCGGCCATGGCGGCGCTCCACCCCTTGTTGCCGGCCTTGGTCCCGGCCCGTTCGATGGCCTGCTCGATGGTGTCGGTGGTGACGATGCCGAAGATCACCGGGATCTCCGCGTCCATGCTCACCTTGGCGATCCCCTTGGAGGCCTCGGCGCAGACGTAGTCGAAATGGGGCGTCGATCCGCGGATCACGGCCCCCAGGCAGATGATGGCGTCGTAACCGCCCTTGTTGGCCAGCTTTTTGGCCAGCAGCGGGATCTCGAACGCCCCCGGCACCCGGACGACGTCGATGTCGTCGTCGCTGGCGCCGGAGCGGACCAGGGCGTCCAGGGCCCCGCCCACCAGCCGGTCGGTGATGAAATCATTGAACCGGCCGACCACCAGGCCGAACCTTTTTCCCTCGGCGATTAGTTTGCCTTCGATGTTGCGCGGCAT
>CAZZBE010000111.1:0-14615 GCA_964652715.1 uncultured Desulfobacteraceae bacterium
TGACGGCCCGGATCTCTTCCAGGTATTCATGGTCGCACTGGCGCTCCAGGGTGATCTCGTCGATCTTGACCTCTTTTCCCTCCTTGAGAAAATGCATCCGCAATGCCGATGCCAGGACGCCGACTTCTTTTTTGCCCCCGGCCTCGCACACCGTGACGCATTCGTTGCATCCGAGGATGAGGATGTTTTGATGATTTTTTATCTCCGAGACGATCTCTTCCACAGGTTTTCGATCCGCGACAATCATCTGATATGCCTCGCTTTCTAAGCCGCCGTCTTTTTCGGCGTCTTGATGGGGTTGGGGCCCAGGTTTCGGATGATCCCGTCCATTTCAATGGCGTATTTCGCGAACAGCGGCCCTTCGCTGGAAGACAGGTTGTACATCCGGACCCGTTCTCCGCCGATCCCGATATCGTCCAGAATCCCGGCCGCCTGTTCCACCCGTTTCCGGGCCCTGAAATTGCCGGTGTTGAAATGGCAATCCCCTTCCATGCACCCCACCACGTAAGCGCCGTCCGCGCCTTTTTCCAGGGCCCGGAGAAGGTGGATCACATCCACTTTTCCGGTGCACGGCACCCGGATGATCTTGATGCCGGTCGGATACTGCAATCGCATGGAACCTGCCAGGTCCGCGGCGGTGTATCCTCAATAATTGCAGCAAAACGCCACGATGATCGGTTCAAAGTCCTCGGTCATGCGTTCCTCCTTCGCAAATCGTATGTAGAATCATCAGATCACCCCTTCCAGCAGGGCCTCGACCTTGCTCAGGAGTTGGTCGTCCTCATACCAGCTGAGTTCAATGGCCTTGGCCGGACATTCCGCCGCGCACACCCCGCAGCCCTGGCACAGGGCCGGGTCGATCTCGCTCACCCCCTCTTCGTTGATCCGGGGGACGTTGTAGGGACAGGACCGGACGCAGATGAGACAGGATGCGCACAGTTCCTGAGCGACCACGGCCTTCACCGCCGACAGGGTCAGTTCTTTCCGGGCCAGGAAGGTCGTGGCCCGGGACGCGGCGGCATATGCCTGGGAGATCGATTCGGACAACAGCTTGGGGCTGTGGGCCGTTCCGCAGAGAAAGACGCCTTCCGTGGCCATGTCCACCGGCCGCAGCTTGACGTGGGCCTCCATGAAATGGCCTTCGGCGGTCCGGGCCAGCTTGACGATGGAGGCGAGTTCCTCGGTGTCCTCGGCCACCATGCCGGCGCTCAGGGCCAGCAGGTCGGCCGTGACCTGGAGACGCCGTCCCAGGACATGGTCCCGGAACGTCACCGCGACGCCGCCGTCGACCTTTTCGGCCGTGGGCGGGTCCTCCGGATCGAACCGGAAAAAGAGGACCCCCAGCTTCCGGGCCTCGGTGTAATAATCTTCCAGCAGGCCGTAGGTCCGGATGTCCCGGTAAAGGACGAAGACCTGGGCGTCCGGGTTGGCCTTTTTGATAGTCAGGGCGTTTTTCACCGCCGCCTGGCAGCAGATCCGCGAACAGTTGGGGTTTTCTTCGTTGCGGGAGCCCACGCACTGGACCATCGCCACCGTGTTCAACCCGTCGGCGCCCTGCGTATTCAGCCGCTCGGCCAGTTCCACCTGGGTCATGACCGCGTCGGTTTCGCCGTAGAGATACTCCCCGGGTTCGTACTCTTTGGCCCCGGTGGCCAGGATCACCACCCCGTGTTCGATTTTGCGTTCGTACATGCCGGGGCCCACCAGCACTTCGGTGGTGAAGTTGCCCTGGAAGCCCGAAAAGCCCACCACCAGGGTCCGGGTCAGGACCTGGATCCTGGGATGGTCGGCCACCTTCCGGACGAGATCCGCCAGGTACGCCTGGACATCGGCGCCCTCGATGGTCTTGGTGAGCCGTCTGGCCATGCCGCCCAGTTCGGATTCTTTTTCGATCAGCATCACATCGTAGCCGCCGTCGGCCAGTCCCAGCGCCGCGTTCATGCCGGCCACGCCGCCGCCGATCACCAGCGCCCGCTGGATCACGGAGATCTTCTTTTCCGTGAGGGGGCGCAGGGACGATGCCCGGCTCACCGCCATGTTGACGAGCTGCCTGGCTTTTTCCGTGGCCCGGCCCGGATCGTCCGAATGGACCCAGGAATCCTGGTTCCGGATGTTGGCCATTTCAAAGAGGTACTTGTTGAGGCCGCACGCCTCCAGGGTGTCCATGAAGATGGGTTCGTGGGTTTTCGGCGTACAGGCCGCCACCACGATCCGGTTGAGGTTGTGCTCTTTGATCCGTTCCTTCATCTGCTCCTGGGCGTCCTGGGAGCAGGTGAAGAGGTTCTGGGTCGCGTAGGCCACGTTGGGAAGGGCGCCGGCGTATTCCTCCACCGCCGCCACGTCCACGGTTCCGGCGATGTTGACCCCGCAGTTGCAGACAAAGACGCCGATGCGCGGATCCTGGCCGGTCACGTCGATCTCGTCGGGGAGTTCGACGCCGCGCGCGAGGGTTCCCCGGACCGCATTGAGGCGGCTCCCCGCCAGGCAGGCGGCGGCGCTGGCCTCGCTCACCGAGGTGGGGATGTCCTTGGGCTCCTGGAAGACGCCGCAGGCGTACACCCCCGGCCGGGAGGTCTGGACCGGGTCGAAGGGGTGGGTCGCGGCGAAATTGTACTGGTTCAGGTCGATCTCCAGCCGCTTGGCCATGGCCACCGCCGATTCCGAGGCCTGGAGCCCCACGGACAGGACGACCATGTCGAAGGTCTCCTCCTGGAGGTCCCCGGCGTCGTCGGCGTACCGGACCCGGAGATCGCCGTCCCCGACCTCGTCGATGGTGTGGATCCGGGCCTTGACGAACCGGACCCCGGCCTGGTCCCTGGCCCGGAGATAGTATTTCTCGTAGTCCTTTCCAAAGGTCCGGATGTCCATGTTGAAAATGGCGCAGTCCAGATCTTTTTCGGAATGCTCCTTGGCGATCATGGCGTCCTTGACGGCGTACATGCAGCAGACCGAAGAACAATACCCGTTGCCGCAACGGTTGGCGTCCCGGGATCCGATGCACTGGAGCCAGGCGATCTTTTGGGGTTCCTTGTCGTCCGACGGCCGGACCAGGTGGCCCATGGTCGGCCCGGACGCGCTGAGAATCCGTTCGAACTCCAGGCTGGTCACCACGTTGGGATGGGTCTTGTAGTGGTAGAACGCGTCCATTTCCGACGGATCGTAGGGCCGGCTCCCGGAACAGATCACCACCGATCCCACGGCGATGTCCCGTTCCATGTCCTGCTGTCCATGGTCGATGGCCCCGGCCAGGCAGGCCTCCACGCACTGGAAGCACTCGCAGCAATAGCCGCAGTTGAGGCACCGGTGGGCCTCGGCCTGGCCGGCTTCCTCCTCGTACCCCAGTTCCACTTCCTTGAAATTGCCCTGCCGTTCGGCCGCGGGCAGTTCGGGCATTTTGGCCCGGGCGGCGCTGGGCATATCCTCGGGGATGGGGCAGTATTCGGGGTTTTCCTTGGCGGCGGCCTCCCGTCCCTCGGCCATGTCCGCTCCGGCGAGATACCGGTGGATGGATTCGGCCGCCTCCCGGCCCGAAGCGATGGCGCCGATGGCCACCCAGGGGCCGGTCTGGAGGTCGCCGCCGGCGAAGACGCCTTTACGGCCGGTGGCGTAGGTCACCGGGTCCACTTCCGTGGTGGACCATCGGGTCAGCTTGACATCGGCGATGTCTTCGATGGCGGACACATCCGGCCGCTGGCCGATGGCCGGGATGAGCTGATCGATGTCGAATTCGAATTCGGATCCGGGCACGGGAATCGGCCGCCGCCGGCCCGATGAGTCGGGCTCGGTCAGTTCCATCCGGATGCACCGGAGTCCCGCGACCCGGCCGTCCTCCACCAGCACTTCCTGGGGGGCCGCCAGGTATTCGATCCGGACGCCCTCGGTCTCGGCCGCGTGGATCTCCTCTTCCCAGGCCGGCATTTCGGCCCGGGTCCGGCGGTAAATGATGGCGACTTCCTCCGCGCCCATGCGCACCGCCACCCGGGACACGTCGATGGCCACGTTGCCGCCGCCGATGATGCCCACTTTTTTGCCCACCTCGGTGGTCCCGGTCAGGTTGACTTCCCGAAGGAAATCCACGCCCTGACGGACCCCGTTGGCCTTTTCGCCGGGGATGCCCATCTCGATCCCCTTGTGGGCGCCCAGGGCCAGGTAGACCGCCGAAAATCCCTGATCGAACAGGTCGTCGACGCTCAGGTCCGGCCCCAGCGGCGTGTCGCATTTAATCTCCACGCCGAGGTTGGCGATGAGTTCGATCTCGTTGTCCAGCACCTCCCGGGGCAGGCGGTGTTCGGGAATGCCCACCCGGAGCATGCCGCCAGGCCGGGGCAGGGCTTCGTAGATGGTGGAGAGGATCCCTTTGCGGGCCAGATGATAAGCGGCGGACAGGCCCGCGGGACCCGACCCGATGATGGCCACCTTCTCTTGTCTCGCCGGTTCGCACGCGACTTCGATCTCCCGGGGATCGAACCTGTCCGCCGCCAGCCGTTTCAGGTCCCGGATGGCGATGGGTTCATCCACATCGCACCGGCGGCAGGCGTCTTCGCAGCCATGCGGGCAGATCCGGCCCAACACGCCGGGCAGGGGCAGCTCCTCCATGATGATCTGGAGGGCCTCTTTGTATTTGCCCTGGCCCACCATCTGGACGTAGCCCTGGACGTTCAACCCGGCGGGGCACGCGAGCCGGCAGGGGGCCGTGTCGGCCTTCTGGATGGCGAAGGCGCCGGGGATGGCCTGGGCGTAAAGCTTGTAGGCGGCTTTCTTTTCCGAAAGCCCTTCGTCGTATTCATTGGGCAGGTTGACGGGGCAGACCTTGACGCATTCCCCGCAGCTGGTGCATTTGACGGGATCGACGTAGCGCGCTTCCTGGCGCACACGGGCGGTGAATTTGCCCGGATCGCCCGTCAGATTCATCAATTCCGTGTTGGTGAGTATCTCGATGTTCAGATGCCGGCCGACCTCGACCAGTTTGGGCGAGATAATTCACATGGCGCAGTCGTTGGTGGGAAAGGTTTTGTCCAGCTGGGCCATGAGCCCGCCGATGGCAGACGTTTGTTCGACCAGGTAGACGTAATAGCCTGAATTGGCCAGATCGAGGGCGGACTGCATGCCGGCGATGCCGGCGCCGACCACCATGACCGAGCCCACCAGATCGGTTTGGGCCGCCGCTGCGCCCATTGTCGTTGCGTTGTTTTCCATTGTTCTTTGTCCTTACCTCTTTTAGATCCGTATGATCGGGATGTCAGCGGATATCCAGAATGCCGGGAACCGGTCCGGCCGCTGTTTGACGGCCCTTTATTTGGGTAGAATGTCGGGGAGTTTGTCTTCCCATCCCAAAGTGGACACCATGACGCCGCCGAATCCTGCTTCTTTCAGGGCCGCCACCGTTTCATGGGCGATGAGGACGCATTCACGGGCCTTGTCCCCGGCTTTCTGGAGCCGTTTGATGAGGCTGTCCGGGATATGAATGTGGTCCATGTTCCGGGAGATGTACCGGGCCATGCCCAGGGATTTGAGCAGCAGCACGGTGGGCAGCAGCGTCGCCCGGCCGCCTTCGATCCGTTTGAGAAACGGTTCCATGGCGGACAGGTCGAACAGGGGCGGCGAAATGAAAAACTCGGCCCCGGCGTCCATTTTCCGGTTCATCTCCTCCACTTCCAGTTCCGGCGATTTTCCGGGCGCCCCGGCGTTCACGGTGGAACCGATGAAAAATTCGGGGGCGCCGTCCAGTTCGATGCCGACCATGTCCTTGCCGTCCCGCAGGCCCTTGATGGTCCGCAGCAGCTCCGTCAGGTCGAGGTCGTGGACGGCCCGGGCCTGGTGATGATCCCCGAACCCCGGGTCCTCGCCCGTCACCGCCATGACGGTTTCGATTCCGCCGGCATATCCCGCCAGCAGGTCCGCCTGGAGCGCGATCCGGTTCCGGTCCCTGCAGTTGACCTGCATCACGGCGTTCATGCCGTTGTTTTTGAGCAACAGGGCGCCGCCCAGGGAACTCATCCGCATGACGGCGTTGCTCATTTCCGGGACGACGAATGCATCCACCCTCCCTTTCACCTTGCGGGCGCTTCCGATCATCCCCGAGACATTCACCCCCTTTGGAGGCTCGATTTCCGCCAGGATGACGAATCGCCCTTCATCCAGTTTTCGCTTCAATTGCATAATTTCCTCCGGGTCTATCCGAATAGCGGTGCGTCGGGTTAATGTGACGTTTTTTGCCGTGAAGGATAGCAAGGAGCGTTCCAAAGAAGAGAATATCTTGTCAAAATACCGTAATTATAAGAGGTTATAACCTAAACCAGCGTCGGATCGGGCCGAATCCGGGCCGGAAGGGGATTCGGGGATTGTGCCATTTTGGCATATGTGGTAGAGGAAGGGCTTTGGAAACGGGGCGCGGGGAGCAACCGCGCCAAAATGGCATAGGCTGTTTTGGGAGAGACCTAACCCCCCCGGCCCCCCTTCCCTGGGAGGGAAGGGGGGAGGTCGATGAGCAAACATTTTGTCTTTAGCCGAAGCGCTAAGAAATTTTACTCCCCCTCTCCTTTCAGGGGAGGGGGCCGGGGGGAGGGGTTTTTATGGACCATTCATTTATTCTGGTGGACGACGACCGGGATTTTCTGGACATTTTAAAGGGGATGCTGCGGCGTTCAGGGTTCGAGAACGTTCAGACGGAGGACAACCCCGAGACGGCGGCGGCCTTGTTCGAAGACGGCGGCGCCTTCGACATCGCCCTCATCGACATGACCATGCCCGAGATGGACGGCATGGCGCTGCTGGACATCATCAAGGCCCAGAGCCCGAGAACGGAGTGCATCATGGTCACAGCGGTGAACGAGGCCCGGGTCGCCGTGGACTGCCTCAAGAAAGGCGCCTACGACTACATCGTCAAGCCGGTGCGGCAGGACGACCTGGTGCTCTCCATCAACCGGGCCCTGGAGAAAAAACGGCTGCTCGACATCCTGGACATCGAAAAAAGTACGGCGCTCCCGCGGCTCGACCGGCCTGAACCCTTCGCGGACATCGTCACCCGGTCCCGGAACGTGATGAAGGTGCTCAAGGAGGCGGAACTCCACGCGGCCAGCGACGCGTCCCTGCTCATCACCGGCGAAAGCGGCACGGGAAAGGAGCTGCTGGCCCGGGCCATCCATGCGGCCAGCCCCAGAAACCGGTTTCCCTTCACCCCGGTCAACATGGCGTCCCTCAACGCCGGCCTCTTCGAAGCCGAATTCTTCGGCCACACCAAGGGGGCCTTCACCGGCGCGGCGGCGGAGCGGGCCGGCCACCTGGAGCACACGGACAGGGGAACCCTCTTTCTGGACGAAATCGCCGACTTGCCCTTCGAGATGCAGGGCAAACTCCTGCGGGTCCTCCAGGACGGGGAATACATGAAGCTCGGGGCCAGCCGTCAGCACAAATCGGATGTCCGGATCATCGCGGCCACCAACCAGGATGTGGACACCCTCCTGTCCCGGAAGACCTTCCGCAAGGACCTTTACTACCGGATCAGGGGCGGCTGGCTCCACCTTCCGCCCCTCCGGGAACGGCGGGACGACATCCCCCTGCTGATGGATCATTTTCTGAAAACCCGCGGCCGGCGAACCGGGGGCGACGCCATGGATGAGACCGCCGCCTGCATCCTCGTGGAATACGATTATCCGGGCAACATCCGGGAACTCGCCGCCATTCTTCAATCGGCCGTCAACCTGTCCCAGGGAGGGCCCATCGCCCGGGAGCACCTGCCCGACGACCTGAAGAAACGCGCCGTCGCCGCGGAGTGCGAAAACCGGTCCCGGGGCGACGATATGGTTTCCCTGGCGGAGGTGGAAAAGCGGCACATATTAAAGGTGTATGCGGCGACCGGCGAGAACAAATCCCGGACGGCGCGGACTCTGGGAATCGGATTGAATACGTTGCGGCGGAGGTTGAAAGGGTATGGACAGCCGGCTTGACGTTGAACCTCCATCACCCACAATACGTTATACACCCTGCTCTAACGCTTGACGCTATTGTCACGATGCGTTATTATCTCCTAAATATTCAACGTATTGCGCGTAAGAAACGTTGTTTTAATAGGCAAAAAAAGGAAGAGATCAACCACGCGTGATCACCGGCGAAATCAGATCCAAAATCGACCGCATCTGGGACACCATGTGGTCCGGCGGCATCTCCAACCCGCTTTCCGTTATCGAGCAGTTGACCTATCTGCTCTTCATCAAGCGGCTGGATGAGCTGCACACGTTGAAGGAGCGCAAGGCCGCGCGCACAAAGAAACCCGTGGAGGAACCGGTCTTCGGCCGGGATCAGGATCATCTCCGCTGGTCGCGGTTCAAGGAGACGGCGCCCCAGGTTTTTTTACCTCCGATAGATCACCAAAACCGTTTCGCCACCATCGTCCAATCCATCGAAACCCAAAAAACCCGCCTCCGCGCCCACCTCGCCGAACTCGACACCCTCTTCGCATCCCTCCAATCCCGCGCCTTCAACGGAGAGCTTTAACCATGGTGGAAGCCATCTTCAGTGCCGACCATCTCACAGAGGACATTGATGTCGAAGCCAAACGCGCCGGCGGCCGGGACGGCAAAGGGGCTTTGCCCAACGATGTATGGGAAACCTATTCCGCATTCGCCAATACCGACGGCGGCGTGATTCTGCTTGGCGTGGCGGAGAATGAGGGCGTATTCCGGGCGACGGGCATCGAGGAGCCGGAGCGGGTGCTGCGGGATTTCTGGAACCAGATCAACAACCCGCAAAAAGTCAGCCGCAACCTGTTGACCAATTCATCGGTGCGATGCCTGCCGGCCGGGAATGGTCGATGGGTGCTGGAAATACAGGTTCCCCGGGCGGCGCGGCAGGAACGGCCGGTCTTTATCAACGGCAATCCCCTTACCGGCACATTCAAGCGCTTGCGGGCGGGCGACTATCGTTGCCGCGAGAATGAAGTGCGGCGAATGCTCGCCGAGCAGACTCAGGATGCCCGCGACGCACGGATTTTGGAGAATTTTGGTGTTGACGATCTGGATATGGACTCTCTGCGCGCCTATCGGAACCGCCTGGCGGATTTTAAGCCGGACCACCCTTTTCGCGATTCTGAAACCCGGGAACTGTTGCGCCTGATCGGCGGATGGGCGCATGATCGCCAAAGTAATAGGGAGGGACGGCAGCTCCGCACATTCGGACGGCAGCTCCCCTCATTTGGAAGACAGCTCCCCTCATTTGAAGGGCAGCTCCACTCATTTGGAGGGGATCGACCCATGCGTTGACCCTGAACTTCTTCGGATCGCCGAACCGGTGAGGAATAAGGGCAAAGTCGCTTCGGGTCTGGTGCAGGAAACAATACGCTCACTGTGCAAAGGACGGTTTCTGAGTCTTCAGCATATTGCAGTCCTCCTGAACCGTTCGCCGAAAAATTTTGCATCCGGAAAAAAATGTGATAATGTAGGAATCTACCGGCACAAGAGACGCGCCCACACGGCGGCAGGTTGAAGCGGGCGTGGATGGGTCAATAGTGTTTTAAGGGAGGGAACATGTCGGCGGAAGAAGTCATTAAAATAGAACCTGGCAGAAAGAGCACCTTCAAGGACAAGGTGGCGGAGCTGCTGCCCGATGGCGGCAACCTCAACCTGTGCCTGACGTGCGGTCTCTGCGCGTCCGGGTGCCCGGCCACCGGCCTGGAAGGGATGGATCCACGGAAATTCCTTCGCATGGCGGCTTTGGGCATGGACGAAGAGATTAAAAAAACCGAATGGGCCTGGATGTGCACCATGTGTCAGCGCTGCGTTTACGCCTGCCCCATGAAGATCAACATCCCCCAGCTTACCTTCTATACCCGTCAGAGCTGGCCGAGGGAAGAACGGCCCAAGGGCATCCTCGGTTCCTGCGACATGGCTCTTAAAAGCGAAAGCCTCAGCGCCATGGGCGCCGGCACCGAAGACTTCCAGTTCGTGGTGGAAGACGTGCTGGAGGAGTACCGCGAAGCCCAGCCCGAGTTCGCCGACATGGAAGCCCCCATCGACAAACAGGGCGCAAAGTTTTTCCTCAACCAGAACTCCCGGGAGCCGGTGACGGAACCCGACGAGATGGCGCCGCTCTGGAAGATCCTGCACAAGGCCGGGGTCGACTGGACCTACGGCTCCACCGGATGGGCCGGCGAAAATTACTGCATGTTCATGGCCGACGACGAAGGGTGGGAGCACATCACCCGCTCGACGGTCAAAAAAGCGGAGGAATTGGGGTGTAAGACGTTCCTCAACACCGAATGAGGGCACGTCACCTTCGCAGTCCTGGCAGGACTGAAAAAATTCAACATCGAGCACGACATCGAAATCAAGAACATCTACGAATACTATGCCGAATGGATCCGCGAGGGCAAGCTGCAACCCTCCACCGAATGGAACAAGGATCTCAAGATCAAGTTCACGGTCCAGGATCCGTGCCAGATCGTCCGCAAGTCCTACGGCGATTCCATTGCCGACGACCTGCGGTACGCCGTCAAGGCGGTGGTGGGGGAGGAGAACTTCGTCGACATAGCCCCCAACAAGTCGAACAATTTCTGTTGCGGCGGCGGCGGCGGGTTCCTCCAGGCCGGGTATAAAGACGCCCGGCTCGCCTACGGCAAGGTCAAGGACGATCAGGTCAAGGCCACCAAGGCCGACTATATCATCGCCGGGTGCCACAACTGCCACGCCCAGATCCACGAGCTGAGCGATCACTACGGCGGCCACTACGGGGTCATCCACTTCTGGACGATCCTGGCCCTGTCGCTGGGCATCCTCGGCCCCAACGAGCGGGAGTACCTCCACGACGACCTGAAGGACGTGTGGGTTTTTCATCCGGAGTCGGCCATGTAGCGGGAATCCGCATCAGCGAAAATGCGCAAGGCGAAGCGGCGCCGGCCGGGAATGAATCCCCGGCCTACAGGCCAAAACCGCCCCGGAGGACGCTGATGCATCCGGCCGAAATGACGATCAAGACCCAAAAAGCCCTGTTCCCTTGTTGCGGGGGCGGGGCTTTTTGCTCTGTTTCTTTTGAAAAGGTGAAGGTGAAATTTTTGCAGCCATGAAAAAAATACTGCTGGATCTACTGATCTGCCCCAACTGTCTGCCGGAGGAGATCGGCCTGCGGGAAGAAGCGGCCGCGATAGAGGGCGCCGATATCCTGGAAGGCCGGCTCCATTGCGAAAGATGCGCCGCGGATTATCCGATAACGGGGGGCGTGGCCCGCCTCCTGCCCCGGACGTTTCCGGAGGCGTCGGTTTCCAAAAACAAGTACGAGACCGATCCGGTGGTCTCTTCCTACCTGTGGAGCCATTACGGCGATCTCATGGCGGAATCCCATGCGTCGGACGCCTACCGCCGGTGGGCGGAACTGATCTCCGGCAGCGGCGGACTGGCTGTGGACGCCGGATCGGCGGTGGGCCGGTTCACCTTCGAGATGGGCGTCAACTGCGATTTCGCCGTGGGGCTCGACACTTCGGGGGCGTTCATCCGGGCGGCGCGGGATCTCATGAACCGTCGCCGGATCACGGTGGCCCTGAAGGAAGAAGGCCGCATCACCCGGGATGCGGTGCTGGAACTGCCCGACCGGTACGACAGCGACAAGGTGGAGTTCATCGTGGCCGACGCCCTGGCGCTTCCCTTCCGGGCCTCCGCGGTCCGCGCGTCGGCCTCCCTCAATCTCGTGGACAAGGCGCCGTCCCCCTACGGCCACCTGACGGAGATCGACCGCGTCTCCCGGACATCCGGGGCCCAGTTTCTTCTCTCCGACCCCTTCTCCTGGTCGGAAGAGGCCGCGGCCGAGGCCGACTGGCTGGGGGGAAAGACCGACGGCCCCCTGGCGGGAAGGGGGCTGGACAACATCATAGCCCTTCTTTCGGACCCCTCGGGCGGATTTTCCCCTCCCTGGCGGATCGAATCCCGGGGCGAAATCTGGTGGAAGATCCGCACCCACGCCAACCATTTCGAACTGATCCGCAGCTGTTATTGCAAAGCGGCGCGGTAGCCGAAAAGGAGGATATCATGAAAAAAGAGACCACCTGCCGCCTCTGTTCGGCCTGTTGTCCCATCGAAGCCGAGATCGACAACGGTCGGCTCGTCTCCGCGAAGCGCAAATCCTTCCGGCCCGAACCGAAACGGCTGATCTGCCCCAAGCTGAGGGCGGCCCCGGAGATCGTTTATTCGCCGGACCGGCTGAAAACGCCCCTGATCCGGAAAGAAGGGAAGACGGGCGGCTTTCGCGAGGCCGGATGGGACGACGCCCTCGACCGGGTGGCCGGCAAGTTTCTCGAATTCAAAGAACGATACGGCGCGCCCTCGGTGGGATGGCTCCGGGGGATGGCGGCGGACTGGGGCACGCCCTGGGACTACGTCAACCGCCTCATGAACGGGTTCGGCTCGCCCAATGCCGTGGGCAACGGCGCCGTCTGCCATGTGGCCCGGGAGTTCGCCCACAACTACACCTACGGCGCCATGACGATGCCGGAGGTGAAAACCGCCCGGTGCATCGTGGTCTGGGGTAAAAACGACCGGAACACCAGCCCCGGGGCCGCCGAGGGGATTCTCCACGCCAGGGAACAGGGGGCCGGGCTGATCGTGATCGATCCGGTAGAGACCGCCCTGGCCAGGTCCGCCGATCTTTTCCTCCAGATCAAGCCGGGCCATGACGGGCTTCTGGCCATGGCCATGATCCACGAGATCATCGCCGACAATCTGTACGACACCGCTTTCGTGGAGCGCTGGACCATCGGCTTCGAGGCCCTGAAGGAAACCGCCGCGGCGTTTCCCGCCGAAACGGTCGGGCCCCGGATCTGGCTCGAGCCCCAGGCGATCCGGACGGCGGCCCGGATGTACGCCGGGACCCGGCCCGCATGCATCGTGGACGGCAACGGACTCGACATGCAGCTGGAAGTTTTCGACGCCGCCCGGGCCGTGGCCATGCTGAGGGGGCTGACCGGCAACGTCGATCGGCCAGGCGGCGATTTCATCCCCCAGCCGGTCCCGATGGAGAATTTTCAGCTGAAAGAACGGCTTCCTGAAGGGGTTGTCCCGGTCACCGCCGATTACCCCCTATTCGATTCATTTCACCATAACTGGGGCCGCCACGCCCAGTCCTGCGTGGTGGACGCCATCCTGGAGGAAACCCCCTATCCGCTCAAAATGCTGGTGGTCCAGTCGGGCAATCCGGTGGTCTCCTTTACCGACGCCGACCGGGCCGTGGAAGCTCTGAAACAGCTGGCGTTTCTGGTGGTCATCGATCCCTTCATGACCCGGACGGCGCAAATGGCCGACGTGGTGCTGCCGGCCTCCACCTGCTTCGAAAAGACCCAGCTCAACCGGGCCGGGGTCCGGACCCATCCGGCCGTTCTCCAGGACCGGGTCATCGAACCGCTTCACGACAGCCGGCCCGACTGGTGGGTCGTTTTCCAACTGGCCCGCCGCCTCGGCCTCTCCGAAGCCTTTCCCTGGGAGACCGTCGAAGCGGCCATCGACGCCCAGCTGGCGCCTTCCGGGATCACCGTCGATCAGCTTCGGCAGCACCCGGACGGGGTGCGGGCGGCGCCGCTCCGGCACGAGAAGTACAAGACGGACGGCTTCGCCACCCCTTCCGGGAAACTGGAATTTTTCTCTCAACGGCTGGCCGACGGGGGATTCCCCCCGGTCCCCTTTTCAAACGGCCACCTTGAAGACCCCATCAGCTTCGGGGATCAGAAAGCGCACTACCCGCTGGTGGGCATCAGCGGCGCGCGGGACAACCGGTTCACCCACTCCCAGTTCCACCGCATCCCGTCCCTGTGCAGAGACGGCCACGGGTGCACCATCGATCTGCACCGGACCGACGCCGAACGATACGGCGTCGCGACGGGCGACGCGGTGACGCTGGAGACGCCCCGGGGCCAGGTGACCATGCGGGCGAACATCGTATCCACGGTCCGTCCCGGCTCGGTCCGCATCGCCTGGGGGTGGGGGGACTGGGATCCGGAGGCCAATCTTAACCGGCTCACCGACGACGACCGCCGCAACCCGCTGACCGCCACCCCTTCCAACCGGACTTTCCGGTGTCGGATCTCCGGGACGTCGCAGAGATGATGATCAATGCCTGTCGCGGCCATGGACGATGGAAGGGCGGGGGAGGTCTGGTGGAAGATCCGGACCCGTGCCAATCATTTCGAGTCGATTCTGAGTTTCTATGTTTCAGCGGTCCGATAGGGGTGATTTTTGCATTGATGCATCGGAACCGAAAGAGCTAAAAAATGAACAACCCCCACGACCAATTCTTCAAAGAAACCATGACCCGCCGGGAAAACGCCGTATCGTTTTTCCGGGAATACCTGCCCGAAGACATCGTGGCTCGCACGCACTGGCGAACGCTCAGAATCGTCAAAGAAACCTTCATCACCCAGGAACTTAAAGAGCGCTTCTCCGAACCCCGATGAAGTCAAACTTCCCGGAATCATTCCGATACTGTTTTATCACGGAAAGGAAAAATGGCGCATCGGCACGCAATTCCAGGACATGATCGCCGAGCCCGGCCTGACAGCGAAGTACGTCCCCAGCTTTGAATATGTCCTCGCCATGGGTGAAGATAAGAAGGAGGATATCATGACCGTCGCCGAAAGATTGCGC
>CAZZBE010000112.1:0-6623 GCA_964652715.1 uncultured Desulfobacteraceae bacterium
GCGGAACTCCAAACTTGTTCCGGGCGTTTGGGGTATTCTTTTTCGGAAATCACCTCAAAAAAAACTCTGGAACATATTTCGTTTTTATGATAGAGATTTTTGAAACTGCGCTCAGTTTCGATCTTCAGCACTCAAAACCGGCAACAGGGTCTGATTCGGATTCATCATGCCCGTCAGCCCGCCCAAATTCATTGGACCGGTGCGCCGGTTCGTTCAACCTTAACTACGACCCGGATCTTTTCAGCGCAACGAATGTTCGCGTCGATTCAACTTCCGGATTTGATGTTGCTTTCAACACGGAATTGGCGGGGCAATTTAGGGCGTCCCTCAACGCGAAGAACATCGACGCGCTGCAAAGCGGGCTCGCCACCCTCCTGGATGTCCGTTTCGATGGCAAGACAAATGCCATGGGAACCTCCCCGATCGCTTTTGCCGAAGTGTGGCTGAATGATTCCTATTGCGGGACGCGATCCTGGCCCTCGGCGTGGCGGCCGGCTTGAACACGGAAACCGTCTATGCCGACGGACAAATTGGCCTTGAAGAAGCCATATTCATATTGCGAACCATTGCCAAGGCAAAGAGATAATTGATGGAAAACTTTTCGACCCGGGGAGTGGCGAGATGAACAGGAAACAACCGGCCCATCTATGGTCATGTGCGTGTTCCGCGTGAGTTTCCCTGGCAAAGGAGATAAAAATGAAATGGATTGATATTCGGAAAGCTTATCCTGACAAATGGGTTGTCATTGAAGGTTTAAAAACGCGTATGCGGGATGATGTAAAATATTACGATAATGTGTCAGTTATGGAATCATTTGATGATGGCGCAAAGGCCATGAAGGTCTGTGACAGTCTGCATAAAAAACACCCAAGTAGAGATTTTCATTTTGCCCATACATCGCATGAGAAGCTGGAAATCCCATTGAAACGCTGGATAGGGATCAAATGCTGATATTCTTTCAACCATTGGCGTCAACCCGAAGCAAATGATACTACAGCCCAAATTGTGGGTATTGGAGGTGAAGAATCTGTTTATCAAAAGATCATTGATTTTATAAAGGTTGAAGACAAGGTGATGAAAGATTTCAAAATTGATGTTGGCCTCATGGATTATGGATTTGAGATAAATGGCATATCACAACCCCGCCCCCAACCGACACCCTTCCAAAATCGCCCTTTTCGCATCCAACTCCGCCGCCAGTTTCGCGCCGCCGATGACATGAACCTCGACTCCCGCGGTTTCCAGCTCCGCCGCCAGCCCGCGCCGCGACAACTGCCCGGCGCAAATCACCACCGTATCCACCGCCAGCAGATGCGGTTCGCCCTTCACCTCGACATGAAGTCCCTCGTCGTCGATGGCCTTGTATTCGACCCCGCCGATCATCTCCACGCCCCGGTGACGGAGTTCCAGGCGATGGATCCATCCGGTGGTCTTGCCCAGTCGTTTTCCCAGTTTTTCGGCTTTTCGCTGAAGCAGGTAGATCTTCCGGCGGGCCGGGACCGGCTTCGGTCCCTCCGGCGACAATCCGCCGCGGGTCGAAATCGTCGGGTCCACGCCCCATTCCCGGAGGAAGGCCGCCTCGTCCTGGGCTTCCCCCGGGTGGGACAGATATTCCGCCACGTCGAACCCGATGCCGCCGGCGCCGATGAGCGCCACGCGGTCCCCGACTTCCGCGCCGTTGAGCAACACGTCGAGGTATGACAGCGCCTTGGGGTGATCGATGCCCGGCAACTCCGGAATCCGCGGCAGCACGCCGGCGGCGATCACCACTGCGCCGAAACCGCCGTCAGCGATTTCGGCCGCCGTCGCTTCATGGCCCAACCGGACATCGACGCCGGTCATCTCCAGCCGTTTGCCGAAATACCGGAGAGTCTCGTAAAATTCCTCCTTGCCCGGCACCCGCTTGGCCATGTTGAACTGGCCGCCGATCCTGTCGGCCGCTTCAAACAACGTCACGGCATGCCCCCGCTCCGCCGCCGCGGTCGAAACCGCCATCCCGGCCGGCCCCGCCCCCACCACGGCGATCTTCCGCTTCGCGTCAGCCGGCTTGTAAATCAGTTCCGTCTCGTAGCAGGCACGGGGATTGACCAGGCAGGTGGCCCGCTTCCGGGAGAAAATATGGTCGAGGCAGGCCTGGTTGCAGGCGATGCAGGTGTTGATCTCGTCTTCCCTGCCCCCCTCCGCCTTGACCATGAAATCGGCGTCCGCCAGCAGGGGGCGGGCCATGGAGACCATGTCCGCGTCGCCGTCGGCCAGCAGTTTTTCCGCCGTCTCCGGCGTGTTGATGCGGTTGACCGCCACCAGGGGCAAATCGACCTCCCCCTTGAGCCGCCGCGTTACCCACGAAAACGCCCCCCGGGGCACAGTGGCCGCGATCGTCGGTATCCGGGCCTCGTGCCACCCGATGCCCGTGTTGATGATATTCGCCCCGGCGTCCGCCACGGCCCGGGCCTGGGTCACGACTTCCTCCCACAAGCCGCCGTCGGGCACCAGATCGAGCATGGAAAGCCGGTAAATAATGATGAAGTCCCTGCCCACCGCCTCCCGGATGCCCTTCACGATCGCCACCGGAAACCGGAGTCGGTTTTCCAGTGATCCGCCCCATTTGTCCGTTCGGTGATTGGTCCTCGGCGCCAGAAACTGGTTGATGAGATATCCCTCGGAGCCCATCACCTCCACGCCGTCGTACCCGGCCTCCTTCGCCAGTTCCGCGCACCGGATAAAGGCCCGGATCTGCCGCTCGACGCCCCATCCGGGCAACGCCCAGGGCTTGAAAGGCGAGATGGGGGACTGAATCCGGGACGGCGCCACGCACAGGGGATGGTAGCCGTAACGCCCCGCATGGAGGATCTGCATGCAGATCTTGCCGCCTTCGGCGTGGACCGCGTCGGCGACGATTTTGTGGCGCGCCGCTTCCCGCCGCCCGGTCAGCTTCGATGAAAAGGGCGCGAGCCACCCCACGATGTTGGGCGCGATGCCGCCGGTGACCATCAGGCCGACGCCCCCCCGGGCCCGCTCGGCGAAATAGGCGGCCAGCTTGGGGTAGTCGCCGGCTTTGTCCTCCAGTCCCGTGTGCATGGAGCCCATGAGGGCGCGGTTTTTGAGCGTGGTGAACCCCAGATCAAGGGGCGAAAACAGGTTCGGATAGTGCATGGATCTCCTCACATTCAGTTGAGATGTCGCGAAAAAATGGAAACGGTGCTTCCAACTTTTGGTGCATAATAACATACGGAGTTGATTTTTTCCCCATCTATGGTTAATTAATGAGGAAGAATGCGTTCTTTTCCGATCCCATAACCTCCAGGGAGAGCCAATGAAAACCCGCATCCCCTCCGCTGTCCTGCTATGGAGTTTTGTGCTTTGCCTCTTTTCTCCGGCCGCCGCCCAGGTCGTCCTGGACGGGACCGTCGGCCCCTCCGGCGAGATGTCCCTCCCCCTCCGCAACGATACCTACACGGTCCGGGAAAGCTACGGCGAACGGGTCGGCGGCAATCTTTTCCACAGCCTGAAAACCCTGGATATTCAGGTGGATGAAGCGGCCGATTTCGCCGCCGCGTCGGATATCGGCAACATCGTCGCCCGGATCACGGGCGGATCGTCCCGGATCGACGGCACGCTGACCTCGACGTTGACGCGCAGCGGCCTGCTCTCCAACGCCAACCTGTTCCTTTTAAACCCTTCCGGCGTGGTCTTCGGCCCCAATGCCCGGCTCGACCTGGGGGGCTCGTTCCACGTCGGCGCCGCGGATTATCTTCGGATGGGCGAGACCGACCGGTTTTACGCCCGACCATCGGAGAGCGATGTGCTCTCGGCCGCCGCGCCTCAAGCCTTTGGATTCCTGACCGATTCCCCGGCCGGCATCAGGCTGGAGGGCGGGATCGCCGACGGGCCGGACCCCGGCCTGAAGGTCAAAACGGGCGAAACCCTCTCCCTTGTCGGAGGGGATATTCGCATCGAAGGAATCAGGGTCAACGGCGCACCCGCCGACCGCATCGCCGCGCCGACGGGCCGCATCGACATCGTCGGCGTGGCATCGAGGGGAGAGGTCCATCCCGCGGATGCCGGTCCGACCGTTCCGGGACAAGGGGGCGATGTCGCCATTACCGACGGCGCCGTCCTGAAGACCAGCGGCGCGGGATCGGGCGACATCTTCATTCGGGGCGGGGCGTTTCTCCTGGCGAACAGCACGATCCTGGCCGATAATTTCGGAGACGCCGACGGCGGAACCGTCGACATCAGGGCCGACGCCGTCAGGGTGGACGGCGCCCGGATTTTCTCCGACAACCAGAGCCGGGACGCCTTTGGAGACGGCGCCGCGTTTGGGTCCGGAAACGGCGGCGACATCTATCTCTCGGCAAAGGAATCCATCCAAATCACGGGCAACAGCAGCGTCTTCGCCGACACCCAGTTTGAAGGGGACGGGACCGCCGGCGGCCGGGCCGGCTCGCTGACCCTCTCCGCCGGGCGAATCGCCATCACCGCCGGCAGCACCGTTTCCAGCGACACCTACGGGACCGGAGACGGCGGGACCATCACCGTCGAGGGCTCTGAATCCGTGACCCTGACCGACGACGGCCGCATCTTCAGCGGAACCCTGGGCAGGACCGACGGGGCCGGGGACGGGGGCCGCATCCACATAAAGACCCCGCAGTTCACCATGGAACGGGACGCCAAGATCAACACCGACACCCGAAACGGCGACGCCAGGGGCGGCGACGTCCTGATCGAAGGGCTCGACGGCGGCCCGGCCAACCGCATCGCCTTGACCGACAGCCAGATCTCCGGCGCCGCCATCAACAACTCGGACCCGGCGGCCGCGGGCGGGAGCGTCATCCTCAACGCCCTGGAGATCCAGTTCACGGAGGGCGCCAGAATCCGCAGCGAATCCCTGGGCGTGGGCCGCGGCGGGGACGTAACGCTGACAGCGCCAGACGGCGCGGTGCGCCTTGCCGGCGCCAGCGCCGACGGGGTCCACAGCCAGATCCTGACCACATCCGAATCCGAAGATCCGGACGCCGGAAACGCCGGCGACATCGTTGTCGGGGCGTCGGACGTCGTCTTCGAAGACGGGGCCGGGATCACCGCCAGCACCGAAGGTCCGGGAAACGCCGGAACCATCGCCATATCGGCGGACCGCCTCCTGATGCGCAACGGCGGCCATATTTCGTCATCCACCAACAGCGCCGGCGCCGGCGGCGGCGCCGGGTCCATCGACGTTGCGGTTTCCGGTCCGGCATCCCTCACGGACCCCGGCACGATCATCAGCACGGAGACCGCCGGCCAGGGACAGGCCGGGGACATCCAGGTGCGGGCCGGGACCCTTTCCATTCAAAAATCCGCCGCCATTTCCTCCGCCAGCCGAAACCCCGGCGCCGCCGGGGACGCCGGCACGATCACCATCTCGGCGGCCGGCGACATCGTCCTGACCGAAGGCGGCGAAGCCACCACGGAAGCCGTCAACGCGGGCGGCGGCCGGATGTACATCACCAGCGGGGACATGCTCTACCTGGAAGACAGCCGAATCACCACCAGCGTCCAGCAGGGCGCGGAAAGCGGAGGCGACATCGACGCGGTCGCCCGGTTCATCGTCCTGAAAAACGGACAGATCATCGCCAAAGCCTTCGAGGGCCGCGGCGGCAACATCCGCATCTCAGCGGACCAGTTCATCACCACCCCCGACAGCATCGTGTCGGCCTCTTCGGAACTGGGCATCGACGGCGACATCTTCATCGAATCGCCCGTCACCGACATCAGCAGCTTTCTGGCCGTGCTGCCGGACCAGTTCCTGGACGCCGGCCAATGGATCGTCAAATCCTGCGCCGAAAGGGCGGTGGAGGCGGCCAGTCGGTTCATTGTCAAAGAGCGGGAGGGCGTGCCCACGCCGGTGGACGACTGGCTGGCGAGCCCGTTCTGAGACGCATGACGTTTTTAGAGGGAGGTCGAAATGGACCTTGAAAATCGAATCCGGACAGGGTCAGGAAAGAAAGGTCTTTTTTTTCTTTCGGTTTTGCTGTTGATCTGCTTTTCGGCGATGGCCGCCGCCCCTTTCCAGGCGAATGCCGCGACGCTGACGGTAACGGCCGAGTACGACGACGGAACCTCTCTGGGGTTCAGCGTTGACATTTATGTCTGGTCTTATTCGGTCGACGGCGCATTCGCTTCGGGATCGACGGATCCGGTCTCCGGCGCCGTCACGTTCTCCGACCTCCAGCCGCTGGACGATTATGTGGTGGCCCTGGACATCGACGGCGACGAGTACGCCGACATGTATTACAATGGCCAATATCTCGAGGAAAACGCCGACTGGGTGGACATCACTTCCGGCAGTGCGAGCATCACCATTCAACTTGGCGCTCTGCTGGGCTACATCACCGACAGCTTGGGGCTGCCCCTGGAAGGCGTCTGGGTCGAGGCCTGGACCTATCCCGACTATAACTATGCGGGGGGCGCGTCCACCGACGCCGAGGGGTGGTACGGCATTTGGGCGTCTCCCACCCGGCAGTACATCATATCGGCCTGGCCGGCGGATACCGGCTATTATTACGGCGAAGACGCCGGCGCCGCCCCCCAGACGGCCTATTCGTGGGAGACCGCAACCATTGTTTTTCCGACCTGGCTCTACT
>CAZZBE010000112.1:6723-14486 GCA_964652715.1 uncultured Desulfobacteraceae bacterium
GCAACCATTGTTTTTCCGACCTGGCTCTACTATTGGGACATCGCGATCCCCGCCACCGGGACCATCGCCGGGCACGTCAAAAACGCGGACGGCTTCATCGAAGGCGCATGGGTCGAAGCGTATGACGAAACCACCACGGCCTGGGGCGGCGCCGAGACCTTCGGCTTCGACATCGGCGGCGATTCCAACTACCTCATCGACGGGCTGCCGCCGGGTACGTATACCGTATCCGTCTATATCGATGATCTCCTGCAAGACGCCCAAAGCGGCGTCTTTCTGCCCGAAGACAACATCGCATTCGCCGATTTTTCTTCGGTGGCGCCGTTCACGGGGTTTGCCATTTCCGGAGAAGTGACCGGTCTCGATCTGAACGAATACGCCTACGTCTCCGCCTGGTCCCCCACAAACGATTACTATGGAGAAGTGGAAATCTACGGCACGGGCGCGGGGGCCGTCCAGTACGCCATAACCGGGCTTTTCCCCGCTGCGGACTACATCGTGGAAATCGTCCCGGCCAGCCATCCCTACCAGGCCTATCAGGCCCGGTTCGACTGGCTCCTGGCCGATCCGGTGAATCTCGCTTCAGGAAACCAGACGGGCATCGACTTTTCCCTCGAAAGCGAGGCAACGACCATCAGCGGAACCATCTCATTCCCTTCCCCGCCGCCCGACGGCGCTTCGGTTTGGGTGGATGCGGAATCCATCTCCACCGAATACGGGTCCGGCGTGGAGGTGATCCTCGATTCCCGGCACACGTCCTTTGAATATCAGATCGGCGATCTGGTCAAGCTGGATGATTATGTAGTCAGCGTCTGGCCGGACAATTATCCGCCTCGGTATTATGACAACGTCCGGTACTGGTCCGAGGCGACGCCGGTGAGCGTAGTGGCCGGATCCGCCGGGAACATCGACTTCTCGCTTTCAGAGGGGACCGCCATCTCCGGCAAGGTGACCCGGTCGGGCGGCGCCGGCGTGGCGGATGTGCTGGTGAGCGCCTGGTCCGATGAGACGGAATCCTGGGGAGAAACCTACACCAGCTTTGACGGAAGCTACGAGATCTCGGGCTTGCAGCCGGCGGACGATTTCGTCGTCGAGGTCTGGGCGCCGCCCCTGGGCGCCTATTACTGGTCTCCAACCGGAACGGTGCGGGACGACGCCGTCGCCGGACATGTAAACGCCCTTTCGGGCAGCGCAACGAATATCGATATCGTTATCGCCCAGGGACAGGTGATCATCGGCAGGGTCGAGAACACCCGAAACCAGCCTTTATCGAAGGTCATCGTCAGCGCCTGGTCGGAGAGTCAGCGGGCCGGAAACAGCGCTGTCACGGACGCCGACGGCGCCTTCCTCATCCAGGGCTTGCCCGCTTCCGGCGATTACGACCTCGAGGTCGGCATCGGGGAGGACTCGGACTATTGTCCCGTCACTTTGTCCAACATTTCCACCTGTCTAAGTCAAACCAGCTGCAACGACACAGTGGAAGTGATCTTACAGCAAAAAGGCGCGACCTATACGCTCACCGGGACGGTGACCGAGATGGTAACAAATCCGAACGGATCGGCCGTTGCCGACGCGCGCGTCGAGGTCTGGTCCCCCACCACCGAAGGATGCATCGGCATCGTGGAAGGGTTCACGGATGCGTTCGGCAACTATTCCATCTCCGGAATCACCCCGGCGTCGGATTACGAACTGACGGTCCGGCCGCCGGCATCGGCGTCTCTCGGCGCTTATAACGAACGCCTTTCCATTACGGGCGACGGTTCCTGGGATGTCGGCCTGGGCGCGGGCCGCACCTTCGATGGGACGGTTTACCTGCCGGGCGGTGCGACGCCGGCCGTCGACGCCTACGTGTTCGTCTACTCCTTTCTCGCCAATTATCTGGACTACGTCCAGACGCTGACGGACGGCCGGTACAGGATCACCAACGTGCCCACGGGCATGGCCGACCTGATGACCATCGTCTTTAAAGAGGGCTATCTGGTTGCATTCGAATTTCCACCCGCCACAGGCAACGTCTCCAAAGATTTCACTTTGGCCGAGGAAGGGATCATCACCGGCACGGCGACCGCCGGCGGCGCCCCGGTCGTGGGCGCCGTGGTGGAGGCGACCCTTGAAGATCCCTTTGGCGTCGATTACTTCTGGATGTCGGGCACAACGGATAAAGACGGCCAATTCGAGATTTTCGGGCTGCCGGTCACCGACGACTATGGGAATCCCATTGTCGACTACACCGTCGCCGTCTACGCCGAAGGGTACCCCTCCGTTACTCAAACGGGCGTGGAGCCCGGTGGGTCGCTGGCTTTCGAACTGATCAGCACCAGCGCCAACCGGCTGACCGGAACGGTGGGCAACATCGCCGATGCCAATTTGACCGGCACGTTCGTCGTCGCCCACGTGTACAATGTCACAGATCCCGTCAACATCGCCGAATGGACCTGGACGGAGGTCAGCGATGCCGACGGGTTCTTCTCCCTTACCGGACTCAAACCCAACACGCCCTATGCCCTGCGGTTCGCCGCCATTTCCGAAACCGACAACACCAGCGAGCTGTATTCCCAGTGGGAGGCCAATGGAACGGGCATCGTCATTTCCGATACGAGCCCGCCTACGGCCGCATCGACCCATGAAACCGGAGAAGACGTCTTTTTTGAATTCGATTTCGGCAAAAAGCGGACCTTTCCGGATACAGGGCCCGGCCCCGTCCGGAACATACGGATGGAGCCGAGGGCCGACGACCTGGTGCGGAATCTGAATCTGGTCCCCACCGTCCGCATCAGCAACAGCCCCAACGTCACCGTTTCCTGGGAGCCCACCCAGGTCGGGGCCAACGAGAAATACTACGTCGCCTTCAACAACAAGACCGACTACGCCATCACCAAGCGGAATGCGAAAAAGCCGGGCGTCGCGACCCCGCGGACCACCAGCCAGAACCTGAGTGCGGATTACGCCAAATTTTACGCCCATGTCGCCGCCGAAGACGACCGGGGACGGATCGGCGGAACGGAGCACCTGGAATTCATTTTGGACACCGTGGCGCCCAAGAACGCATCGGTGCGGATGCTCAACACCGACCGGGAAACCCGGGCCTCCGGCAGCGTCGCCCTGACCCTGAACGCCGTCAACGCCGCGCAGATGTACATCAGCAACGTCAATTTCGGTCAGGGCGGCCAGTGGGAGACCTATGCCGCCCAGAAGAAATGGAAACTGCCCGCCGGCGGAACGTCCACGGTTTACGTCCTGTTCCGCGACGAGGCCCGGAACACGGCCCGGACCTCCATGACGGTCCGAACGGGCGCGACGTCGCTGGAGAACGCCATCAGCGCCCTCCGGATCATGGTGGGCGTCGAGATATCGGCGGACCGCCTGGCAAGCCTGGACGGCGTCGCCGACCAGGTCATCGACATGAAAGACGCCATTTTCCACCTTCAGAAAGCCGCGAACATAAGGTAGCCGAATGCCACAACCTGACAAACAGACATTCCGGATCGTCGCCGGCATCGCCCTTCTCGTTTCCATCGCCGTTTCGCCGTCCTTCGGGGCCGCCGATCCCGATGCCCTCCCCGCCCTCATGGAAAAAGGATCGGCCCATTACCGCCAAGGAGAATTCGTCGCGGCCGTCGATGCCTGGAAAGGAGCGGCGGATCTGGCCCGGGAAGAGAAATCGCCGGAAGCGCGGCTCCAGGCCCTTCTTTCCCAGGCAAAAGCCCTGCAGGCCCTGGGTCATCTCGATCGCGCCCTGGCGACCCTCCAGGCCGCGGCCGGCGTCGCGGAAAGGGTCCGGAACCCGGTGCAAAAGGCCCGGTTCCACGCCCGGCTGGGGGATCTCTATCTCGCCATCGGGCAGCCGGACGAGGCCATGGCCTTCCTGGAAAAAGGGGAGGACGCGGCCACGAAAGCCGGCAGCCGGGAGGCCCTCGCCGGAGTGCTCATCAACACCGGCGTCGCCCATGCCTCCCGCAAAGATTACGTCGATGCGGTGGCGGCCTGGGAGGAGTGCCGCTACCTCCTCGACCGGATGGCGGAAACCCCGGCCCTCCGATCCCGGGTCCTCATCAACCTGGCCCGGGTCGGCGTCCGTCTCGGCGATCCCCAGGCCGCCATCGAGGCCATCCGGGAGGCCCTGGCCGGGATCGGGGACCGGCCCGACAGCCATGAAAAGGGCCGGGATCTCGTCTCCCTGGGCCTCCTGGCCATGGAAGGTTCACAAATCTGGCCGGACGCCGCCGATGAGATGGACCCGCTGGCCCTGTCGGCCTTGCAGGGAGCCGACGCCATCGCGACGCGACTGGATGACCCCGAACTGCTCGCCCTCGCCCGGGGCGATCTCGGCCGGCTCTACGAGTTAAGGGGTCGAAACGGGGAGGCTCTTCAGCTCACCCTGTCCGCTCTGTTTCACGTCCAGCGGTCGGGGATCTCCCCGGAGATCCGGTACCGCCTCCACTGGCAGGCGGGACGGCTCCACGCCGACGCCGGCGACCGGGACGACGCCATCCGGTCCTACCGGCTGGCCGTCGAGGCCCTGACGCCCATCCGGCAGGAACTCGTCGCCGGCTACCGGGACCGGCACGATCTCTTTCAGGAAAAGATCCGTCCGGTTTACCTGGAACTGGCGCGGCTGCTCCTGGAGAAAGCCGCGGCCCAGGCGGAAGGCGACGCCCGCCAGGGCCTGCTCGAAGAGGGGCGGGACGCCATGGAACTGCTCAAAACCGTCGAACTCCAGGAGTATTTCCAGGATCCCTGCGTTTCCGACATCGAAACCACCACCCTCAAGCCGGAGGAGATCGCCCCCCACACGGCGGTGATCTACCCCATCCCCTTCCCCGATTACCTGGCGATCCTGCTGATGACCCGGGACGCCATCGATCTTTACACCGTCCCGGCGGCGGCGACGGAACTGGACCGGACCGTCCGCCGGTTCCGGCGCCGCCTCCAGAACAGCCGGGGCGAGGGATTTCAGGAGGATGGCCGGACCCTCCACGACTGGCTGATCCGTCCCCTGGAACCGGCGCTGGCTCAACGCGACATCGACACGCTGGTCATCGCGCCGGACGGCGTGCTGCGTCTCATCCCCTTTTCGACGCTCTACGACGGCGAACGGTTCCTTATCCAGCGCTATGCCGTGGGCACGGCGCCGGCCATCACCCTCACCGCCGCCAAACCAGCCGATAAAGGGAGCGGCGGGGTCCTCCTGGAGGGATTGTCCGAGGCCCGGCAGGGCTTTGCGTCGCTTCCCAGCGTCAAGCAGGAGCTGACGACGCTCCACGATCTGATGGGAGGGACCGTCCTGCTGGACGAAAGCTTCACCCTGGACAACCTGACCCGGGCCTTCGACGACGCCGATTACGACATCGTTCACATGGCCACCCACGGCGTGTTCGGCGGCGGCGCCGATGAGACCTTCCTGCTGACCCACGACGAAAAACTGACCATGGACCGCCTGGAAGCGATCATCGACCGGACCCGACGCCGGGGCAACCAGGTGGACCTGCTGACCCTGAGCGCCTGCCAGACCGCCCTGGGGGACGAATGGGCCGCCTTCGGGCTGGCGGGCATCGCGGTCAAGGCCGGGGTGAGCAGCGCCGTGGCCACGCTCTGGTTCGCGGACGACGAAGCCGCGTTCAGGATCATGACGGCGTTCTACCGGCAGCTCCATCAGGAGAAAACGCCCAAGGCCGAAGCCCTTCGGCTGGCCCAGATCCGGATGATCGGGGACGACCGGTTTCACCACCCCGCGTTCTGGGCGCCGTTTCTGCTCATCGGCAACTGGCTCTGAAGACCCTTAACCCTAAATGTGAAGATTCCCGACCCATGGAAACCAAGGAGGCGTTCATGAAAACCTTTCCGACGATCGGCGCGGGCATCGCGGCGCTGGCGTTTCTATCCCTGACGGCCCTGACGGCCCTGACGCCGCCGGCATTCGCCGCGACCGGCACCGTGTTGTCGGCCACCGGAGACGTCCAGATCAAAGCGACGCCCGAAGCGGACTGGCAACGCCTCAAACGCGGGGCCAAGGTCGCCGGCGGGGGCACGGTGAAAACCGGACCCGACGCTTTTGCCCGGATCCTGTCGCCGGACGGAACCCTGGTCAAGATCCCCGCCGGGCGGGAACAGGCGATTTCCTTTTCCTCCGGCGCTTCCGAAGGACCGGCCGGCGCATCCGGCGAGGAAACGTCGGGCTATTCCGCGTTCGTGGCGGAATTTTTCAGCCCCAATCAACGGACCCGCATCAATGCCGTGCGGAGCCACCTGACCCCGCTCCAGCAGGACTGGGTCGCCTTCAGCCGCTCTAACCACCTCTCGCCGGACAAGATCGAAGCGGCCCTGGAACTGGCCGCCGCCTTCCAGGCGGAAAACAGCCCCAACCGGAGCGTCTACATTCTCTGGAAACTCAAAAGCTTTTTTCCCGACGATCCCGGCATCCAGGCGCTGGCCGACCGGGCGCTCCGGGCCCGGGGAACCGGCGGGGCGTGGGCGGTCAACGGCGCGCCCATCCGGGACCACCGGCTCTCCACGGGCGGAGAAGCCCTCCAGGTCGCCTACAAAACGGACCGGGAACGGTACGTCTACGTCTACCACACCGCCCGCACGCCCGACGGCGGGGTCGTCTCCACCCGGCTGTTTCCCGATACCGACGACCTCATGGCCCTGGCCGGCCGGACGTTTTTCGCCAGCCGGGTGGCGGCCGAGGAGGTGCTGTCGGCCAAGGAGGACGGGGTGGCCGTCCGGGCCGGCAAAACGCCCTTCGCCGAGGTGGTGGGAACACTGGACGAGGGCGCGCCCGTGACGGTCCTGGAAAAGAGGGGGCGGCGGTACCGGATTGCCGCCCCGTCCGGGCTGACCGGATGGGTCCTCAAGCACAAGCTGGCCGGGGAGACCGCGGCCGAAGGCAAACAGTCGGGGGATGTGCTGGCGGTGCCGCGGGTCCCCGCCGGTTCGGGGGTCCATTATCTTTGGGGATGGGCCTCGCCGGGCCCCATGCCGCCCTGGGCGGTGGAAGGCGCAATGGCCGGCGTCAACGGCGCGCTGGCGGGAGGCGCCGACCTCTCCCGTGAAACGGTCGCGGCGGCCCTTCCCGACATCTGCCAGGACGTTCAGGTGCTCCATCTCGCCCGCCGGTAGCGAGGAGCGGATTTGCTGAAAAACCGCCTTTCCCCGTTTTCCAAGGTCCTCTTCGCCCTGATCGTCGCCATCGTCCTGTCGCTGCCCCAGGTGGCGGAGATGGGGGAATCGCTGCTCAAGCGGCTGGAGAACCGCTCCATCGATTACCGGTTCCTCATCCGGGGACCGGACCGCTACACCCTCGACACCCCCATCGTCATCGTTTTCATCGACGATCCATCGGCCATGGCTTACGGGTATCGGTCCCCCACCCCCCGGCTTCTTCTGGCCGACCTCGTGAACCAGCTCTACGACAAAGGGGCCGCCGTCATCGGCATCGACGTGCTCCTGGACCGGTCCTACGAGGACGTGGGCGAGGGGTTTTTCGGGACGCCCGGCGCCGACATGGCGGTCTCCCAGGCCGTCCTGGCGGCGGCGAACAGGGCGCTCGCGGCGGCCCTGTCCCGGGCCGGGGACCGGGTCGTGCTGGTGAAGAATTTCTACATTCCCGTGGACGGCGTCGCGCCGGTGATCCGGTCCGACATCCTGCCCGAATTCGCCCGGACGACCCATGAAGGATATTCCATCTCCAAATCCGAAGGGGACGATTTCCACCGGTGGACCAGCATCTATCCCTTCCCGGGCGGACATCGCGCCTTTTCCGA